>NZ_UWOE01000002.1 GCF_900604355.1 Luxibacter massiliensis | reverse complement strand
GTTCCTGTTCCCATTATATCAAAGTTCTTGCCATTCCACAAACATTTCTTGACACAACCGCCGGTTCCGTCTGGATTGTGCTTTTCCTTTCTTTTCTTGATTACATCTACTTAGCCATAAGCTGTTTGATGCCCTGGCTCTTAGCACCGGGATTGTCGTTTCCATATCCTTCCAGAAGGTTTACGACACCCCACACGCCAAGACCTGCGCCGATTGCGACTACAAGAGTTTTTAAAGTTGTAATTGCACTGCTAAAAAATGCCATATACATTCACCAAAACTGACTTCTTTCAGGTGTTTGCGGGAACGAAAATACACCGACTAAAAAGCCGGTGCACCTAGTGTCAGTTATTCCTTTCCTCATTATTTTCTGTTCATTCCCAAGGTTACTCCGACAGTTCTACATGAATTACTTCCACCTCTTCTTCAGATTTCGGTGTATACTGCGGATTTAACTCTTTCTCAACTTTGTACCGGTTCTTCTCGTTTTCATCTGCAAGAAGCCGATAGTTTTTGTGTTTCGTGATATCATATTTGTCCGAGAAAAATGGTCTGGCACCACGGATCTGCAGGATACATTTTCCTCCATCCATGACTGCAATCTCATCTTCAGTCATCAGCTGTTTACCTGTTTTCTGGTAATTCAATCCAAAAGACTTCTGATTACTCCTCGTCTCCGAAGTGTTATACAGGTCAATGGTTTCCTTACCCAGAAGCTCGCTCATTTCCTTTAAAGTAGTTTTCTCTTTTCCTCCAAGAAATAGTGTGGTATCACAGTTACCCAGAATAGTATCTGCACTATCCTTATACATTGCCTTTAGCTGACTCTGTGACTGCAAAATAATAGAAGCAGAGATTTCCCTGCTTCGGATGGTTGCAATCAGCTTGTCAAACTGAGGAATTTGTCCAATATTGGCAAACTCATCAGCAATGACACGCACATGAACTGGCAGTCTTCCACCATATTCATCATCTGCTTTGTCACAAAGCAGATTGAAAAGCTGTGACTGTAACATGGCAATCACAAAGTTAAATGTTGTATCTGTATCGGACATAATCAAAAACAAGGCTGTCTTCCTGTCCCCGATCTTATCCAGTTCCATTTCATCATAAGACATGATCTCACGAAGTTCTGCTATATCAAATGGTGCCAGCCTCGCACCACAGGAAATAAGAATACTTTTGGCTGTTTTGCCAGCCGCCATTTTGTATTTTTTATACTGTCTGACCGCAAAGTGCTGCGGATCTCTTTCTTCCAGTTCCTGGAACATCATATCCACTGGATTCTGGTAAGTTTCATCCTCTTCACGGGTTTCGCTTTCATTCAAAAGATCCAGAAGGGTATTCAGATTCTTTTCCTCTTCCTCCCCTTCATACCAGATAAAAGCAATCAATGCCGTGTACAACAGCTTCTCTGCTTTCACCCAAAAATCTTCGGAAGCTTTTTCCCCTTCGCCTTTGGTATTAACAATAATTGTTGTAACCAGCTTCAGGATATCTTTTTCAGACCGTATATAAGCAAATGGATTGTAATGAAGCGATTTGGAAAAGTTGATAGTATTCAGAACCTTAATCACATATGGTTCGTGTACCACTTTTCCTGATTTATCTTTCATAATATTTCCATTCTTATCTTTCTTAGGTGGTCCCTTTGCTAACATCTTCCCGCATTCCTCGATCAGAGTGCCTTTCGGATCTGTAATGACCATGGAACAGTTCATCTGCATGACTGACGGCTTAACGAAAAATCGAGTTTTTCCGGAACCACTGCCGCCAATGACCACTATATTTTTGTTTCTTGCATACTTTGGCTGTTTAGGTCTACTTTCCATAGTCAATGCTTCTGTTGCTGTTAATGGAATATTCATCCAGGGATCTTCCGACATATAAGGTTTAATATCCTCAGCGTTTCCCCATCTGGCTGAACCATACTCGATTCCTTTCCGGAGTTTCTTTGCATCTGACTGTTTCTGCCATACCAGTAATTTCAGAATGACAGCTGCTACAATTCCTGTCAGCATATCACGCCAGTTAAAACTTGGCTGCAATCCAGTAAGAATCCTGTCTGCATGTTCCATCGCATATAATAGCTTGTTCCCAATATCTTCTCCCAGACTGTTTCTGTAAAGAAATGATGCCCGATTTGTATAAAAAGCAGTTAAGATATATGGGATATTGGTAAGAACCAGTTTCTTTTTATCCAGGGCGGACAGCCTGACCCTGATCTTATTCTTCCATTTTTGCATCAGATTTTTACCGATTTGCTTTTTCATCGGCTCTGCTCCTGATGCCGGTTCTTTACTTTGTCCTTCGATTTCTTTGGCATCATTGCTCTGTAAGTTGCAAGACGCTTGTGAATAGAAGGCTTATTCGCTTTTTGAATCTGTTTCTGGGAAAACTCACGGAAAGCAGCATTGAGGGCATCCTGATCACGTCCTTTAAAAAACACCAGATACATCGGTGGATCTTTACTCTTATCTTTTTTCAAAGCATAATTGATCCCGTATTTTCTGGCATAACGTTCAAAGGACTTGATATTCTTATTTGTGATCTCGATATTGACCATCCCGGCATTTTGTTTTGCCAGCTCTTTTACCGTGACCTTTCCCTGTTTCGGCTGATTCTTCTTCGCTTTCTTCTCTACCGATTTCTGCTTCTGATGACGCAGATAAGCAGCAAGAACCTTTTTCAATAAATCTGCTGTTACTTTGGTAGTCCGAATGCAGAACGTGACCGTTTTCTGAGTTACCTCTTCCTGCATGATTTTCCCTCCTTTCAGCGATTTAACTGCTGTCCAGATCTGTAATCATGGCAACCACCTCCTTCATTCTTTACTCTTCCTCCGCACACAACGCTTTAAAAAATTCTTTTCCTTTTGGTGTAACCAATGTCTGTGAACCAAGATGTCCATTGTTAAAATAGTCTTTTACAATAAACAGATCATTGTTCTTCTCCACCGCATAGGGTAACAGCGTGCCGGATGGACTCCTATATAGAAATCCTCTATTTAAAAGAAGTTTCACAAATTTTCTTTCTGGAAATTCAATCTCTTTTGCCGTCGTTCGAATATTGGTGCATTCTCCTGTAATCATGAAATGATCATAATAATCTGCTTTTGGCTGCATATCCTTTACACGATTTTGCAATTCTCGATTTCGATTGTTTTCTGCCAAAAGTCTCTCGGCAAATTCCAAAAGAAGTTCCGGGTTATCTTTTACCCTGTCTAAAAGATCGGTCTCTAAATATCCGCCTGTTTTCCTAATAGCCGGAAGTACCTCATCAAATACCCACTTCTCAAAATTCTGTGCTGACTTTAAACGACTTTTTGTAATCAGCCGATATACATCTCCCTCTGGAATAAAAATCATTGGCTGTACCCCACCTGATGTAAGGACGCCCCGTTTCAGGGCCCCCTTGCAATGAACATTTATCGCATTTCTTGGTTTTGCATATCCCAAAGCAAATGCTACATCAATTCCAGAAAATAAAAGTCTGCCTCCATCTTCAATCATACGGATGGAACCAAACTCCGAATTGTGAAACTCTGTGATTTTATAATCCGTCTTCTCCATCCTCTTCTCCATCCTCTTCTCCTCCTGAACCGGCAAGTAACATCAAACCATTTTCAATGATTGTGCTCCTAATAAACTCTGCTACATTCACGGTTAAATAACCAAGATATTCTGCAAGGAAACTACTATATTCCTCTTCTGTCAACAATTCCTCCAGTGCTTCCAAATGAGCTGTCACTTTAGAAGTCTGCTTTCCGCCAAGCAGCTTGCCTAATATTTCTGTAAATTCCTCTGTGTCACATGACTCAAACATACATAAGATCATCTCCATTGTTGTTTCCAAAACCAAACGATCCATTTTCATTTGCGTCAGCTCTTCCATTGTTTTCATGGCAGTCATAAGCGCATCACTTGTCATATGTTCTGTATTGATTCTTCCTTCTGAATCAACCAATCCTATTGCAAATAATTCTAAAAAGTATTTTCTCATAAATCTTGTCCTCCTATCGAAATGGCATTTCTTGTTCAAGTTCTTCTGGTATATCGAATGGAATCTTCCTCTTCTCTGCTGGTTGAAATCCGTCAGATTCTTCTTTTTTTGTTTTGGCTTCTGCAAACTCTACATTATCCATAATGACTTCGGTATAATAGGATGCAGTTCCAGTCTGTTCATCTTTGATCTGAGAGATTACCAACTCTCCGGAAAGAGCAATCTTAATTCCTTTTTCAAGATATTTCTCCACAAATTCTGCATTATTTCCATAAGCTGTGATCATCACTACAAATGCTTTGCTTGTGCTATTTCTTTTTACTACCAGTGGAAACCTAGATACTTTGGTTTGTCCCTTTTGCGTAGATGTCAGCTTAGTTTCTGGATCTCTGGCAAGTCTACCCATTAAAACAATCGTATTCATTCTTTTTGTCCTCCCTTTCTTCCTGCAACACCCTTCCCTGGTATTTCAAACAGGATAATAATCTGTGCATTTTCTGCACGAAAAAATGAGGAATGGATTCGAACCATTCCCCACTTGCTACAGGATTTCTCCTGTAATATAAATAAGAAAATCTAAGTATTCACATTTGGGCTTTGTCTGTACATATACATCTGATCGTTATCATTCCAGATAACCCGGCTGTAAAAATACAGTCACAGTCTCTGTTTCAGCAGAGGTCCTGTACCCTTCGGTGGTATCATTATTGCTTCGCTCTTCCCATAGGAGTCTTCGCCTGCACGAGCCGGATTATCTCCGGTAAGCATGTTCCTCAAGATGTATCAGCTCCTTCAATTGTCAAGGTGCAATCGGAAGAACTGTCTGAACCTCTTTTACGTTTGTGATTTTTGGAAATCAGAGGATTTTCAATTTGCCTTCCATATACTCTGTATTGGGAGCGACAAAATCGGACATGATTTTAGAAATTTTTTGAAATTATTTTTTGAAGTGTAAAAAGATATAAAAAAAAGATGCCAGGATTTCTCCTGACACCATAGTGACTATGCCAACTTCGTGCCCACTGGGCACAAGGTTGATTGTATTATTCTTCATTTCCTAATGATATTGGTTCTTTCTTTGTTTTCTTGTTTTTAGATATCATCTTATGACCTGTGTAAATAGCCATAATCATACAAAGCAAAGAACTTGCCGCAAAATATTTATGGCTTGATTTTGAACCTTTATATCCGCTATAAAAAGTTCCTAGCATCGTTATCAATGCTCCGACAGACCAATATTCATGAGCTTTCATTCTAACATCTCCCTTTGTGTTAATTTTAATATGTACCGTTTGATGAAATATGCAAACAGGAATTTGGAACGTGCTTTATAAATTTTTTCCGATCCCCTCAAGTTCGTTCATGGAATCCTTGTTTTTTTCAAGTTCATCTCTGGCTGTTGCATAATATGATTTTTTGAAAAGCATATCCCATGAAAGATATTTTGCCATACAGTCAAACTGCTTATCAATCAGCTCATACTGGATACTGTCTACGGGAGAACCGCCTACAACAATCGTGCCAACTTTTTTATTTTTTAACTGCAATCCACGGCAGTAGCACTTATCAATGATAAGTTTCAATTGTGCTGACATTCCCCACCAATAAACTGGTGTAGCAAAAAGAATCATATCTGCGGCAGCAATTTTATCAATTGTAGGATTTGTATCATCCTTATCGACGCATCCCTTAGAGCATTGACAGACACCACATCCCTTGCATGGTGCAATGTTGAGTTTGTCAGGTTCAATGATTTCAATTTCATTCTTTTCTGATGCTCCTTTTATAAATGCATTGATTGCTGTCAGCGTGTTTCCTTTTCTGGCACTTCCATTAATGATTACAATTTTCATGCGTGTATCCTCCAACTTCCGATTTCATGATATCATTTCTAATACAGATTTTACCGTATTTTTCAGATTCAGTCCATCTTTTAATCCCAGTCGATAGAAAAATTCTTCTGTTTCTGCTCCACTGCTAAAAATTGCATTACAGTATTCCGTAATCACTTCTTCCTGTTCTTGGGATAACGTTTCCAGTAATTTCTGGTATTTCTTATCAATCTCACTTACTGGCTCTTTATCCTGCTTTAACTTCCATTCTGAATATGCTTTCCCCATATGCTCTGTAATTGTCAGATTCACAAATTCCTGCACTTCCTCGGATATGGTGCTCGCAGATTCCTGTTTATCTTTCTTTTTATCATTTGATTTTTCAAGTGCCGTGTCATCAATATAACGAATGATTTCTCGAATATTTGACTTCATCGACTGCAGATATCCTTTCATCAGCACAGCTACTTTTCTAGCATCCGATTTTTCGGTTTCTTTTTCCAGCATATAAAACTCTTCCAGTTCTTTCAGAATATCCATCCCTGCTTTCATCTGAAATTCCACCTCAAGCAAATCATCCATCACTTTATATAATTCTTCCATTGTTTATTTCTGCCTTTCCATATAGCGCCACTATATTTTCCACAATCATCCAAAAATAAATTCCTGTAATCCACATTTCACAACTTCAATTACTGCAACTATCCCCATACCGATATGTGGGAGTAGAACAAACACTACTGTCGTAATAATCGCTGATTTCATTGTCCAGTCCGTACTGATTCCAAACCCAATACTCAAAACTTCTGTCACAACAGAGATTCCGGCTATCAGATAGCAGAATCCAGCAGATAACCCAACCAGGAACACCAGCACAATATTCACCGCTGCAAGTACCAGCCAAACAGGAGCTGCAATAATTCGAAATGGCAGTTTTATCATAAATCTCAACATAATTCTTCCTCCTACTTTGTGCCCAGTGGACACAAGGTTATTTTAGCATATCTGCCAGATATGACTATCTCTTTTTAAACTTCGTGCCCAGTGGGCACAAAGTTCTTACCTGTCTGGAATATCCTTCCCCCAGTACATGTCATGTCGAACTTCAGCATCATAAAACTGATTGATTGTTGCAGGAGCGTTATACAATACCGTCAGCATATACTGCCGGATATTCTTCACTTTGCTTGTACTCCTGTCAAGACTGAAAAACACATACTGGATGTGTTCATACCCGACTTTGAGCAAACGGCTCTTGACCACTTGTGTAGGCACAGCTTCCCCATTGATCTGTTGATATGTCTTTGTCGAACATATTGCATCCAGCATCAGCTCTACCAGCTCTTCTACTCGTCCAGTTCCATAGCTCTGACAAAGGGTCTCATATTCGATATTATCATGAATTAACTGTCGATACTCATTTCTCTCCTGTATCCTATCTCTCCCTTTCTCTTGTTCAGATAGATATTGATAAGATTCATTCTCACTAAATTCAGTATAATTATATTCAGTATTATTACAGTTTGTTTTTGAAACTTCTTGAAGTTTGTTTTCTAAACTTCTTGAAGTTTGTTTTTCAAACTCCTTGAAGTTTGTTTTTGAAACTTCTTGAAGTTTATTTTTCAAACTTCCTGAAGTTTGTTTTTCAAACTTCTGTGTATTTACGGGCTTTTCCGGCTCTTTTTTCGCATATTCTTCTATTTCTGTCTCTGTATTTTCTTTTCTCTCTGCTACATTTTCCGGTGTTTCTTCCGAATCAAAGATTGCTGGCTCATCTGGATATTCTGTCAGGCTGAAATTTTTCACGTAAATAACATTTGTTTTTCCAAGTCCGATTCGCCTCTTCTCAATCAATCCAATCCCTTTTTCCTGATCCAGCTCTTTTAGACAATTCACAGCCTTATTCCTGCCACAGTTAAGCATTTCCATAATCTCTTCCACCGAAAAGAAAATATATGCCCTGTCCTCTTCATCAAACCACCGGTTCTTGATGGACAGTGACATCCGGTCTAACATCAGTCCGTACAGCACCTTTGCTTCGCAGGAGAGATTTTTAAAATATTCACTTGTAAACAGCAGTTTGGGAATACGATAAAAACTGTACATATCGCATTCCATTCCTTGAAAATAATGGAATGTTGCTCTTATACTCATGACACATCCCTCCCTTCGTACTTATCAATGATTCTGATTGCTCCATTCCTCCAAAAGCTGACATATAACAGTCCGTATCTTCTGTTCATCATACTCTGGAGGAAAATACTTCTTAATTTCACCCTGTTTTAATGTTACCGTTGTTTTCTTTTTACGCTCTCCTATAACCAGGAGCCGCACAATCTCTTTTGTCAGCGTTTTTTCTTCTCGATGTTGCCTTATTTTTTTTGCCTGTTCCAGACTTGGATATTTTCCGGTACTCTCATGCACTTCCTCCACCATCTCCTGTTCTGGAACCGTAAGGTAGGAAAGCTCTACACCTACCTGCAATCCGATCACATCACGATCTACTGCGTTTAATAGGTCATTCATCAGATAAGTAAGCCGGATATAGCGATACACCTGCCTTGCACTGTCATTTGCGTTCTTTCCAATGTCTTTCGCACTGATACCGCCTGATGTTCCCTGATGATTCATTGCTTCCATCTTCATACGGTAAGCATATGCCTTTTCACTTGGGAGTATATTAGGTCTCTGCAGATTGCTGTCTACCATCGCACGGACAGCTGTATCTTGATCCATATTTCTGATAATAACCGGAACCTCTTTAAGACCAGCAAGTTGTGCCGCATGTCTCCTTCTGTGACCGGCGATGATTTCATATTCACCATCACCCAGCGGTCGTACCAGTAATGCTGTAAGAATTCCCTCTTCTTTCACACTTTCCACCAGTTCCGCCATTGCCTCATCATCATTTACTTGAAATGGATGGTTCTCGAAAGAATGTAAATGCTCAAGTGAAACCTGCTGGATATCGTTCGTTTCTTCTCCTCCTCCAAGTAATTCATCATAAGATGTCAGTTTTATCTTCGATGCACTTCTACCTTTCATCCAAAAGCACCTCCTGTGTCATCTGCCAATATGCAGCCGCTACTTTTCCTTTTGGATCATGCTCAAATATGCTGATTCCTTCCGCACTGATTTCAGCTGCTCGTACTGAAAATGGAATACTCTGTGGAAAAATCTTAATCTGGTTTCCATATGTATCAAAAATCAGATCAGATATATCTCTTGCATAGTTCGTTCGGTTATCCACCATTGTGATCAATATACCTCCAATTTTCAGTTGTTTGTTAAGCTGTCTTCGCACCTTTCCTATCGTCCGTATCAGCTGTTCTAGACCCTTTACAGGAAGATAAGCCGCCTGGACAGGTATAATAACTGCATCGACACTGGCAAGTGCATTGATCGTCAGCATTCCAAGTGATGGCATACAGTCAATCAATATATAGTCGTATTCTTCTCTCATTCTTTCTATATATTGTTTTAAGACAAGTTCCCTGCTCATAATATTTACAAGTGAAACTTCCATTCCAGAGAGTTCGATGTTTGCCGGAATCAAATCAATTCCTTCCTGGTGATGTAAAATTCCCAGTGTATTTTCAAATAGTTCATCTTCTACAATCTTTGTCAGAATAGTAGCCAGTGTGATTGGTAATTCATCTGGGTTATGATACCCAAGACTTGCTGTCATACTTCCCTGCGGATCATTGTCAATCACAAGCACTTTCTTCCCTGCTTTTGCAAGTCCGACTGCCAGATTCACGCAACTTGTTGTCTTGCCAACCCCGCCTTTTTGTGAACACAATGCCAGCACTTTACAATCCTTCATTACTTTCTCTTCCATCCTTTTTATCCTCCCATAAATAACTTGAACCTTTCAGCATCCATAATGCTGCTTCCAAAAATGCAAGATACCGTTCTGTCATACTATCAAGAACCGGTTCTGAAATAACTGGTTTTTCAGACTTCAAATCTTTTGCCACATCCTCCAAAACCAAACTCATTTCCTTCATTTCTGACCGGATAATCTCAATTGTTTCTTTCTTTCCAACAACACATACATGATTGTAAATGCATGATCGGACGATATAATCCTGTTTTTTCATTCCGCTCACTTTCACTCGTTCTTCAATTGTTGCTTTTTCATAAGAATTCACCCGAAAAGAAATGGTCGTTGTGTTGTGTTTTCCATGTCTGTCACCAGCCATCGCTTATTCCTCCTCTTCCTCATGTTTCTTATCTAGCAAACCTGCTAATTTACTCTGTGTAGACGGATACAGATGTGAATAAGTGTTCAACGTGGTTTCCACCTTTTCATGTCCAAGGCGTTCTGCAATCTCCAATGGAGCCACCCCCATATCAACCAGCATACTGGCATGGGAATGGCGGAGATCATGAAGTCGTATCCGCTTTACACCAGACCGCTCGATTCCGGTAGCCATACAATGTTCCATATGCGATTTGGTAAACCGAAAAAGTCTTTCCTTTTTCATAATTCCATACAAATGACTGCAATACTCCCGAAATTCCTCTGCAAGAAAATCCGGCATCGTAATCACACGGATACTCTTTGGAGTTTTCGGCTGCGTGATCATATCCTTTCCTTTCAGTCTCTGATAAGATTTATTGATTGATATGGTTTTCTCTTCAAGATTGATGTCATTATAAGTAAGTGCAAGCAATTCACCGATACGCATTCCGGTCCAGTACAACAAAAGAAACGCCATTCTTGTCTCCGGCTTATCACTTACTGTCTCCAGAAAAGCATTGAACTCTTCCTGCATCCAGAAGTCCTTCGGTTCTCCTTTACTCTTGCCAATCGCTCCTGCCTTCCTGCAGGGATTATCCTGCAGGTTATAATACCGCATTGCATAATTGAAGATTGCAGTCAGCTGGCAGTTCACTGTTTTCAGATAAGTAGGAGAATATCCTTTTCCATTCTTATCCTTATACGTCAGCAACTCATTCTGCCATGCACGGACGTCTGCCACCGTAATTTCACTGAGAATCTTCTTTTCAAAATAAGGCTTGATTTTCAGGTCAATAATATATCGCTTCGTGTACATAGTGTTTTCTCTGAGACGGACATCCATATCTTTGTAATAAATCTCCAGAAAATTTCCAAATTCAATATCCACACCCTGGCTCTGCTGTTGCAGGAAATCTCTTTCCCATTCCTTAGCTTCACCCTTGGTCCTGAATCCTCTTTTCTGTTTTCTTTTCCGATTTCCCTGCCAGTCTTTGTAATAGACCTGTACTTTCCAGTTTTTTCCTTCTTTGTAAACCCCCATTGCTAATCCTCGACTTTCATGCCATAAATCTTTTCTGCCAGGAATTTCGTAGAGATTTTTCCAGCTACTACAATATAGCCTTTTGCCTTCAATTCTTTGTTGTATTCTCGCATCAGACTATATGCATAAGTTTTTGAAACTCCAAGAATTGCACACACATCATCCACATCCATATACATTTTTTCCTGCATCATACTCATACCGCTTTATCCTCCTTCAAATACTGCTCAACATGTTCCAGACCATAGATCTTGTCCTCTACATAGCGGGTTGGCACCCGACCGAGAATCACATAATAGTTCTTGCTTGCCAGATCGGCATTCATTCTTTCCACTACCCGGTAAGCAAACGAAACTGATAATCCAAAGAGTTCTGCAATGTCTTCCACTGATAAATACATTTTTCTCTTACGCATGAAACCATTCCTTTCCCTCTTCCTGTGGAATCTCACAAGTATCTTCTACTCCGTAGAAACGCTTCACAAAATACTTTGTCGGAACTTTTCCTCTAAGCGTCAGGTAGCCCTGTTCTTCCAGTTCCTTGTTCAGATTTCCGATGATTTCATAAGCCGATGTCTGTTTTACTTCCAGAAGTTCACATATATCGGCTGCCTTTAAAAATAATTTATTCTGCATAATCAGTACCTCCTGTGTTTTGAATATTTATCTCTTCATATACTCTGTACTGGCAGATGCAAAATCGGACATCATTTTCCGAAATTTATCAAATTTTCTTGTTTTTTAATTCTCCATCAGTGTGATTACTGTGTCATGGAGTTTAAGCTCATCGAAAGTAAAGAACCTTTCTGTGGTATCTGTTTTCTAAATGCAGGCAACAAAAAAACAGTCTGCCTTGACGAAAATCACTTCAATCAAAACAAACTGTTCTTCATATTTACTCTAATTTTATTTTATGAGAATAACCGATTTCACGAAATTTGCAGGTGAATCTGGAATATAAACAAGAGAAAAAAATAATTTTTAAACTCCATTTGCACTCCATTTGGTCTTTTCGACACCCCGCAAAGCCTTTATTTATGGGCTTTTCCGCGATTTTTCAAGCTACTCGAACTCAATCGTCGCCGGTGGCTTAGGAGACATATCATAGCACACTCTATTCACATTCCCCACTTCCTCCAGTATCCTCTTTGTTATTTTATCAAGCACTTCCCAATCTACCTTTTCCACATCTGCCGTCATAGCATCAATGGTATTGATGGCCCTCACAATCACCATATACTCGAAACATCTTTCATGGTTTTTCATACCCACAGATTTAAAATCTGGCACTACTGTAAAGTATTGCCATACCTTCTTATCAAGTCCTGCTTTTTCAAATTCTTCCCTCAAAATTGCATCTGACTCCCGTACTGCCTCAAGCCTGTCTCTTGTAATGGCGCCAAGGCAGCGGACTCCTAATCCAGGCCCAGGGAATGGCTGGCGGTATACCATATGTGCCGGCAGGCCAAGCTCGATTCCACATGCGCGAACCTCATCTTTAAAAAGCTGCTTTAAGGGTTCCACCAGCTCAAATTGCAGATCTTCCGGCAGGCCTCCAACATTATGATGGGACTTTACCATTTTCGCCGTCTTTGTCCCACTCTCAATAATATCTGGGTAAATAGTTCCCTGGCCCAGAAAATCTATGCCATCCAGTTTTCTAGCCTCTTCCTCAAATACACGTATAAACTCCCCGCCTATTATTTTACGCTTCTCCTCAGGGTCTGCAACTCCTGCCAGTTTACCTAGAAATCTCTCAGTGGCGTCCACATATACTAAATTAGCATGCAGCTGATTTTTAAAAACTTCTACAACACTCTCAGACTCATTTTTGCGCATCAGGCCATGGTTTACATGGACACATACCAGCTGCTGCCCAATTGCTTTTAACAGCAGGGCCGCTACGACTGATGAGTCCACGCCCCCTGAAAGTGCCAGCAGTACTTTGCGGCCCCCCACCTGGCGTCTGATTAATTCTGCCTGGTCTTCCACAAAATTCTTCATGTTCCAATTTGGTTCTGCCCCGCACTGCCCAAATACAAATTCTTTCAGCCTCTCATCGTCCGGCAGGTTCTCATATTGTTTTTCACATCTGGATGTAGGATGGTCCACTGAAATCATGGGATAACCAGACTCATAAAGTTCTGCCCGCACATCCACAGCCTGCCCGTCTACAATACGGTTTTCTCCTCCATTTAAAATAATTCCTTTTACATTTTCCAGTGCATGGATCTCATCCACAGTTATATCATGGGGATGAATTTCACTATATACCCCAAGGCTGCGGATTTGACGTGCAAGCACTGTATTATTCGTGCCTCCCATGTCCAAAATGACAATCATATCCTGCTTCATTCGTATACCTCTCTTTTACTTTTCTTCTATATATTTTCTATTATAGCCGAACCTTTAGAGATTTTCCATTAGCTAAATAAAAATAACACACATTTTTCTGCCCGCATATAATAAATAAAATTGTTTACTTCTGGAGTTCTTAAATGGAAGATACACTATATGATTTTACAGTAGTCGGGGGAGATATGCGCCAGGTATATCTGGCTGAGGAACTGGCCCACCACCAAAACCATGTCTGCCATTATGCACTGTGCTCTGCGCCAAAAGAATGTCACTGCTCTGATGCCTCGGTGGTCAATGCCGCAGATTCGCTGGAAGAAGCTCTTAACTCTGCCCCGTGTGTTATCTGCCCCGTCCCCTTTTGCAAGGCTGGCGGCTCTGCTGTAAATATCACTACAATACATGAGAATATTTCCCCAGATGTTCTAGTTGACCTCCTTACCCCAGGACAATATTTCTTTGCCGGCTGTATACCAGAAAATTTACTGGCAAAAGCAAAAGAGCGGGGAGTCCGCGTATATGACCTTATGGAAGACTTACCTCTGGCCTATTATAACAGTATCGCCACAGCGGAAGGCGCCATATGTGAAGCCATCCTAAGAAGTCCGAGAAACCTCCACAAAAGCCACTGTGCTGTGCTAGGCTGCGGCAAATGCGGGAGCACGCTTCTTCAATATCTAAAAGGTATGTTCTGCCAAGTTTATGCTGCGTCTGACTCAGTTGAGGAAAGGGCCCGGGCCTCCATCATTGCTGATCGGACGGGAAACCTGAGAGAGTTTAGGCAGCATGCCGGAACTTTTGATTTTATCTTTAACACAGTACCGGCCCCAGTTTTACCCTCTCATATTTTACGCCAGATGAAAGACACCGTGACAATTATAGACATTGCTTCCTCACCTGGAGGCGTAGATTTCCAGGCCGCCCAAGAGTTTGGAATTAACGCGGTACTCTGCCCCGGCCTTCCTGGGAAATATGCACCTGCTTCCTCTGCAGAGGCAATTAGAAAAGTGATTGAGTCTGCCGCAGCTTCCGGCAGACAATGACCCCATTCACTAATCTCATGAACTATGTTACCTGTTATCCAACCCCTCATAACCAAAGGAGTGATTATCATGTCTTTAAAAGGTAAAAATATTGGAGTAGCTTTTACAGGCTCCTTCTGTACGTTTGAAAAAGTTTTCACGGAACTTCAGAAACTGGCAGAGGAAGGCGCTGTTGTACAGACTGTCTTTTCAGACGCCGCACAGACTATAGACAGCCGTTTTGGTAAGGCTGCAGACTTTATTGCAAAAGCAGAGAAAATCACAGGGATACGTCCTATGACCACAATCTCCGAGGCCGAGCCTATTGGACCGGGCAGTCTGCTGGATATCCTTGTTTTATTCCCATGCACAGGCAACACTATAGCTAAACTTGCCAATGGCATAACAGATACCCCTGCACTGATGGCTGCGAAAGCACACCTTAGAAACAACAAGCCGCTTTTGATTTCTGTTTCCACCAATGATGCACTGGGTATGAATATGAAAAATATCGGACTTCTTCTTAACGCCAAAAATATATATTTCATCCCCTTTGGGCAGGATAATCCATCTAAAAAACCTAATTCTATGGTTGCCCACACAGAACTTCTGGTTCCTTCCATAGAAGCTGCCTTAGCAGGCAGACAGCTTCAGCCTGTTATATGTTAACCTGCAGTCCTAAACCAATACCCCCTTACCTTTAGGTGGACTGACAACAACCCGTGAAATTAAATATTAAAGGAGTGTTAACTATGTGTGGAATCGCAGGTTTCTTTAACCCTTACAGAGATTATACGGCCGACAGGGCACACTGGCTGCATGTGTTAGAAAATATGAACCGCGCCCAAAAACGCAGGGGGCCGGATGATGAAGGAACATACCTAAGTCCGTTGTGCGGCCTTGCCCATGTCAGGCTTGAGATTATTGATCTTATTACCGGACAGCAGCCTATAGTAAAGCAAAAAGGGGACCGGGAGTGTGCCATTGTCTTTAACGGCGAAATATACAATATGAAAGAGTTAAAGGCCGAATTGATGTCAGAAGGCGCCCTGTTTCAGACCGCCAGTGATACAGAAGTCATTCTGGAAGGCTACATGCGGCACGGAAAGGATTACATCCAGAAATTAAATGGTATTTTCGCTATTGCCCTTTGGGATTCAGCCTCTTTAGAACTGCTGCTCTTCCGCGACCGCCTGGGTGTAAAGCCACTCTTTTATACAATGATAGATAAGACTCTGGTATTTTCGTCAGAAATCAAAGGTCTTTTCGCCTACCCCGGCGTCTCGCCTGAACTGGATATAGGAGGACTCCGTGAAGTCTTTGCATTGGGGCCGGCCAAGACCTACGGAAAGGGAGTCTTTAAGAATATTCTTGAAGTGCTGCCCGGACACCGCATAACCTTTGACCAGACCTCATGCACGGAGGAGGCATACTGGAAACTCCAAAGCCATCCCCATGAGGATTCTATGGAAGAAACTATAGACAAGACCGCCTGGCTTTTAGAAGATTCGGTGAAAAAACAAATGCTCTCTGATATCCCTATCAGCACCTTTCTGTCAGGTGGGGTAGACAGCAGCCTGGTGACCGCTATATGTGCAAAAGAATTGAAAAAAGAAGGGAAAATATTGAATACATTCTCCTTTGATTTTCAAGATAACAATAAATATTTTCAGTCAAACTCTTTCCAACCCAGCCAGGACAGACCATATGTGGAGCAGATGGCCGCTTACTGTAATACAAACCACCGTTTTTTGGAATGTACAAACCAGGATCAGCTGGACTGCTTATACAAAGCTGTAGATGCCAGAGATCTGCCCTGTATGGCAGACGTGGAATCTTCTATGCTGTATTTTTGTTCTAAAGTCAGCGATTATAATAAGGTCACACTGACAGGCGAGTGTGCTGATGAAATTTTCGGGGGATATCCCTGGTTCCACAGCCAGGAGGCATTTGACACCCCTGCATTTCCCTGGTCACCTGTAATGGAACCCCGCCAGGTTCTTTTGGACGACGCATTCATCCATGAGCTTCAGATGGAAGAATATGCCCGCGCAGCCTACGAAAGAACAATCCAGGAGACTCCCAGCCTCCCGGAAGACTGTCCCCGTGAAAAAAGGAGACGACAAATCGCCTATCTGAATCTCCGTTGGTTTATGGTAACTTTATTGGATCGGATGGACCGCACAAGTATGTACGCAGGCCTGGAAGCAAGGGTACCCTTTGCCGACCACAGGATAGTTGAATATATTTTTAATGTTCCCTGGCATATGAAATGCCCGGACGGTATTGTAAAAGGCCTCCTGAGATATGCAGGTGAAAGCCTTCTTCCAAAAGACATCCTGTGGCGCAAAAAAAGTCCTTATCCCAAGACATATGACCCACAGTATGAGAAGCTGCTTGGGAACCAGCTAAAAGAAGTACTGTCAGATCCTTCTGCCCCCATACGTAGTTTTTTGGATATTAAAAAAGTGCACGCCTTCCTTGACAGCCCGACAGACTACGGCAAACCCTGGTATGGGCAGCTGATGGCCGGCCCACAGATGCTTGCCTATATGCTGCAGGTCAACTACTGGCTCAAAACTTATAAAATTAAGTTACTTTAATTTGTATACCCAAAAGGCACCACCATATGCTGCCCTTTGGGTATACCTTTGACAAAAATTATCTGCAATATATTTCTACTACATTCAGCCAGCAGATTATTGCATCAGCCTCTTCTTTGGTACGGCTTTTCCTCTCAGCTTACTGGATGTATAGGGGATAGATATGTGCAAAACTGGTTGTATAAATACGGGGTTTTTTATGTACTTCACTCTCCGCCCCGTCAGGCTCTTATGCAATATTCTTACCTTGTGTATCTTCCCTGTTTCCCTACCTGTCTGCCTCAAGCTCCTCCCTGATAAACATCAGGACAAATCCGATTAATAAAAGGACCGCCGCAATCCATATGGCCCGCAACCCTATGTATAGGCTGAACATAGCTCCCGCAGCCGCCCCTGCGGCAAATACCAGAATCACCAAATAATAGTGAATACTTTTTTTCTTTAGCACTTTATCTTTTGTGATATGATACTTGCACAGCATCTCCGTAGCGCTTCTCATATTCCCTATACACATTGTGGTTGCACAGGGTATGCCTTTAAATTTACGGAAGCTGTTTACCTGCATCGCACAGGCAAAAGACATCAGTACATTGGCTGCCACATCCATAGAATGCGGCAGCAGTCCGACAATAATTAAAAGTACTGTTTCTACAGCTAGGACAATCTGCCTCCAGTGGATTTTCTGATACTCTTTATAAATATGGTGAACCCACTCTGTCACATAGACGCCTGCCACAAAGGCAAGCAGCGGCATCAAATAGTGCACAGCCTTTCCCCATGCTCCCTGGGCCAGGTTCTGGCCAAGCAGGACGATATTCCCTGTCTGGGCATTGGCAAAAACCTTCCCACGGCAATTGTAAGAATATGCATCCTGAAATCCCCCGGCCAGAGTTAAAAATACAGCCAGTATCATTGATTCTGACATCTGATTTTGTATCTTCCTTCTCAGCATCAATGTATTCCCCACATACTGTTAGATTCCAAGAATTTCTTTATATGGGGTTTTATTCTGTACTGCCTCAGACAACCTGGCCATCTCAGAGACATCTCCAATCAGAATAACCCCGCAAAGACGATTATTCAGGAAATAGTATTTCTTATACTGCTTCCTTCCCATATCTTTAAATTCTACTGTTTTGTACACTAGATTTGGGTTCTTTCCTGCATCTCCAACTGCATAAAGCGCTGTATTCATCCCGTGGAAGGTAAGGGCAGCCAATACCTGTGTATATTCGCGGCCTTCACCGGCAGCATTGGCGCCGGCTGTCTTTCCCTGCTCTACGGCCTCAGGCCAGATAGCATAATTTACACCGTTAAACTGGGCACAGTCCCCACATGCATAAATATCCTTCTGGTTTGTCTCCATTTTTTCATTTACTAGAATTCCCCTGTCTACTTCAAGTCCCATTTCTTCGGCCAACTTAGTATTGGCCCTGACCCCGCTGGAAATAATCACAAGTTCAGCAGGAATTTCTTCGCCATCTTTCAGCTTTACTGCTGTAGCGCGCCCATCTCCCAGAATCCCTTCAACCTGAACGCCAGTACGTATTGCCACGCCGCACTCCTGGCTGATTGATTTCAACAGCTCTCCTGCCGGAAGATCCAGCTGGCGTCCCATCAGAACTGGCGCAATCTCCAAAACTGTTACATTGCATTTCGCCTTTTTCATCTCCCAGGCAGCTTCCAGGCCAAGCACCCCTCCGCCTATTACCACTACATTTTTTACTTCCGGCAGCATATCCGCAATCTTCCGGGTATCTTCAAGCCTGCGCACTGCTACCACGGATTCCTGCTCACTGCCTGGTATGGGAGGAATAAAGCATTCTGCCCCCAGTGCATAGATAAGCTTGGTATACTTCAGACGGGTCCCATCCTCAAGCTGGACTTCTTTTTCCCCTACATCCACAGATGTCACTTTCTTGCCAAGAATCTGTACAATCTTCTGTTCCTCGAACCACCCTTTCTCCTGAATGGCAATCTGTTCCTCGGTTAAATCTGCCATAATAGACTTAGTCAGCATAGGCCTGTTATATGGGATATAAGGTTCCTCTGAAATCATCACAACAGAAGCAGTCTTATTCCTCTGCCTGATTGCAGCAGCCGCGTTGTATCCAGCTGCCCCGTTGCCAAGAATTACATAGAAATCCTCCGTATCATTACTAAAAGAATTATCTTCCGCCTCCACTGGCACAAAATTCTCTTTCCCCACACCACAGACTGGACATATTTCAAGGGATGAATCAAATATTTCCCCGCATACAAGACATTTCACCAGGGTAGTCCCACCTGACTTTTTCTTAGTATTAGGCCTGTCCAGCAGTACACATCCAAAATTATATCCATAGTCAAAGGCATCCTGGCTGTCCGCCTGATCCGGTTTGAAACGGACTTTATAGCCATCCACAACCTTCATCCGCAGCTGCCTTAAACGCTCTTCGATGTGAGGCACTCCTTCTCCGCTCCAGCCATAGCTTCCAAACGCCCCGGCCAGCTTGCCGCCATGTGTGACTGGCGTCATTGCCAATGTCAAATCCCAAATTGGTTTTAACGCCTCCCCTACTATGGTAGGAGTACCAAATAAAATACCATCTGCAAACCCCAAGTCCTCTGTCACCTTCGCAGCATCAGCCGTAACCATATCGTACAGGTGTACATCGATCTCGCCGCTTTCTTTAATCCCTTCTGCAATCCGCTCTGCAAGCTGCTGCGTATAGCCATATGCACTAACATAGGGGATTACCACGGTCTTATGCAGATTTGGATTCTCCACTGTACACCAACTTTCATACCAGCGGTACATCTGATCCAGCTTCGCGTCAAGTACTGGCCCATGGCCTGTACAGATCATCGTAATATCCAGCTGGCGCACTCTCTCTAATGCCTTCAGCATATAGGATTTAAAAGGCCCGATAATACAGTCGAAATAATATTTTGTAGCCTTCTCATAATCTTCCTGATTCTCAACTTTGCTTACCAGTACATCGTGGAATCCATAATGGGATCCGAAGGAATCACAGGTTACAAGAATCTGCTCCTCTTCAATATACGTATACATTGTATCCGGCCAATGCAGATTTGGCACAGCTAAAAATGTCAGGGTTTTGTCCCCTATCTTCATGCTTTGGCCATCTTTTATAATAATTCCGGTAAAATCCCGGTTTACAATTTCCTTCAAAAACCCATTGGCTGTCCCTGTTGAAATAATCTTCAGACGGGGGCACATATCAAGCAGCCTTTCCACGCTCCCTGCATGATCCGGCTCTGTGTGGCTGACTACCAGATAATCGATGCTGCTAATATCTGTCACTTCCTCCAACTTTTCCAGATAATCATCCCAGAATTTCTCCTTTGCCGTCTCAAACAGTATTGTCTTATCCCCTGCTTTCATTACATATGAATTATATGTAGTACCAAATTCTGTATACATAATAATGTCAAACACCCGCAAGGTATCGTCCACGATGCCTGTCCAATAGAAACCATCTCTTAATTTCAGACTTTTCATTTTACCGCTCCTTTCTAAAATAACATTGTATCTTCTTTATCATACCACAAATTCCCTCCCATTAAACGTAAAAATCCTACGAATTTCCCACATTGCTAAAAATCCCTGTAAAATCAACAGACATATACCCTAAAAAGAGAATGTATTCCCTCTAGCAGGGTATACCTTGTTGGACAGAGTCCACCCGTCCGAAGGACAATGTATTAAGGGATGCCCTTTGGTTATACCTTGTTGGACGGAGTCCACCCGTCCGAAGGACAATGTATTAAGGGATGCCCTTTGGGCATACTTATTAAACTGCTAATGCTCAATGAGGTACACTTATTGAGTATTAGCAGTTCAATAAGGTATAATAATCTGATACAGATTAAAAAGTATTACGGAAAGGCAGGTCTGACATGGACAAAGAATATTTGATAAAAGAAAAACCTATTAAGGCGCTTCTTGTCTTTGCATTCCCTATGATGGTAGGAAACCTGTTCCAGCAGTTCTATACAATGGCCGATTCTGTTGTTGTAGGCCAGTTTGTGGGTGAAGATGCACTGGCTGCAGTCGGCGCTTCCTATTCTCTTACAAATGTATTTATTTCTATTGCAATCGGGGGCGGTATCGGGGCTTCAGTAATTACCAGCCGTGCATTTGGCTCAAGAGATTATGGTAAAATGAAGTCCTCTGTGTACACAGCTCTCTTTTCATTCCTGGGAGTGAGCATCATTCTCGGCGGTTTTGGGCTGTGGAAGGGTACTGAGATCATGCAGCTTTTAAATACTCCATCCAATATACTGGGCCAAGCCGCAGAATACCTGAATATTTATTTTATAGGACTGCCCTTTTTATTCATGTACAATGTCCTGTCAGCTATGTTTAATGCCCTGGGCCGTTCACGGATTCCCCTGTACCTCTTAATCTTTTCATCAGTCTTTAACATTCTCCTGGACATTTATATGGTATATTCCCTCAATCTGGGGGTGGCAGGAGTCGCCTGGGCAACCTTGGCGGCACAGGGAATATCTGCTGCTGCGGCCTTCCTGCTATTTTTAAAGGAACTCTCAGCCTATCCAGCAGAGGCTTACTCCCGGTTCGACACTGCAGAACTTAAAGATATGGCGAGGATCGCGCTCCCTTCTGTCTTGCAGCAGTCTACAGTCTCTATAGGCATGATGCTCGTGCAGTCTGTTGTCAACAGTTTTGGTACCGAAATGCTGGCAGGTTTTTCAGCGGCTATGCGGGTGGAAAGTCTTTGCATCGTGCCCATGGCTGCAATGGGAAATGCCATCTCTCCATATACGGCACAAAATATTGGCGCATCACAATTTGAAAGAGTGCAGAAGGGTTATCACAGTGCATATGGGATTGTCGCCCTTTTTGCTGTTGCCATATGCTTTGCCCTGGAGGTTTTACACCGGCCGGTTATTTCTCTCTTTTTGGGAGAAGGAGGTTCCGTTCTCGCCATGGATACAGGATCACGCTGCCTTCAGTTTATGGGATGGTTCTTTGTCCTGATCGGACTAAAGATGATAACCGACGGTGTTCTAAGAGGCGCCGGGGATATGGCCATGTTCACAGTGGCAAATCTTGTAAATTTGGGGATACGGGTCTGCTTTGCCGTAACTATGGCCCCCCGGTTCGGAATCGCCATGGTATGGTACGCCGTCCCCCTCGGATGGGCAGCCAACTATATGATTTCTTTCCTGGAGTACAAAACTGGAAAATGGAAGTTAAAGGCTGTACCGTAATATACCTTTTCCCAGACAAAACCTTTCCACCGGCAATCTTGACAAACAGCATGAAATCATTCAATATTAAGGGCAGAAAAAAATTTGATGACAGGAGCCAATAACATGTTACTAATTAAAAATGCAGAGGTATACAGTCCATCATATCTGGGGAAACAAGATGTACTTGTATGCGGCGGTAAAATCGAATACATCTCCAGCCACATCCGGGATTTGGATATGCCATGTAAGGTCATTCACGCAGACGGACAAATTCTGACCCCAGGTTTTATTGATCAGCACGTACACGTGACAGGCGGAGGGGGAGAAGGAAGCTTCC
Source organism: Luxibacter massiliensis (assembly GCF_900604355.1). NCBI lineage: Bacteria > Bacillati > Bacillota > Clostridia > Lachnospirales > Lachnospiraceae > Luxibacter > Luxibacter massiliensis. The sequence goes on along the minus strand of NZ_UWOE01000002.1, from coordinate 329,238 downwards.
ATACCCGTACCCCTGAGCTTCAGCTGTCTGAACTCATTGAGAACGGCATCACAACTGTTATAGGCCTTTTAGGAACCGACGGTATAACCCGTACCCCTGAGGATTTGTACGCAAAAATCTCCGCCTTAAACGAGGAGGGCGTTACTGCCTATATGCTCACAGGTGCATATGGCTACCCAAGCCCCACCCTCACCGGATCCCCCCAGAGGGACATTATGTTCATACGCGAGGTCTTAGGCCTGAAACTCGCCATTTCCGATCACCGCGCTCCCAATATTTCCATGGAAGATTTTATCCGGATAGCCAGCGACGTAAGAGTTGCAGGAATGCTGAGCGGAAAGCCAGGTATAATAGTACTTCATATGGGAGACTCAGACACTGGCCTTCAGCCTATATTCCAGGCACTGAGAGAAACTTCTATCCCTGCCAAGGTGTTCCGCCCCACCCATGTCAACAGGAATCCCCACCTTTTGGAGGAGGGATATGAGTTCCTCAGGGCGGGCGGCTATATAGACTACACCTGCCGTATGCCCGGACAGCCTTCTGCAGGAGAATGCATTACCCGCGCAAGGGACAAAGGCCTCCCTATCAGCCATATAACCTGCAGTTCCGACGGTCATGGGAGTTGGTCAAATTACGCAGAGGACGGTTCCCTGTTAGAAATCGGTGTTTCCGGTGTAACCGGTATGTATCATGAACTACAGAGTATGGTTCAGAAGCATCATATACCTCTGGCTGACGCCCTCTCCTGTCTCACTTCCAATGTGGCTGACGCCCTGGGACTTTCTCCGGCAAAAGGGTATATCCGGGAAGGCTCTGACGCGGACCTACTGTTGTTCACCCCAGAACTAAACCTGCTCAGTGTAGTGGCAAAAGGTTCCCTGATGATGGACGGCGGCACCCTTATACGGCAGGGAACATACGAAAAAAAATTTTAGCTAATATCTGAAGATTTATCCCCATATGCTTCAAATGCTGTAATTACAGACTGCATGTCATCCACAGTAAACCTCTCGTCACAGCTGACTGACATGATATGGCTATACACATATTGGGCGTGGGGATAATTTTCAATCTCAATAAAGGGCGGCACAGGCCAATATACTTTCGGCGGGATATGATTTCGGGCCAGGAACTCCAGCAAAGGCTGCCTGTCCTCTGCAAGCACCGCAAAGAACATAGGGCATGTATCCTTTGGCAATTTTTTAAAAACAGGCCGTATCCCTGGCATAACGGGAAAATGTTTCAAAAGATAGGTATAATTTTCCCTCCTCCTTTCCACAGCTTTCTCTATTGGATAATATCTGATAGTCCTTAAAGAAGCATCGTCCCCCTCCTGCATATCAAATATCTCCCTCAGCATATATTCCGCTTCCCAGAAGGCATCGGCACTCTCTTTGTTTAAAGTCTCATCTTTACACTGCTCATATTTCTCCCTCAGCTTAAGGGCTTTGTCCCTGATAGCAAGGTGCACCTCATCTTTTGGCAAGGGTTCTGCCTGAAAATCTCCTTTTTGTTTCACTGCAATCCCACCCGAGATAACCCCCATCCACTTGCGAAGGCTGCATACCACATAATCTGTTTCTTTACAAATACCATTCTCAGAAAAAGCAGTATGTGTTATATCCTGCATAACAGTCACACCATTTTTACGGCACTTCTTAACAAATTCAATGTCAAAGGAAGAATACCCATAGTAACCGCATACCATAAGAAAACTAATCTTCTCTGCCATCTGCTCTTCAAACAAAGGTGTAAGGCTCTCATCTACATCATAATAATAAATCTTATATCCCGCCTTTACAAAACAGCCGCTCACGGTCTCACAAGTATAGGCGGGAAGATAGGCAATCCGGCGGTTGTCTGTCAGCATAGAATCCTGCAGGCAGAGATAAATCGCGCATCTTCCTGACATCAAATGCTTCATATCTCCTGCCTGGCTGCATATTCTGCTTAAATATCCATTTTCCTCTGCCCCTGTCTCCCCATAAGGGAAAAATCCTCCAATTTCCATATGTATTCCTCCTTTTCACAGTATTTACTATTTCTGTTCTCTAAATTTCTTTATGATGAGAGAGTATCCATAAACTCTTCCCGGTCAGAATCTGGGACAGTATCGATCACTAAATAAGAGGCCAAAAGATTTAACATAGCCATTGGCAGAGTCAGAGTATTATAAAAGACTCTGGTAGAGGTTTGGCATAAAAGAAGCTGGCTGCTATATTCCGCTATAGGCGAGGAAGGGTTATTAGTAATACCCAGGATAGGGATTCCCTTCTCTATAACTTTACGTGCAATACTGGCCAGAGGATAATAATATTTGGGGAACGCAAAGAACACTACCAAGTCTCCCTCCTCCAAATCCTGCAGCCTGCTCTGTGTCTCAGTCAGGTCTGCCAGATCGATAAGTTCTGCGTCAAAGTACAAAAGCCTCAGCCTAAATACAAGAAACTCCCCGGGTATTTTGGAAATGTCATGAGCCATCACTAAAATATGCCTGCTCTTTCTAATCATCTGCACAGCAGAAATAATACTCTCCAAATCCACCGTTGAAAAAAACTCTACGGCGGCGCTTGCCTCTTCAGTACAAATTGCCTTAAGCAGCTCCTGCTTTCCTGTGATATTTTTACTATCCACTTCAGGGACAAAATAAGCAGACGATGATAAATGCTTTACCATCCACTGTGTATACTCCCTAAAGTTATCTTTCAATTTCAAAAAACTTTCACATCCCATTTTCTGGCAGAAACGTAGGATAGTCAATTCTGATGCCCCTGTCTGCTGGCTTAGCTGGGCCAATGTAATATAACAGATATCTTCCGGGTTGTCTAAAAGATAATCTGCAATCCCCTTCTGCTTTCTTGTCAGGCTGGGGTAAAGCTTATGAATCCGTTCTAATATGTCCATACTTCTCCCTTCTCATAATTTCATGAATATTCTGACCACTTTCAAGAAATCAATAATTTTCAAGTTTTTGATAGTAAATACTTTACTTTTTAAAGATATTGTATATAATAGAATACAATATGTAAAGTATTTACTTCATTTATTTTCATTTATTACATAGAATGATATAAATATTTTACAAAAAAACCGAAAAAAGTAAAGGAAGAGAGGTAACCACATGAAACAATTATTTGAAAAGCACTTCGAGCGGACATGGTTAATCATATTTCTATTTATGTTTTTCCTGATTATGCTTCCATTCCCGTTCTTCTACAGCACAACCTACATTCCGTCCTTTGGCGGGATACCCTCCTACTTATTTGGATGGTTTGCACACACCGCAGTTACCTTTGTGCTGATTATTATTTATTACCGGATGTGCATGAAACGTAAAGAGTATCACATCTATGACGAAGAAAATATTTCTGAGAATAAGGGGGAATAAAGTATGAGCGCAGCAGTACAACCTTCACCAATTCCATTTTATACAGTTCTTGCACTTTATCTGGGAATTATGGCGTTTATTGGATGGTATGCCAGCCGTAAGACAAGCAGCCTGGGAGACTTCTTCGTATTAAGCGGAAAAGCAGGCGTTGTTGTCAGCGGTATCGCTTATTTCTCCACACAGTTCTCCATGGGCACATTTCTGGGCACGCCGGGAACCATCTATGGGGTCGGCTATGCGGGTATGGCAATTTCTGTACCAGGAGCTGTATTCTGTATGATTCTCCCTGCCCTCCTGATGGGAAAAAGGCTATTACGGCTTGGCCATGAATACGGCTTCCTGACTATGGCAGATTATCTGTCAGACCGTTATCACTCCAAACCAATGAGCGGGATCCTCGGCATTATGATGCTCTTTTTCTTAATCCCCATGATGGGGGCGCAGATTATCGGCGCAGGCGTTATCGTACATGTTTTCACTGGCCTGCCTGAATGGGTAGGCGTTGTAGGGATGGGGGCCATCGTAATCCTTTATTGTATGGCTGGAGGAATGAAGGGCGCCATGATGACAGACGTTATTCAGGGCAGCCTGATGTTTGGAACCGCCATTGTCACCTTTATTGTATCTGTAGTTATGGGAGGAGGCTTTGACAATATCAACAGCACTCTTAATAACTTAAACCCGGACTATTTAACCTTCCCAGGCGCAAATGGATATATGCCATGGGCATATTTTGTATCAAACATTGTCCTGTGGTCTTTCTTTACTATGGGGCAGCCCCATTTGTTCACAAAATTCTTTGCCATGAAGGATCATAAGACTATGTTCAAAGCTGTCCTGCTTGGCACGGCAGGTATGTTCTTCTCTGCCACACTGATCGAGTGGGCTGGTGTAAATGGTATTTCTTTTGTCCAGAACATCGAAAAGGCTGACCAAATTGTGCCATTAATTCTCCAGAGAGGATTAAATCCATTCCTGGCTTCTATCTTTATTTCAGGGATTGTAGCCGCAGGAATGTCCACAATTGACGGTATTTTAGTAACTACCACGGGAGCAGTGACACGTGATATCTACCAAAAGATTATCAATAAAAATGCTTCTGACGAAAGTGTCATGAATATGTCTAAAATTGTTACTGTATTGATCGGCATCCTAGTTATCTGTTTTGGTATATTCCAGCCGGGAAGCATTTTTGAAATTAACCTCTTTGCTTTTTCTGGAATGGCCATTTTCGTAGTACCTATTTTATTTGGGATGTACTGGAAAAAGTCGACGGCAGCCGGGGCTATTGCTTCTGTACTGGTTGGGGTAGCCGCACTCCTGGCATTCACTTTAGTGCCGTCTGTAAAAGCATTGGCATTTGGATTCCATGCTCTGTTTCCTGCAACAATCCTCGGCTCTATCACTATGCTAATTGTCAGCAAACTGACTGCAGCACCGCCCCAGGAAACAATCTCCAGGCATTTTAGCCTGTTCCAAAAGAATTCATAGGCACTGCATCCAGAATGGCGTATATAGGTATTCTGAAATATAATGAAAATTACAGAGGAGGTAAGGTTATGTATCTTGGTAAAATGACAACCACACAGGCAAAGGAGGCCTTTTCGAAGGATCCTGTTATTGTAATTCCTGTGGGCAGTACAGAACAACACGGCACACAGAGTGCCCTCGGCACTGATTATATGGTTCCCACCTATCTGGCAGATCATATTGCAGATATGGAAAACATTATCATTGCCCCAACTGTTCCCTATGGAGTATGTCCCTATCATTTAAGCTTTGAGGGGAGCATCAATATTGGTTATGAAGGATTATATATGGTCCTACATGGAATTACAGATTCCCTGATGCAGCATGGCGCCAAAAGATTTCTTGTATTGAACGGCCATGGGGGCAATACCCCCTCCATAGACCGCATGGCCCTGGATGTATACCATAAAGGAGGTATCTGCGCAAGTATTGACTGGTGGAGCCTGGCGGCCCAACTGGATGACAAATTCCAGGGTGGGCATGGTGATATCCTGGAAACTTCCGTAATGATGGCAATTGACCCGGAAAGTGTACATCTGGAGCTGGGACAGCCAATGAATCCCCAGCACCCCTCTGACAACGTAACTGCTGCCTATATTCAGGCTGTCAATTATAAGGGAGGTACTGTAAGGCTTTGCAGGGACACAAAAGAAATTGCTCCAAGCGGCTGGTTCGGACCCTTCGACCCTAAAGACTCCACCCCAGAACTGGGCCAGGACGCGTTAGATATCTGCGTTGACTTTATCAAAGGGTTTATTAAGGAATTCCAGCTATTCTAAAAAATATTTACAATATGCCCACAACTGCTGTGTAACAAACTGCTTATATTATATGACAAGTACACGAAAAAATAAATTTCTGCCCTATGAACAAACCATGATGGATTCTAGTACAAGGCTCTTGAGCCAAAAACCCTGATACAGGCATACGGGGCGTCTAACTAGCAGCGATACAAGCAACGGGGTCTGGGACCCTCGCGGCAGCCGCCAAGGGGACATGTAAACTGTCCCCTTGGCCCGTTGCCCGCAGGAATAAAGTGCAGGGATGGCTGCAACCATTGAAAGCAACGGTGCAATCGAAACATCAGGCAGGCACCTATGGCAGTTCATTTATATTCGGTGTGCTGCTATTGATTTGGAGGTATTTGGATTTTATACTCCCTAACAAATTCTTCAATCACTGCCATAAATATCTCTCCATATTTCTCAAACTTATTATTCCCTACTCCATTTATTTTCATCATTTCGTCCCTGTTCCCAGGCAGATAAGTACTCATTTCCTTTAATGTCTTGTCCGAAAAAATAATATAGGGCGGTACGTGACTCTTCTGAGCCAGCTCATACCTCCTCTGACGCAGACGTTCAAATAACTCGGGATAGCGCACTTCTGTGACAGCTTTCTTTCCGGCCTTCCTCTCTGTTGGTTTTTTCTCCACCTCTTTAGGAAACTTTAAGATGAATGGCTGACGGTTTTCATCTAATATGAACGCATTTCCCCGGCTGGTTACTTTTAAGACAGGATATTCATTGGCTGTCAGCCGTATATATCCTTTTATCAACAGATGATTTAAAATCTGCCTGATTCTAACTAAAGTCCTCTTTTTTAAGGCCCCATAAAATGAATTATTATTCAGTCTGAACTGCTGCACCTTTGCAGTATCTGATCCGTGGACGGCATCTACAACTGCCTGTATTCCATATCTCTCACCGCTTGTCTTAACAAGCTGGATAATAGTATATGCATCCGCCGTTACATCCATATCCTCAAATTCTGTCAGGCAATTCTCACAATTTCCACAATAATTGCTGCCAGGCTCCCCAAAATACTGCAGGATATAATTGCGCAGGCATTCATTGGTAAAACTGTAAAAGGTCATACTACGTAATCTTTCATAGTCCCTCTGTCTAAGCTGTTCTCTTTCGCTTTCATCTAACTCATCATTCTCAGCCTGCTTTTCTATCAAAAACTCATTAATTTTTACATCCTGGCCCGAGTAAAGCAGAATGCATTCTGCAGATTCGCCATCTCTGCCTGCACGGCCGGCCTCCTGATAATAGCTTTCAATATCTTTCGGCATATTATAATGGATGACAAACCGGACATTTGACTTGTCAATCCCCATTCCAAAAGCATTTGTGGCTACCATTACAGGTTTTACGTCATAGATAAAATCATCCTGGCTCTGCCTTCTCTCAGAATCTGTCAGGCCGGCATGGTACTTCGATACTGAATACCCCTTCATCAGAAGCGCGGCGTAGACCTCCTCCACATTCTTTCTTGTGTTGCAGTAAATAATCCCACTTCTGTCTTTATTTCTCTTTAGGCAGGAAAGAAGTTCCTCCATTTTATCTTTTGGTTTCTTTACCGAAAAGTACAAATTTTTCCTGTCATACCCTGTCACTACAACTGTTGGCTCCCTCAGTCCAAGTATACATATAATATCTTCCTTTACAGCTTTCGTAGCAGTCGCCGTATAAGCAGCAATGGCCGGCCTGCTGGGCAGCAAATTAATAAAATCTACAATCTTTAGGTAGCTGGGACGGAAATCCTGTCCCCACTGGGAGATACAGTGGGCCTCGTCCACTGCTACCATAGAAATATCCACGCACTTAATAAATGCCAGAAAAGAATCTGTCATCAAGCGTTCTGGAGCCACATAAATAATCTTGTACCGTCCCTCTCTGGCATTCTCCATTGCCTTTCTGAACTGCCCTTCTGTAAGAGAACTATTAATATAAGCAGCATGGATTCCAAGCTGGTTAAGCGCTGTTACTTGATCCTTCATCAGAGAAATTAAAGGTGAAATTATAATAGAAATTCCCTGGAACAGCAAGGCAGGTACCTGATAGCAGACTGATTTCCCAGCTCCTGTAGGCATTATTCCCAGCACATCTTGTCCATTTAGGCTGCTCTCCACCAATTCCGACTGGCCTTGTCGGAAGGAAGTGTACCCGAATACTTCCTTCAAAACTGTATATTTATCCATTACATCCTTCTCCTGCGATAACAGTCTAAGCGGACAAAAGAATATTACTTCCTTTGCCCGCCTATAGTGCAGCATATTATATCCCTCGTTTTTCAAATTCCTCCCTCAAGATAAGAGCTTCTTCCATCGTATTTTTCCAGCCATCCCTGCTTATGTCTATCTGCCACCCTTTCTTGGTAAGAACTATTTCTATCCCTTCACTTTCTAAAAGCCTTCTTTGCAAGCCAGGCTCCTCAAACGCTGCCGCGCCGCTTAAGATCCCTCTGACATTTACAATCCGGTGCGCAGGCACCCCTGCCCCAGCCAGATCTTTCCTCAGGGCATAGCCAACCTGCCTTGCGTTCCCCGGCCTGCCGCAGAGCAGGGCGATCTGTCCATACGTAGCTGCCTTCCCCCAAGGTATTTGCCGACAAACTAACTCCATTCTCTTGTAAAAATCCATAAGCATGTGCACCTCAATCGATCACCTAATTCTACATACTATACAGGTCTGCCAGCGCTCCCTGGCATCAGGACACAAATTGCCAGCCGCCCACCGTAAATATACTACAGGCTCACTCCACTGACAGTGATTTTAGACATCCAGAGAAATTTTATTAATCCAAATTTAACCGTTTCAGCATATTTCATCCCCCTGACTGGCAAATATACTTTTCCCAGCTCACTGTCAGCCTCTTGGTATTCGTTCTCCTGAAGTGTCTCATCCTCGTTGGCAAACCTTGCCAATACCTCCATAAAGGAGCCGCCTCATGTGTTACACATATCAGCATAGAGAACAATATCCTTCTTTCCTTTTTCATTCATGAATTCCTTTAACGTATTATCCAATTTAATTTTCACAGTAAATCCTCCTATATTTTATTAACATTAATGAGATATCTTCCAAAGCAAATTTTCATGCAGTAAATATGCTAAATATCTCCATGCTTATAAAATAAGGCATTTTAGGAATAATTTCTGTGATTAAATCACACTATTAATGATATAAAGAATTTCAGTATGAATTTCTACCTTTTAAATGTACTATGTTTGCATCTCTCTTGTATTGCACGGCAGCATACACCCTAAAGCATATTCTTGTCAGGGGTAATCCCTTATTATCATATAAAATCAAATAAGTTCATCTGCTTGCCTGTGCCTGTATTTTTCCTTTTGTCTGCTTTTTCTTTTTGTATCCCTTCACTTGATATTTCTTCCATAAATATTGATTCTAAACCTGAACTAGTCAATATTAGCTCTTCTCTGGCCCGGGTCATACCTACATAAAATAACCGTCTTTCCTCTTCTATATCCATCTGTGGGCCCCTCTCAAATGGAACCATCCCTTTGCGGACACCGTATATAAACGTAACAGGAAATTCCAACCCTTTTGCACCATGAAGCGTCATGAGGGTCACTGCCTCACCCGTATATTTCTTATCCCCACACCGCTTCAAGTCACTCTCTATCCCCATGGCCAGCGCCTGCATAAATTCTGGCATGGATTTATAAAAGACCGTCATCTCCGCCAGCTTCATGATTGCTGTATTTTCCTTCAGCTCCATCTCCTGTATCCAGTCATCCAAAAATCTGCGGGGACTACTTTTCTGATATTTCTTCCTAAATCTGCCGGCCGCCTCTTCAAAGACTGCATCTGACACCTCATTTCTGTCCAGTCCCCATAATAACTTCAGGCTGAGCATCCTGGAGAACTCGTCTCCTTCATTGGCCAGACATTTAAAAAAGGAAATACTCCCACGAACAGAATCCTCCTCGAGAAAGGCTTCCCTGCCAGCGATAATATATGGGATCCCTTCTGTACGCAGACATTTCTCAAGCAGTTCTGCCTGCCTATGGGTACGGTACAAGACAGCAATGTCCCCGAACCCCCTGCTGCATCCATTGCCCATGCCCGCACTCTGTGCCTCCAGCATCCCAATCCCTCCGGCCATCCGGTTAATCTCTTTTGCAATAAAAATGGCTTCCCCCATCTCACTGCCTGCCTCCAAAACCCTGACAGGCATATCTCCATGACAGTGGGCCTTTAAAACCCTCTTCGGCCCCGGATTACAGGAAATCAATTTAGAGGCAGCCTGCAGTACTGCTGGAACAGACCTGTAGTTCTCTTCCAGCCTGACTTCCTCTATATTAGGACAATCCTTTCTCAGTTTATCAAAACACTCCGCATCCGATCCACGGAACCCATATACAGACTGATCTGGATCACCGATTACAAAAAGTTCTTTTCCCTTTTTATTCCATTCCATAATGAGTCGATACTGGATCGGATTGATATCCTGAAATTCATCTACAAGTAAGTAGGAAAAAGACTTTTCCCCCTCCTCCCCTGCCTAATTCTGGCTGACAAGTTCTAATGTTTTTAACAGTAAGTCATCAAAGTCCAACATCCCCTGTTCACCCAGGACTTTCTGGTACTCTGCACTCCCCGTCCTCCATTCGTCATTTTGTGCCTCTTCCTCGGAAGAAATAGACTGCCCTGATTTAAACAGAGAAATTTTTTTCATTAGCTGCTTAGGGGTGCAGTCCATTCCCACCCGTTCTATGGCCCTGCGGGCCGCCTCCATTGCAGCCACGTCGTCAGCCAGTGAGAAATCTACTCCCCTATCCTTTAAATACTCTAGGCAAAGTCCGTGAAAAGTCCCAATACGAATCTTCTCTATCCCCCGCTTCTTGCCAAAATATTTCCTGATCCGCTCTCTCATTTCTCCAGCAGCCTGGTTGGTAAAGGTCACTGCTGTGATTTCAGACGGCATTACCTTCCGGTTTTCCAGCAGATAAAAGAGGTGGGAAAGCAGTGTCTTCGTCTTTCCGGTCCCTGGCCCGGCAATAACAGCGGTATATCTGGAAACTATACGGACTGCTTTCTCCTGCTCCTGGTTGAGTATCTCAGCCTTATTTTGCAGGACTGCACTGACGGCTTCTGTATTTATGCCGGCAACAGCACCTTGTATCGCTTGGGAATGAGATACTCCCACTGTCTCCTCAGCCAAATCCATGTCTCCTATCTTTCGCCCTCCCGAAAGATTCCCCCGGCCCTTCTCCAACCCTTTATTTCCATCATCTATATTAATCTGGAGTGCCTCAAAAAAGCTCAATTGCCCTTCTGTACTGTCAATTTCTCCAGGAGAAAAAAGCTTAATAATACCGTATTCTCCATCAAATCCCGGAATTCTTTCTACACGGCCTTCTCTCAGCCGCCGTATGCCCTCTGCAATCAGATGTCCTGAAACTTTTTGGATATCCTCCGGCGGGACTGTCCTAAGAATTTTAAATTCATCCCCAAGACGGCACAACATATTCTGGTATTCCTTCTGTACCTTTACACTTGCCGGGGAATGTCCTAAAGATGCCCCAATAACTTCCGGTAAAGGTACCAGGCTCTCAAAGGGTTTTGCATTTTTCCTGATATACTCCGCCCCCCTATCCGCCAACTGTTCTACTCTGTGAGAAACACCAATCGTCAGCTTCCTCTTACACACCGGGCACATGCCCCCAAAACGCTCTGTCTCAAGGGGTGTCAGGCAAACATTACATTTCCTGTGGCCATCGTAATGATACTTTCCTTCCTCCGGGAAAAACTCTATAGTGCCATAAAGTCCCTTCCCTTCCTGTATGGCATCTCTAAGGCCAGCGTAAGATAACTCTATGTCTAGCAAATTGGCCTCCCGCCCCAGTTTTGCCGGGGAATGGGCATCTGAATTTGATATCAGCTGGTACGGATCTAAAGCTGAAACCCTCCAGTTCATAGGCGGATCCGAAGAAAGTCCAGTCTCCATTGCCCGGATATGCCCGGATAGATCTCCAAAGCACTCTTCCACAGAATCAAACCCGGAGAATGCCCCGAAAAGCGAGAAATGAGGTGTCCAGATATGCGCTGGCACATATATCGCGTCAGGGCACATCTCCAACATAATTTCCAGCAGGTCCCGGCAGTCCAACCCCAAAATGGGCCTGCCGTCTGAATGTATATTCCCGATTACCTCCAGCTTTCCTGCCAGAAGTCCGGCTTCGTTCAAACCAGGCAGAAGCAGCAGGCTATGAACCTTACGCACTCTGCCATTCTTTTTATAAATAGAACTAATTTCTCCTGTAATCACAAAACGTGGCAGCATAGTATCTGCCACGGAATTGTCCCGAATCCGGTATTGTTCCTTTAGGCGGTACAATCCTTCCTCTGCCGGTTCCAGTTTCTCCTTCATTTCTTCCCGCCAGGCTGGATGCGTAAAGTCCCCGGTACCTACAATATGTATCCCCTTTCTTCTGGCCCATAGATCCAGGTTCTCAAGGTTACAGTCTCTGCTGGTAGCTCTGGAGTAACTAGAATGGATATGTAAATCTGCTATGTACATTCAATACACCTTCTTGTCTGTTTTGTTTACTGTTTCATTTGTAACACGCCCTAAAATACTTTTAAGAACTGATATATCTTTTACCCCCTCCCCCACACAGCTTATTAACCCCAAAGCATTGAAGCTTCATCGTACTGCGTTGGATCAGCCGCCGGAATACACTTCCCCCAGAAAAGGAGCGGATATGAGTTACACCATTTGTTAAATGCGCTTTATTATATACTGTAAAAGTCCCTCACAGCCTTCCAGTACATCATCATACGTACGGTCAAAGTCGCCTGTATACCAGGGATCCGCAATATCCCGGGGATGTCTGCTAAAATCCAGCAGCCTGTGTACTTTACATTCTGAATCTTCTCCGACAATTCTGAAGATATTGCGGATATTTACATTCTCCATTCCTATCAGATAGTCATATAAAGCATAATCTTTCTTTTTTAATTGAACTGCATACTTGCCCTCTGTACTGATTCCATGTTCCTTTAGTTTCTGTACAGTCCCATAATGTACTGGATTGCCAAGCTCCTCACGGCTCGTGGCCGCAGAAGCAATCTGAAATACATCCTCCATGTGCCTCTTCTGAACTAAATCACGGAATACAAATTCAGCCATGGGGGAGCGGCAGATATTGCCGTGGCAGATAAATAGTATTTTTATCATGTTCTTATATCTCCTTAAATCATTGTTTTTCCTTGTATTTACAGACTTCCCGTAGATTCTTGAATTTATCGTTCTCCACGAATCTTCATATAAATTCTCATGTTTTGGCGGTCAAAGGTTATAAAATAAGTTATAAAACTCCTCTTACTTTACACCCCACCTACTGTATACCTCTTTCATCTCTTTTTGAATGTCATGAAAATCTAAATGTGTATATATATCGTCTGTCTTTTCGTTGGCTCTCTCCACTACGTAAGATACGGTCTTTATTATCCCTTCTTTTTTCGCTCATATTTGCCCCTTTTCACTTATGAAAGAACCTGATATAACATTTAGAGTATAACATATCTGACAATTCTCTACCATATCCAATCTAACAGCAATCTCCATTTTCAGAGATTCGAGTCTTGTTTGATTAAATTTCTTCCAGTTCATCAATAACCCTCTCAAACTGTTTTCTCTTAATTTGAATACGATTGCCATTTATCATCAGTCAGCCTGCATTTTTGTGTTGTGCGGCAAGCCGACGCAATTTAATGCCCTCATTAGTAGTAAAAACGTAATAGGAACTTGAAATGTTTACTACTAACAGCTTTTTATGGCAAAACGTACCATCTACATAACAATATTCCCCCCAAAAAATTCACTTCACTCCAAAGAAATTTTATCAAATTTTCAAGTTTCACAACTTGCTATTTTTCTCACTTCTGCATATAATATAAATGAGTAGAAATACTTGTCGGTCATCACGGCTAGAATATGATGAACGTGTATGTTTAACTTCCGGAAGCGACGGGGTGCTGTATAGCGTAGAATATCGCTTACGTGTTAGACGGGACTTGTCTTAGGACATGTCCCGTTTTTAATAAATATGTGATTCCTCTTTTTGAAAGGATAAACGCTATGAAACTTGTTTCAATAAATATCAATCTGCTCGAAAAATACCGCGGTGATGCAGAAGTTCTTTTAAAATCACAAAGACCTTACGTCCTAATCATACGCTTAACATACAAAGAAAAACTACAAGATTTTGCGGTACCAATCCGTTCCAATATTCCTGCTGCCGCACCAAGGCAGCAGTACTTTGCCTTACCACCAAGGCCGACAACCAGACCACATAATCGACATGGTCTACATTACATAAAAATATTTCCAGTAACCAAACAATATCTGATCCGTTATCGTACGGAAGGAAACGTTTTTGCTACGATGATTCAAAATATCATTGATAAAAATTCCAAGCAGATTATTTCCGAATGTCAGGCATATCTTGATGATTATGTTGCTGGTAAACGTCCAAATTATTCTACGGATATTGATTACTTACTGTCCAAACTTTATGAAGAAGATTAAGCACAACTTTCCATACCCGCTTAATCTTTTTATTCTCCTCCCCATGGAATACCATAATACTTTTCAACCAGATAATCATGAAATCCCCAGCCTATACCATTTGATTCTTGAACAATATTAACGAGCCTGTCATTCCACTTTTGGAACAATGTTTTATCACCAGAAACACTTTCTATTACATCATGGTATATATCACAAACCACATTATAAAATCCTTCATCAATATCCCCATACATATTTGTGAATTTAGTTCCACATTCCACAAAATATAATTTGAGTTCTGAAACCAATTCAATATTCCGACATACCTTCTTAAATTCCGCCAGAACTTTCTTAGCCATTGAAAGCGAGAATCCTACACGCACTATATCATATGGAAAAAATATTTTATCCAGTTTGTCTTGATACTGTTCTAACAGTTTTCTTCCATAGTTCTTTCCATTGCTGTATATCTATGTCGTATCGATCCCAAAAACATATAATTGATTTTCTCAAGATTATCGCTTCGCATTGGTGTTGCTGAAACTCCATATACATACTTCGCATTTACCTTCTTTAAAATTCTCTGCGCCATTGTCGACGCTGCATGATGACATTCATCCATAATGACCATCCCATATGAATTCAGCCTTTCATGAAATGCTCCCTTATAATACTTGCAGTACACATTGTCGTCATGGACAAATTTCAGGAACTTCCTCATCTGGTCTCTTGTGATCGCTTCTCTGGTCACGCTGTCATTGACAATGACTGTGGCCAGTTCAAAGCTGAAGGGATTTTTATGCAACACATCATCATAGACTGCCATTTGAAAAGCCGGATGCAGGACACCCCGTACCGTTTTAATGGTACTGCTTCCCCGCCCGTCCTGCTACAGCTCTTCTACGGTTATATTCTTTCCCACTGGGTCCACCAATGTGTCCAGGTCATATCCGATCTGTCTCTCCAGCTCCCGCAGGGAAAGGCATGGCTTCTTTCCGGCAGGCAGCTTATCCGTAGACTCTAACCGCCAGCTATAAACAAAATGCGGTTTGCCGTTGATATGGTACTTGAACTGGTATTTTCCGTCTGCCCGGATGGATTCTCCCCTGCGGAGAACCCTGTGTTTGGAATCCCGCCTATGGCTCATTCAGCTTCCCCTCCTTTTTAATTCCGAATGTAATTTCAGATATTTTTCAAACTCTGTGCGGATGATTAGTCTGCGTGTACCATATAAAGCCATAAACGGAGTATCCTTTCCTTCTTTCAGAAGCTTATAAAATTTTCTTCTGCTAAGGCCAAAGTGTACGATTGCCTCCTCTTGATTCAAAATGTTCTTTTCACCTGATGCCGGTATCTTCATTATTTTCCTCCTCCCGTTCTGCCAGCAAATCCATATACTCTTCAAATTTTGTGCGGATAATCAGATACCTGTTCCCACTGTAAACAGAAAACCTTCCCAGATTATCCTCTGCCAGACGCCTCATATTCTCACTCCGATACTAAAATACCTAGATGCCTCCTTGATGGTCAGCATATATTTCTCGCTGACAGGTATACGCACATCTCCTATGTCTTTCTTGACATGAAATTCCTGCATGGCTCTCCTCCAATCTGAAGGGATGCCCGTTATACTAAACAATCCAGTCCCCTTCGGTATATGGAGATTTTGGAGGCGTTTTGGGGACCCATGACGGGGAAAAATATAAGTTGCCATCCTCTGGGTTCAGAGGTAATATACGGACTGCGAAAGGAGGAATTCGATGGCAAATAATACAGTTTTATTCCAAATCATGGGCCTGCGTATCAATGACGCTCTGGAAAAAATCATTGCAAGTGAAGATGATTATCAGGAAACACAAAAACAGGCAGACATCTATGCCAATCAGATCGACGCCCTGAATCTGGACGGAGCGACCAGGCTCCTCATTCACCGGCACGTCAGAGTCCTCAATGCAAATAGCTGCCGTTACAGGGAATTTGCCTACGTGCTTGGATTTTCCGACTACCTGGAACTGCTGCTTGGACTCAGCCATGTTCCGAGTCTTAAAAAATATCCTAGATTTTAATTGAATACTCCTCTCTTAAAGTTTATTTAAGTTTTCTTAAATGTTCCTCTAATTACTAAAGCCAACTTACTTCACAAAAAGAAAATTTGTAAAAATCAGTTTTGGTAAAAAAATAACTCCTATCACTAATTTGCATTATGAGAAGTTCGCCGATGGCAGCATGAAATGTATTAAAGATGAGATACCATTTGCTTTGCCGAAAGGGTGACGATGGGTTAGACTTGGAACAGTATATGAGCATAGTACAGGAAAGGCATTGAATTCTTCTAATGCTGAAGGTGTGATGCTAACGTACATCACTACAGCAAATTTATACTGGGATAGGTTTGAACTCGATTTAATAAAACAATTCGCTTTCCGTTCCACATGCCTACACCTTATCAAACGAAATCCACTCGTCCGAAGGGCATGTATTAAGGGATGCCCTTTGGGTATACTTATTGAACTGCTAATGTTCAATGAAGTACACAACCCAATATATCTTTAGAAATCGTGCTAATCATTAAAATCTTTTATCTCCTTTATACAATTACGCTATATTTGTTTTCATTTCTCTAATATTTTCAGATAATTCTCCAGCCTTTTCTTCACATATTTTATAAACAATTTTTCCATTGCTCCTAAATTATGCTTGTCCTGCTGTTTAGTCCAATAATTGTAATCTCCCCTGCTTCTTTTGCATTTTCCACTGACACTCACTGCATTCTGCATCATGCAACGAAATAATCCCACCACACTTTGGGCAGGTAAATTTTTCTTTTTGCTTCTCCATGAACGTTTCCACTCCCTGTGTCTGTACCATAAGGCTGTTTTCCAGAAGGCTTGCATGATATCTGATGTTGTAGCTCTTCTCCAGAGACTTTAACTGCCTGCAGGGATATTCCAGGCACTCGTAGCAGTAAGACACTCCTTTGTCTGTCGCACAATCCTTAATTTTACATTTCCGGCAATGCTCCGGCTTTCCTTCATCTCCCGGATTACAGCCGGCACACGGTTTTTTATGATAACAGTGCTTATAACACACCATACAGTTCATTCCGCATGGGGCAAACATCTCCGGATTCATTCCCTCTATCGGCATTTTCATGGCTGTATCCCTCCTACATTTCTTTGCCTTTTGCAGGCTTCTTCCTCAGTTTTAAACATATTCCCTTCTGTTCGGAGACCTTTTGAAGCACCCCTGCCATATAACCAGCCTTTTCTTTTACTGAAAACCCCGTCTCCTCTTTTTTTGCCTGCTCCACCACGATCCGTAAATCATTCAGCTCCAGGAGATTCACTGCGAGACAAAAAAACGTTTTCTTTCTTCCATCATTATAATTCTTAAGCAAATCATTTAGAATACCAGCTTTTTCACTCTGTTCCTTCTGGTATGCATTTACACCAATTTTTTTCAACTTCTCAAAATCACGGTATCTGTTTCGGTGTGTAATAAAGGAATCATATTTATCTTCCTGTGGATACTTTTCACAGGGAAAGCTCCTACACTGATTGCAATATGCTATTTTTCCATGGTCCAGACTGCATTTTGCTATTTTACAAGGTTGGTTTCCCACTCCGCCCCCGCAGCCCGGGCAATGTCCGCCCAAGTGCATGGAACATAATGCGCAATTCAAACCACAGAGAGAGAATAATTGGTCTTCTCTGATAAAATTTTTCATAATCCAATTTTCTCCATAGTATGGTAACAAAGATAATCTCCGTTTTCTGTTTCGATTTTCTCAAAGGCAATTATTTCATATCCTCTTTTGAAGTACATACTTTCCGCAGGAAAAGAAGCATCCACATGAACCTTGGAATGTTTTTCTAAAATTAGTTTTTCCAATACATCCATTAGCCTGCTGCCATATCCCTCGCCCTGATACTCAGGAAGAATAAATAATCTGCAGATTTCGTTTTTCCTGATACTCCCTGTCCCTACAATCTTTCCTTGTGCCAACACAAGATAGATATCTTCCTTACGCTTTACTTTTTCAATTTGCATCTCACTATGCAGCTCTACAAAAAACTCCACGGCTCCCGCCGGATAATACTGAGGATAGATGGCCCGTACAGTTTTTTCTGCAATTTTTGCTACCATAGCTGAATCCTCTGTCCGCTTTAACTCTATAGTTGATTGAAACATCTGCAGCCTCCAAATAAAGACACCAAGATTTCATTCTCCTTTAAATATATCTTCTTACTTCTTGCCTATATTGCCTATAATGCTCACCAAACCGTTTCTCGCATTCTCTCTCTTCTGCAAGGACAATCCAATGAGAGGATATCTGAAACACCAAAATAATCCCTCCAAAAATCCATGATTCTGTCAGAAACGCACACCCCATAAGGTATATAAAATACGACACATACATAGGATGGCGGGAAAATCCATAAATTCCTTTCGTGTTCAGACCCTCGGGGGAAGGGGATGAAAACCCAATAATAGAGACTGCACACAGCAGCAACCCCAACAGATAACATACTGTTCCAGCCAAAAATAAACCTGAAAATTCTATCCGTACTTTTAAAAAACACAGATAAATAACTATTGCCGCATTAGAAATTTGATAAAGCCAATATGCCGCCATTTCATTTCCAATCATTGGAGCAAAGTGAGCTGCACGCCGGACTGACTCCCTGTCCCTACACCACAGTAACCCAAATCTGATTAGAAAAAATGGTATCAGCAGAATCAAACCATTCATTTCCTTCACACTCCTCACAACTAATACCAGTCGGATAATTGCGGTCTTAAGGAATCATCACTTTCATCCTCTGGCATGGATAATCGAAAACGGTCAATTCCTCGCCAGCCTCAAATCCACAGGCATGATAGCAGCGGTGTGCCGCGATCCCCTTCTCATCTCCCGCCCGGAAAGTAATAACCGAAAGTTCCGCCCCACTGGGAAAACAGCTTTTTACCCGCGCAACTAATTCTCTTCCAATTCCACACTGACGAAACTCCGGCCGTACTGCCAAAAAGGTAATCTCCTTTTCTTCATAGGAAAAGCTAATTATCCCTGCCAGTTTTCCCTGCTTTTCCTCCAAAAATGCTTCTTTATTCCGTATCGCATTCTCCAATGCTTCCAAAAACTCTGTTTCCTGATATCCAGCAAAATCCGCTTTTACCTCTTCCATCATAGACAGTACTTGTCCCATATCTCCTTGCTCTACAAATCGTATCATTTCCGCTCCCTTCCCTTTAAATCTTCAATCGTCCGAATTCCAATATTTCGCAAATCCTGCTCTATATTCTTGCCTACTCCCGGAATTTCCCGTAAATCACAGCGTATTTCTTTAATCATTGTCATCTACTTTCACCTTCTCCTGTAGAAAAGTATGGACAACCGCCAGTCTGCCAGCGTCCTGTCATCAAAACTATCCGCAACAATCCGCCCAACCAAATCCGGATGTTCCAAAGCAGCATTGCTTGCCGTCCAAGCTCCTTAGCCGGTTCCTACAAGATTTATTTTTACACACCGTAAATGCTCCAACAATGCAATGGTCTGGTTTGCTTTTTTCCATAAGTCCACTGGAACCCCTCTACTCCATCCGATTTTCCACTTTCCAGAAAATCAATCAGAATTGCCTTGATAGTATCTGTATATAATGGCAAAAAAAGCCTAAACATTTTCGATGAAGCAGTATCCCCATACCTTGTTGGACGAAGTCCGCCTGTCCCAAGGACATATATTACGGAATGCCCGAATGGGTATAAATTTCAACCTCTGCTCTGTATGATGATTTCAGTATAACATGGATGCAAACGTTTGCCATTTAATTTTAAAGATTTCCTGCTCCATTATTCTATCTCCTTCCACAATCATCCTGGTATATTTGTCATTGGTGTTCCGAATGTTGCGCCGCTCCAAATCACCTGCTCTATTCTTGGCAGCTGAATTCCCAGCATTTCCTTCAAAACATCCTCAATCGTGCTGATGGGAATGATAGTCAGCTGGCTTTTGATCTCCTCAGAAACACCTTTCAGATCACTTGTATTGTCTTTTGGAATCGGAACCTTGGTAATCCCAACCCACTGTTCGCCATAGAGCTTTTTCTTTCAGACCGCTGGTTGTTGTGGCTTCGCCCCGCAGGGTAATTTCACCTGTCATAGCCAGTCTGGAATCTACCTTTTTTCCTGTGATCAGCGAAACCAGTGCTGTAAACAGCGTGATGCCAGCAGAAGGCCCGTCCTTAGGCGTAGCGCCAGAAGGAACATGGATGTGAATATCCTTTTCTTTGAAATTCACAGCGTTCATCGGCAGTCTTGATTTCAGCAGGCTCAATGAAATACATGCGGATCCCTTCATCACATCTCCAATCTGCCCGGTCAGGATGATCTGTCCGGTTCCTGGAGCACCAATCAGTAAGAGGGCAGAGCCTTTGTTCTCATTTGTATGCTGCATAACCGCCAGGTATTGGTCAATGCAGTCTTTCACCCTATCCATCCCGTAATGGCGTGCGTTTAGAATCTCTCTGGCGAAACAGATAGTCAATAAATAAAAGACTATATTCCCGGACAGAATCTATTTCTATCAGACGGTTGCATTCTTCTATAAGCGGTAAAAACAGTGCCATCCCTGACGTTAACGATGCTGTTGACCGAAAAAAGCAGTTCGTTGGAATAAAACCCCGTTTCCTGCATTTCTGTATCCGGTTTGCGGTTTTTCCTTGCTAATGGCCTTCTTTCTACTTTCTTAGCGTTTTTTCATTTCTCCTGGTATCATCAGGGACAGTTATTACCAGGGCAGTTCCTTACCATCACGGAAAAATCCACCTGTCGGGCCATCATCCGGTAAGGTTGCCGCCCAGATCACACTCTTTGCACTGACCTCCACTGGTCGGCCAAACATTCCGCTGCCAAACGTATCCGTAATATCCGGGCATACTGCATTTACCAGAATGTGATCCTTCTCCAGCTCTTTTGCTGTTTTAAGGGTTAGTCCGTTGACGGCCAGCTTAGAAATTCCATAACCGGAGCAGGGAATGCCCATTGCACCATCTAAGAAGCCATACTGTGGATCTCTGTAAGAACCTGCGCCGCTGGAAACATTGACAACCCTGCCATGCTCCGACTTCTTCAAAAGGGGAATAAACTTCTGTGTCACATTCCATGTACCGATCACATTAGTTTCAAACACCTGACGAATCTGTTGAATATCCTGTGTTTCCACCGGATCGCCTGCCTGCATGACTGCCGCATTGTTAATCAGAACATCTACTCTGCCAAACTCTTTCTCAATAGACGCAGCAGCATTTTTTACACTTTCTTCGCTGGTAATGTCCATGGGCACATAGGATGCCGAAATCCCTTTGCGGGCCAATTCCTCTGTATGGACGGCAAGTTCCGCCTCTGTTTTTCTCGCTGTCAGAATCACATGACAACCCTTTTCTCCAAGCTGCTTTGCTGTTTCATATCCCAGACCGCCTTTTCGTCCGGAGCCTGTAATCAATACAATCTGCATGATATTTTCCTCCTCTGTTTATAAAGATTTTCCAAGTTCATAGGCCTGCTGTGCATAGGGGGTCTTTTCCACATCCCCAGGGCCAAACACACCGCCTGCCAGCACACTTCCCGCATCCTTCCATCCCAAGCTCTGCCCAAAGCACATCTGATAATACGGAAGCAGCGTATTCTCAATGGCCTCTGCCGGACTTGCTGCTGCCGCAAGAAGAGCCACCTGTTTATTCGCAATGCTCTCCGGAGACAGTGCATAGAGCCGGTCCATTACCATCTTGATCTGTGCGCTGAACTGCATCCAGTAAAGGGGGGATGCCCATACAATGACATCTGCCCTCTGGATTACCTGGTAAACCTCTGTCATATCGTCATTCTGGACACAAGGATTCCCTTTGCCCATCTTACAGCCATTACAGCCGATACACGGATGTAGATTCATTTTACTAAGGTTCATTTTTACGGCTGTATTGCCATTCTCCTGAACGCCTTGGATCAGATAATCAGACAATGTTTCGGAACACCCTCCTGCTACGGGACTTCCGTTTAGTACAACAACTTTCTTTGACATTTGATATTCCTCCTAAAATTTAATTTTGATTTATCAATTCAGTCCAGATATTCTGATTGCTTGATAATCTCGCCTGTTTTGCTAAATGTGTAATAATCTGCGACTGCTTCCTTCAATGCGAACACATCAAATTTGCCGCCATAGACAGCATAATTCTGCGCAAGCATCGGCATTTCGGAAAGTGCTCTGGCGCAAGCATCCCCCGTTGTGAACTTGACCGCTTTGCCGCTGACACGCAGCCAGCCAAACTGATTTGTCATAGCCACAAGCTCCACATAAGGATTTCCCATAAGCTGCTTGTAGGTGGACTTATTTTCATTGGTAGTAAAGCACAGCTTCCCATCGTAGTCCATAAGAAATCCGTAAGGACGTGCCTTAGGCTTGTGTTCCTCATCCACCGTAGTCAGATAAAAAGTACCTGCGTTTCTGAAGTTTTTCAAAACTTCTGCTCTGTTCATAAAAGTTCCTCCTGATATTTATTTTATAAACGAATAATCGTTTATTAATTTTTTTAAATATATGCGGGTTTGTCCTCTATAAATATCGGACAAATTCCCGCATATATCTACTCTACCAATAGCGCTGCCTGTGTAATCTGAATCAGTTCTTTCAAAAGCTCCGTTGCATCTGCATGATAAGAAATCGCACCTGCCGCCAGCATCTTTACTGGATGAAACAGCAAGGCATATACATTGATTGTGTTATACGGACGGAAGATATGTTCCTCCTGCCATTTCTCCACAAGTTCCATCATTTTGGTAAAACCCTTGACCTCCGAACAGTTGTGGGTCAAGGCCGGACTACTTGCAAACTGCTCCACAAAGCTGGACAGCTTTTCATGTTCCATGACAAATTGAAAGTAACTCATAATCAGGTTTTCAATAATCTGATGACCATTCTGCTTTCCCTGTACGCTTGACAGCAGGGCACCATACATCTCCTCGGCACATTCCAAGTAAATCGCCTGAAGCATACTTTCTTTATTCTCGTGGTAAATGTACACCGTAGCGGGCGAGACACCTGCACACCTTGCAATTTTAGAAATGGACGCACCGCCAAAGCCTTCTGCCAGCACCACCTCTATGACAGCTTCTTTGATACGCTGTTCCTTTTCATCATCTCTTCGTCTCATCGTCTCACCTCCGGACTTTATAATAAATGATTATTCACTTATTTTCAAGTCCTGTTTTTATTTTTTTAATGCTTCACTCAGCATTTTCCCCCCACACCCCAATTATCTAGGCTGTTTTCTTTGATCAGGACATAAAAAGAAGATTCATTTACGCCAAGAACCTCACTTGCCGATTTTGTAAGTGCCTGGATCAGCTTCTCCTTTTGTTCCCTTGTTGCCATTCCGATCTCTACTTGAATATGCGGCATATTGATTCCTCCCTGTTATTCTATTTAGTCGTGTACCTTAAAGTTTTCAAGCAGCCATTCTGCTTTTCCCGGTTCCTCCGGATCGTGAGAGCCTTTCCCTGTATCCAGACCGCGCAGCCGCTCCATCTCATCTTCTGACAGTGCAAAGTCAAAAATATTAATGTTCCCGGCAATTCGCTCCGGATTTGTAGATTTTGGAAGGACAATCCAACCTTCCTGAATCTCAAACCGCAGGATAATCTGTCCCGGATTTTTCTGATATTTTTCTGCCAGTCCAGCAATAACAGGATTCCCTAAAAGCTCCAGATTCCCATGGCCGAGAGGATAGTATGCTTCCAGCTTTACATCATACTGATCCATAAGACTTTTCAGCTCCCTTTGCTGACAAAACGGGCCGAAGTTCTTTCAGCCATCTGTCAATCTCTGTTTTGTAATTTCCCATGTTTGCGGGGGTGTTGATTTTAGTAGATACCTGATATTGATTGAATATACCGCAGCCCCGCAGCACGTAAGAATCCGGACAAAGCTTTTTCACATCCTGCACATGAAGTCCACTAGTTCCGTGAGTCATAAACGGAATTACCGTCTTTCCTGCAAAATCGTTCTGACGCAGAAACGTCCGCATAGGATTAGCAATTGTTCCCCACCAGCAGGGACTGCCTGCGAAAACCACATCGTATGCCGCAAGGTCTGGAATCTGTATAGACAACTCCGGCTCATAGCTTTTGCCGTCTCGCCCAACTTGACTGACACAGGCATCATAATCAGCCGGATACAGATTCTTCACTTTTAATTCCAGAAGATCTGCTCCAATCTTGTCTGCAATGTACTCTGCAACCGCCTTTGTATTCCCGCCCCATGAGTAACAGACTACTAAACTATTTTTTGCCATTCCATCTGCCTCCTGATTTTATAGATAAGAAACGGTTTCAGAAAGCTCCTTGCGTGAATCATGGTTTACCAAAGGCTTTACTCCTTCTGCCGCATAGCCAAGATCCATCATCATCAATATTTCTTCGTTTTCTGGCAGGCCAAGTTCCTTTGCCGCTGCCGCAGGATCAAAAAAGTTAATCCAGCAGCTGTCCACGCCTGCGTCTGCTGCCGCCAAAATCATGTGTGTCGCAACAATACTGGCATCCTCCACACCGGAATCTCTCTGTTCTCCCGGATAGGTAAATACATTTTCCTTATCAAACGCAACAACCAATACCGTAGACGCCCCATAACGGCAGGGTGTCACCTGGTCGATCTTCGCCAGTCCTTCTGCGGATTCCACCACATAAATACGCTGTTCCTGAAAATTCTTTGCGGTAGGGGCCAAACGTCCCGCCTCCAGAATAGAAACAAGCTGCTCCCGGTCCACTCTGCTCCCATCAAACTTTTTGCAGGAATAACGCTTCTTTGCCAAATCCAAAAAATTACAACTCATAATAAAAATCCTCCTTTTTGCTGAATCTCACTTCTCAGACAATCCAGCTGCATAATTTGAGCCTCCAAATCATGGATGGTATCAAGAATGGTTCTCCTTTTTTCGGAAATCATCAAAATCCGTTTCCGTTCGGAACATTCCCCAGCCTCAATCAGCCTCTCATAGTATGCAGCTTCTTCCTCTGAAAAGCCCATTTGTTTCAAACACGTTGGTTTTTCTAAGCTCAAAATCATATCTACGCCCTCTTATGAAAACAGGTAAGCCTTCTCTCCTGGCTCACCTATACTATAAATGTTTTGCTTCCATATGTAAAATGCCTATAATGAGTAGAAGTCAATTCATTTTTTGAATACTCTCTCGTTTCCTAACCCTTATCCCTTATACTGTCCCTGTACATAACTGATAAATTCCCGTACTGCTTTAGAATGTCGGCGTTCTTCTTTCCACGCCAAGGCAGAACCGACTTGAATTTCCGGTTTAAATGGGATAAATTTCATTTCATCATAATGGCAGTCCGGCTCCAGGCAAATCGCTACCCCTTTCTGCTCCCGCGCCGCAATCACCGCATTGTGCAGCACATTGTAATTCATAGAAAAATCCATCAATTTTGCATATTCCCCTGACCATCGAATCAGTTCCTTGTGCGCTGGCGTATTCACATGAATCGTAACAACAGGCGTTCCCACTAACTCGCCTGGGCGAATGACACGGTTTGCGGCTAACGGCGACTCCCTGTGAATCAGAACACCCCAGCGTTCCCGGATTCTCATTGAGATAGTGGCATATCTTGAGAGGTTGAAAGGCAGTAAAAATAATCCCAATTCCAGAGACCCCTGCTCCATGCGTTCCTGAATATCCTCGTTGCTTCCACTGTAAAGTTCAAACTTTACCTTCGGGTACTGCCTCTGGAAAGATACGATCCAAGCAGACAGCTCCTGCACACTTTTTAGTTCCACACACCCGACTGACACAGTTCCCGTAAGGGTATCTTCATTTTGAACGATTTCATTTTTGGCTTTTTCCGCCAAAGCCACAATATCCTGCGCCCGGCTCCGGAACAAAATTCCTTCCTCCGTCAGCGTAACACTATGACCGGTTCGCTCAAACAGTTTTACTCCAAGTTCTTCCTCCAACTGCATAAGTTGACGAGACAGGGTTGGCTGTGTAACATGAAGAAGTCCGGCAGCTTTGGTTATATTTTCCTCTCTGGCTGCCATCAGAAAGTATTCTAACACACGTGTATCTATGTAAAATCACCACCTTATCTTTTCCAGTTTAACACCTGTATCATACAGGCACAATATAGTCTTGGTCTATAAAATCTTCCATCTCTTTCGGACAGTATTTAATATCAGGATTTTCTTTCTTTGATTTATGATGGTTTTCTCCCATCTCCAAGCCGCACATACGCTTCACCTGTGCAATATAAGCGGTATGCACATTTATACCGTACTTATCCTTGACGTACTCTTTGATTTTCTGATAAGCGGCCTTTTCTTTTGGGGTGTAGCTGCTTTCCTCCCCCGGCTCCATCGTGACCTCTATTTGGGGCGTGTCTTATCTGAGGGATAATTTGACTACCGTCTCCACATGCACCGTCATCGGAAATTGGTCTACAACCCTAACCCTCTCCAGCTCATATCCGGCTTTTCTCAAATACTTCAAATCCCGGGCCAATGTAGCAGAATCACAACTCACATAGACAATTCTATTAGGCTTCATCTTCGCTATTGTCTGCAGCAATAATTCATCGCAGCCTTTCCTGGGGGGATCAACCACGACCACATCCATATGCTTCTGGGTTTCTGAATCTTCCTGTCCAGTTTCCCTATAATATTCAGGAAGAATCTCTTCCGCTTTCCCGGTAAAAAACTCAGCATTTGTAATCCCATTTATGCTTGCATTATTTTTTGCATCCTCTACCGCCTGAGGAACTATTTCAATTCCATACACATATCTAGCCCTTTGAGCAAGAAAAAGAGAAATTGTTCCAATTCCACAATACAGATCCCAAACAATTTCGTTTCCCTTAAGTTCCGCATATTCCAAAGCCAAACTATAAAGCTTTTCTGTCTGGACAGGGTTTACCTGATAAAAAGATAAAGGGGAAATTTGATATTTAATCTCCCCAATAAAATCTGTAATATATCTCTTTCCCCAAAGCACCTCGCAATTATCTCCCATTATCACATTTGTATCCCTTGTATTAACACTCAATGTAATACTGGCCATCCCTTCAATCCTCTTGAGCTGCCCTACAAGCTCAGAACTATAGGGGAGTTTTTTACTGTTTACCACCAGACAAACCATAATCTCTTTCGTGGTAAATCCATAGCGAATCAAAACATGCCGGACTATCCCTTTCCTACTATGTTCATCATACGCCCCCACTTTATACTTCTTCATAAAATCCAAAACGGTTTCTAGAATTACCTGGTTCGCCGCTACCCCCAGCATACAATCTGTATTGGCAATAATGTCATGTGTCCTGCCTGCATAAAATCCAGTGATTGGATTATTATCTTTATCAGTGCCAAAAGGAAATTGGGCTTTATTTCTATAACAGAAAGGGTTCTCCATACCTATAACCGGTTCCATAACCCCCTCGATCAAACTTGCAGGAATCCCCCCTATCCTCTCCAGATTCCCTTTAACCTTATTATACTTAAACCTTAACTGCTGTTCATAGGACATTTCCTGAAGCTGGCATCCCCCGCACTTTCTTGCAAACTTACACTTCGGAACCACCCGTGCTTCTGAGGGAGAAATAATATTCATCATTTTCGCATAACCATAATTCTTTTTCACCTTCATAAGCTTCGCCTCTATGACATCTCCAATGACAGCATCCTTAATAAATAAGGTATAGCCATTGACTCTGCCTATACCTTCCCCATTCATTCCCATATCTTCAATTGTCACTGTGACAACATCATTTTTTTGCATAAAAATCTCCATTCCGCCGCCTTTCAGTTGGCGGCACAAATAGTAATGAAAGTGTTTCAACTCTCCATGCTGTGCTGTAAAATAGTTTACAAGAAGCTATACTACAAAGCACCGGAGGAGAAGTTGCAATAACTTTCTTCGTTTTAGACAGCATAAAAATCAGTATAAGTTCTGCCTTTTCAAGCACAAATAAGTGGTACTACGAGTCCGTACATTAAGAATTGTTTAAGCACCTTTGTTTAATTGTGTGGCAGTCCAGTCAATGGCTTCTTATCTTTTTACGAAAGGAGCCAGACCCATGAAAGTTACTTTTTAAACCTGTTGTGGTGTCGATGTTCACAAATCTTTTCTCGTCGCCACAATCAAAGAGCCATTATCGCGATTGCCCGAATGATTCTCACTGCTGTTTTCCAGATGCTGTCTACTGGCGAGCGGTGGAACCCAAGCGACTTATACAAAACTGATATGCCGCAAGCTCTTGTTGAAAAACAAAAAGCCAAGGCCATCAAATATGCCAAAAAACTTTTGCTGCGTGAAGGAATTATCCCCGAATCGCAATTAGCTTCCTGATTTTTATACTAAACATACATTCCTTATAAACACGCTACCTTATGATAGCTTGTTTAAGTGCGCCATTTCTTGGCTGTTCTCTACTTTCTTTCACACTAATACTCCTTTTGTACATTTAGGTACACATCTAAATGTAATTAGGGACGTAACCCTTTATCACTTTATTACGTCCTCAAATTGAACTCCGCCGCAGGTTTGTCTCAAACATGCGATTGTACCCCAGCCAGTCTGTCCCTGTTTTGTCTTTAAATATTTCTGTAAGTGTCTGCATCTTGGCATCTGCATTATCTGCCAGATTTAATGCAAAAGCTTCTGCCAGGGCTGGTTTTTTTGGTGATCCGTACTCTAATTCTCCATGATGTGCGATAATACAATGCTTAAGTTCACTGGCCAGTTTTTCGGGGAAGTCTGGAATGGAACGTACGGCCTCACTTACCATCTCGACTCCTATGATAATATGGCCGAGGAGTTGTCCATCATCAGTGTAGTCGTTATCTGGGAAGGGGGACAGCTCTTTAGTCTTGCCTATATCGTGGCAGATGGCGGAGGCAAGCAGCAAGTCTTTGTTGAGGATAGAGTATGTATCTGCAAAATACTCGCATAACCTTAACACGCTTAAAGTATGCTCCAACAGTCCTCCTGCAAACCCGTGATGTACGGTTTTTGCCGCTGAATGCTCCTTAAAGGCTTTGATAAACTCTTCATCTTTCATAAAGTAAAATTCTACCACGCTGCGCAGATAATTATTAGAAATCTGGCGGATATAAGAAAGCAGTTCCTCATACATACCATCCACGCTCTTCTCAGAGGCGGGCATGTAATCTGCCAGGTCGAACTCTCCTTCAGATGCTTTTCTAATCTGTTTAATATTTAACTGTAAATTATTATTATAACTGATAACCTCACCATATACTTCTATAAAATCTTTCTCATCATAGTCCGCAATCCCCTGTGAATTTGGATCCCATACCTTTCCATCCAGAGTCCCTGTCTTATCCTGCAGCAAGAGGTTGTCATATGGTTTCCCATTTCTTGTCTCTGCAGATCTCTTGCCTCTGCAAAGGTAAATATTACGTATTGTCTCGCCTTCGTGTAAATTATTAATATATCTCATAACTCCTACTAATCCTTTCCAATATCATCATATTATGGGGAATACCCTATTACATAACACAGGCTGCCACATAAACCTGACAGCCTTACTCCAGCCTTATCGGATATTGCCTGCCTATCATTTACTCCTGACTTCCGACAGTGACTGTAAAATCTATATCCACATAACCATTGGCGCCCCTGCGCTTTCCTACTATCTTGACACTCTCCCCCACACGGCTTTCCATGATAGCCTTTTCATAGGATAGTGTATTAGTCAGCTTCGTATCACCCACCATTTGAAGAATGTCTCCATTTTGAATCCCCGCAGCCATCGCCGGGGAATCCGGATTCACCTGGGTCACATAAATCCCTGTAGGCATGTCCTGCTCTTCAGAAATAGCCTCATTAATCGTGGTGCCGTAAACCCCTACGTAAGGCACGCTCTGGCCATTAACCAGCAATTCTATTGTAGCCTTTAAGTCGGAAATGGCGAGAGCTTTTACTGTACTTGTCTCTTTAGCTTCCCAAATCCCACAGTCAATCATCCCAATCACTTCACCATTTAGATTAAACAGAATCCCTGTCCCATCTGCCGCCGCTGCAATATCTGTAGTCAATATGCTCCTTTCCCCGTCTGCCAATATTTCTTCATATTTGTTAGAGCTGATAATCCCATATCCCACGCCGCCTGCATATCCAAATGTATTGCCCAATGCAATCACAGCATCCCCTCTCGTTACCAGATTAGAATTTCCCAGAACGGCCACCGATGCTGCATTCCAGGTTGTAGTAGAAACCTCTCCCCTGGCAATGCCAAATACAGCCAGTCCACTGTTTCTGTCCTGCTTTTTTAAGGTTGCTCCATACTGGCTGTCATCAGAAAATGTGACCTTCCAGCTCTTGGCATCTGCGCACACAGAATTGTCACAGAGAATCAATATCTCCTGCCCATTATCTGCCACAATGAATCCTGCTACGCTTCCTTCAGTGCCATGTCCCTCCGCTGACAAAGTATCATTATCTCCAGCCGCCTGTACGGACACAACACATTTATCTGCTTCCTTCGCAACCTCATATACTTTCTTCATCATCTCTTTATAATTATCAGCAGTCAGCGCCGGAGCCATAGCCTCACTTTCCTGTGAGGCTTCATCAGAAGAGGTGTCAGCTTCCTCGTCCTCTGGTATGGTAACTGTCTTTGGATCTCCCTGGAACGCACTCTGGGCCCAAGGTTTAAGCGCAAAAAAACCAAGGCAGGCAAACGTCCCGAAAATCAGTCCGTATATCCCCACCCTCGTGAGTTGTATCAGAATCCTTTTTCTTGTCACTGGCTTAGGCTTCACAGTGGCCTGCAAAAAAGAAAACTTCTCTTCCTCTAACCCTCCGTCCGGCTCTTCTGATTTTTCATCCGGCTCCTTTTTCTGCTCATCATCGTACGGCATAGGCACCAGTCTCCTTTAGCCTATAGTATAACTGATTCCCTGGAATTGTTCAATATTTATCCTTTTCAATATCCTTCAAATAGAGTAGAATGTACCTATGAACTCAGTGTAAAGGTGAACAGAATGAATCAGAAAACATTAAATAAATTAGAATACAATAAGATTATTTCCCTTCTTGAGGAGCAGGCTTCCTCCATGAGGGGTAAGCAGCTCTGCAGAAAACTCAGGCCAATGACTGATCTTCAGCGTATTAATACATTTCAGGAGCAGACGGCCGCTGCATTTACAAGAATTATAAAAAAGGGACGTATTTCCTTAAGTGACGCATTCCCCGTAGGAGAATCTTTAAAACGCTTGGAAATTGGCGGAACATTAGGAAGTGGCGAACTACTGCGTATCTGCAAACTTTTACAGACTTCGGCCCGTGTAAAATCTTATGGGCGCCACGATACCCAGGAGGATTTAACTGACTGCCTAGATGTTTATTTCCAGCAGCTGGAACCTTTAACGCCCCTCACATCTGAAATTGAACATTGCATTTTAGATGAAGATGAGATCAGTGACGAGGCAAGCAGTACCCTGAAGAATATCCGCAGAAAGATTTCATCTCTAAACGACAAAGTACATGCTACACTTACCGGCCTGGTTAACGGGTCTCTCCGGACATATTTACAGGACCCTATTATCACTATGCGTGGAGACCGTTATTGTGTGCCTGTCAAATCGGAATACCGGAGCCAGGTAGGTGGTATGATACACGACCAGTCATCCACAGGCTCCACCTTGTTTATCGAACCAATGGCTGTGGTGAAACTTAACAATGACTTAAAAGAGCTCTATGCAAAGGAGCAGGAAGAAATTCAGGTAATTCTGGCCATGTTAAGTACGAAAGCCGCCGAATTTACAGAAGAAATCAGGTCAAATTATAAAATCCTGACAGATTTGGACTTCATTTTTGCCAGAGGTTCTCTGGCTATTTCCATGAATGGGAGTCGCCCTGTACTAAATACCGAAGGGCGTATCCATATCAGGGAAGGCCGCCATCCATTGCTGGATCCTAAAAAGGTAGTTCCTATTACCGTTACACTTGGAGAAGACTTTTCACTGCTGATTATTACCGGCCCCAATACGGGAGGAAAGACTGTCTCCCTGAAAACAGTGGGCCTTTTTACACTCATGGGGCAGGCCGGACTCCACATTCCAGCTAAGGACCGTTCTGAGCTGGCTATATTCCACCAGGTATATGCAGACATCGGAGATGAGCAAAGTATTGAACAGAGCCTGAGTACTTTTTCTTCCCACATGACCAATATTGTCTCATTTCTCCAGAAAGTGGATGAAAAGTCCCTGGTTCTTTTCGACGAGCTGGGCGCAGGGACAGACCCTACAGAGGGGGCGGCACTTGCCATTGCAATCCTGTCCCATCTCCATGGCAGGAATATCCGCACTATGGCAACTACCCATTATAGTGAGCTGAAAGTCTACGCCCTTTCCACACCAGGCATAGAAAACGCATGCTGTGAATTCGATGTAGAAAGCCTGAAGCCTACCTACCGGCTTTTAATTGGAATTCCCGGGAAAAGTAATGCTTTTGCCATATCTGGAAGACTAGGCCTCCCAGATTATATTATTGACAGCGCCCGTGAGCATCTGACAGAACAGGATGTATCTTTTGAGGATCTGCTGACAGATTTGGAGGCAAGTAAGAAAACTATTGAGCAGGAACGAAGGGCCATAGAGGCATACAAGCAAGAAATAGAAACCTTAAAAATCCAGGCAAAACAAAAACAGGAAAGAATGGATCTGCAAAAGGAACGTATCCTCAGAGAGGCCAACGAAAAGGCCAGCGCGGTACTTAGGGAAGCCAAAGAGCTGGCCGATGAGACCATGAAAAATTTCCGTAAATTTGGTAAAGAGAATATTTCCGCCTCTGAAATGGAAAAAGAACGGGAACGTCTCCGCCTGAAAATAAAAGAGACTTCTGCTTATGGATCCATTCCGGTCCAAAAGCAAAAGAAAGCATATAAACCGGAAGATTTTAAACTTGGAGAATCTGTCCGGGTTCTTAGCATGAATCTGACTGGAACCGTAAGCTCTCTTCCTGATACCCGGGGGAATGTGACTGTACAGATGGGAATCCTCCGTTCACAGGTAGCAATTTCCGATTTGGAAATCATAGAAGAACCCGTACCTTATACTGCCAAACCTCTGAAACATACTTCTAAAGGTAAGCTTAAGATGAATAAATCCCTGTCCGTAAGTCCTGAAATCAACCTCCTGGGAAAGACCGTTAATGAGGCTGTCTCAGAACTAGATAAATATCTGGACGACGCTATACTTTCACACCTGAGCACCGTAAGAGTGGTGCATGGAAAAGGCACCGGAGCACTCCGCAAAGGCATCCACGAATACTTAAGGCGCCAGAAACACGTCAAGTCATATAGATTAGGAGAGTTTGGTGAGGGCGATGCAGGCGTTACAATTGTAGAGTTTAAATAAGAATTTATTATTGTCAGAATTATCAGAAAACGGAGCTCAAAGGGGACAGTCCCTTTTGCAAAAGGGACTGTCCCCTTTACATCCAAGGAGGCTAGTTTATGGTTACTAAGCAAAGAATTTTAATTGTAGATGACGATGAGAATATTGCAGAGTTAATTTCTCTCTATCTATTGAAGGAATGTTTTGATACAAAGATTGTCTATAATGGTGAGGATGCACTCTCCGCCTTTGATACTTACCATCCCAATTTAATCCTGCTGGACCTGATGCTGCCTGGTATTGACGGCTATCAGGTATGCAGGGAAATACGGGCCAAATCTTCTACCCCTGTCATCATGCTTTCAGCTAAGGGGGAGGTTTTTGACAAGGTACTGGGTTTAGAACTGGGGGCAGATGATTACATCATGAAACCTTTTGATTCTAAGGAGATGGTGGCCAGAGTACGTGCTGTACTGCGCAGATACCACCCTCCCAAGGTCGAAGAGCCTTCACATGAAAGAGCAAAATGTGCAGAATTTGATGGCCTGACTATTAATCTGACCAACTACTCTGTTACCTGTGACGGCCATCCCGTAGAAATGCCTCCGAAGGAATTGGAGCTTTTGTACTTCCTCGCTTCATCCCCCAATCAGGTGTTCACCAGAGAGCAGCTTTTAGATCAAATCTGGGGATATGAATATATTGGAGACACACGTACTGTAGACGTACATATTAAGAGAATCCGGGAAAAAATAAAAGACCATACCTCATGGGGACTCAGTACGGTGTGGGGCATCGGATATAAATTTGAAGTCAAATAACTATTTTCATCTATAAGGAAGTGCGGCATGAAGAGTACTCTGTACTTAAAATTTATTATAATATATATAATTTTCGGATTTCTCAGTTTTTTTACTGTTGGGATCTTATCCAGCCAGCTCATACTGAACCGGCTGGAAAAAAGTGATTCTCAAAACCTGTACAAAGAGGCCAATCTGATTGCCACCGATTATCTTCCCTCTTATTTTCTCGGGGAGGCTTCATCCTGGGCAGTCCATTCCCAGTTAAGCGCCATGAACTTATACTTAAATTCATCCCTCTGGTTTGTAGAATCTAACGGTACATTGATTACTTCCGCCAATCTGGACGGCACAAAGGCTCCCGAGGCCATTCAGGAGTTTGACCCTGCTGAGATTGGCAGCAACCAATTTATTATTGGGAACTATCATGGATATTTTGAGGAGGACATGATAACAGTCATGGCGCCTGTAACCCAAGGGTTCTATACCAAAGGATACCTCCTCATCCATAAACCGCTCTCCTACATTGAAGAAATATGTACGCAGATGCTGTTCCCCGTATATATCACTGTGGCTGTAATATACGTCCTGTCTTTTGCCATACTGTTAGGTTTCCATTTCTTTATATACCGTCCGCTGCGGCAAATCACTGAAGCCGCCACCCAGTACGCTTCGGGAAACTTAACCTATGAAATCCCTGTCTATACCCATGATGAGATGGGGTATCTGTCTGCGTCCTTAAATTATATGTCCTCCCAGTTAAAAGATATGGAAGAATACCAGAAAAAAATTGTAGCTAATGTCTCCCATGATTTCCGCTCTCCTCTCACATCTATCCGGGGGTATGTCCAGGCAATGGCAGATGGTACCATCCCTCCTGAACTGCATGGAAAGTATTTGGATATTATTTTATTTGAAACCGAGAGGCTGACTGACCTTACAAAGGATTTACTGACTCTGAATGAATTTGATACAAAAGAACTGCTTCTGGATAAAACCCAGTTCGATATTCAGGAGATGCTGAAAATAACCGCCGCCTCCTTTGAAGGCGTCTGCACAAGCAGGCGGGTTTCCATTGAACTTCTTCTCGTGGCTGACCAGGTATTTGTCTCTGCAGACAAAAGAAAAATCCAGCAGGTTCTTTATAATCTGCTGGACAATGCCGTGAAATTTAGTGAAAATGAATCTTCAGTGGTCGTAGAAGTAACTGAACGTGGAGAGAAAATATTTATTTCTATCAAAGATTCAGGAATTGGAATTCCCCGCAAAGAACTGAACAAAATCTGGGAGCGTTTTTATAAATCAGACCTGTCACGCGGCAAAGATAAAAAGGGCACTGGCCTGGGCCTTGCAATCGTCAAGGAAGCCCTGGCTGCCCATGATGAACATATAAATGTCATCAGCACGGAAGGAGTCGGAACAGAGTTTATCTTCTCCCTCACCCGTGCTTCCTAGCTGCTCAAATCTGTTTCCCTTAGTTAAAAATATTACTCTGTTTTATTACTCAATCTTTCCGATAAAGCGGTAGTATATCTCGACTTCCTGTAGTCGTTCGCCGTTCTCGTCTATCTCTGGTGCAAATACATTGGGCACAAAAAGTTGAAAGGCTATGCAGATTTTTTTAATTCTTCATCCTCCTTTTGCTGTGGTGTCATATAGCCAATGGCACTATGAATTCTTTTGCGGTTATACCAACCCTCTATGTACTCAAAGATTGCTCTCCGAGCCTCTTTGATATCTTGATATGTGTGGAGATAGACCTCTTCCTTTTTCAATACAGAATGGAAAGATTCTATGCAGGCATTGTCATAGGGATTCCCTTTACGGCTGAATGAATGACGTATCCCCTGACTGTGCAGGTAACTCTCAAATACCTGGCTCGTGTACTGACTTCCCAAATCACTATGGAGGAGGATTCCATGCGTATTCCTGACATTCAGGCAGGCATTTTTTACTGCCTCCACTGCCAGTTCAGCTGTCATGGTTGTCCCATAGGCATATCCGATAATCTTTCGGCTGCACAAGTCCATCACGGAAGCCAGATATGTCCAGCCTTCTTCCTGCACATGGATGCAGGTAATATCCGTACACCATTTCTGATAAATGGTTTCCGCTTCAAAATCACGCCCCAGAATATTTGCCTTATCATCAGGAACAACTCCGTGGTTTGCCTGGTGGTTATACTTTTTTACCACCACAGACCTCAGTCCCTGTTTGGCCATATGTCTCTGGACACGCTTTACACTACAGGGTATTCCGTTGCCATTGAGGATACGACATATTTTAACAGCGCCATACCTCTGTTTTGAATCATCATAAACCTGTTTCACCTCATGGCTGAATTTCTTATATTCCTCCTGCCTGTTTGAGGGTACACGAACCAAAGCTTTGTAATAGGTGCTTCTTGGAAACTTCAAGGCGCTGCAAACCTGTGACACCGTGTAACCTTTAAGGTTATGCTGGATGAAAGAAACAATCTCAGCTATTGTTCTTTTGCGAATATGGCGGTCGCTTTTTTTAATATTTCATTCTCGATTTTAAGGCGCTGGATTTCTTTTTGAAGAGCCTTATACTCCTTGAGAGTGACGGTTTGTTCCTCTGAGATTTTGATTGGTGATAATTGCTTTACCCAAGTGCTGAGAGTACTTTTACTTACGCCATATTCACGTTCCAGTTGAGGATAGGAGGTTCCTCCGGCATTGTAAAGATCGACGATCTGCTGCTTGAATTCCGGAGTATAAGATTTTTGATTTTTCGCCATATTGAACATCTCCTTTGCTCTTTCTTTTAGTAGTATAGGTTGTTCAACTTTTTTTGTCTACACTTATATACTAACACCACTTTGCCTTTTCATAAATGCAGAAATACAGCTCGCTTTGTGTTGAACCGATATACATTGTATTGCCTGTGCTTTCGGGCATATCATCACCGTTCTTGTCCGTTCCGTCATATCGCTTTTGTTTGCGAAAGTAGGAGATACATTCCCCACGCTGGTACTTCTCTATGAGCATGGGAATATCCAGCACACCGACCCTGTCATTTATCGCAAGGTCAAGGCGCTTCATCGCGCCGTCAGAAGTCAGGCAATCCATCATCAAATCAAACCAGCTCCTTTGCTGTGCCAGCAGGTAGGCTTCCATTTGCCTGCACCCTTTTCCTTTCAGTTCCAGCAGGACACCCAATGACAGGTTAGAAGATACCAGAACGGTAATATTGCCTAAAATATATTGTTCTTCGTAGCCGTAACGTCCGTATTCTTCATGGAGCATGTGTCGGGGATTGATATGCAGAATATCTTTAATCACTGTCAACGGCTCTGTGGTAGGGAAACGGACACGGAAATAATCAATCAGTATGAACATAGGCTCTAATGGATTTAATCGTTCCAACTGCTTTTGTATCTCTGCTTTCAGTTCTTCGCTTGCATTTGTCTGTCCGTTTTCAATGCGGTTATAGTATTCACGACTGATACCACAGGCAACAGCAAGCCTTTTTTGTGTAATTCCGTATTCTTCACGCTTTGTCTTTAGTTCTTCTGTAAAAGTTTTATCGTTCATTAAATCATTCCTTTCTGTTTCATTGCATGAAAAAAGACAGCCGATATAAAATCAACTGCCTTATAACATCAGTATTCAGCTTTTAATCGCAGATGTTAACTGACCCCTGCTGAGTTAACACTACTTCAAAATGCGGTTTCGCCTTATAAATACAGCGTTTTCCGCTTGCTAACGTCTATTGTTTCTTGTCTTTTATGCCCCCCTTGTTAGATAACGGGGGCTTATAAGGCTCGCTAACGCTCGCCCAACCGCCAAAGTGAACCAGCCACAGCGACGGAAGTTTGGGGACTTCCGCCACCGTGTCTGGATCACTCTGTCGGTTTGCAACCTTTAAACTTATCTTTGTATAAACTGGGATTTACATGACTGATATTTTTAATGTTATTAACTTTTTCTTAGCATTTGGTCTGTGAAAAAAATTATGGTGTAAATAAAAACAATTACACCTATTGAGAGTGGGAGTGTAACTTCTAGAAAATGAGAATAAATTGTACTACAAAATCTGTCTAATGGTGTTAGAAATATTGCCATTCCAATAGAGAAAATCATGCCAATTATAGATAACACCAAGCTTCTCTTATCTTTGAAATACGAAACAATATATTTATAGAATTGTAAAGCACAAATCCACATTGAAAATACAATTATGGAATGAGAAATCCTTTCTATTAGTTTTCCTTGTAGTACAAAAGAAAATAATATTACAAAAATCACCATTGTAATAATTGGAACAACTACTGTAATTATTGACACTATCTTAGCAATTTTTCTTGATTTTTCTTCAACTGCTTTCTTTTTTTCATATATTGCACAAACAGCAAAATAAAAGCACACAAACACGGTTAATGCAATACAAACCATACAATCATCCTTTCTACAAATTCTAATTTCTTAGTTCCATGAACTGAGATTTATAAATTTCTGTTCCTTTTCTTTTTTGCCATTACGAATCCAATCATTAAAATCAAATTCATAAACAGTACAACTATGCTACCTTCAATCTTACAGTTGCCACCAGACAGAATTGGATTTCCACTAATTACCATGTTAAATAAATGCGGATAATCTTCTGCCAGCGATACTCCGCCCAAAATAATTGCACCAACACCATTCCATAAAAAATGGATTACAATCGGAGCAATTAAGGATTCCGTGTATTCCAAAACCGCCGTCACGAAAAGGCTCATTGTTATAACATTTAGAACAGGAAGTATTCCCCCCTCAAAAGCGCCACCATGCGCAAATGTAAATAATCCGGTAGATACAATAACAGCTACAACTGTATTGTAATTATTTTTTATCATCTGATACAAGTAACCACGAACTAACATTTCCTGCATAACGGTATTGATAAAAGCCGAAAACAACCATAACCAAAGTACAGAAATTTGATTACTGCCATCAATATGTATGACTCCTATTAAAGATAGTATCCCAACAGATACTCCTAACCAAATAGGTCCTGTGATACACCCCAGTACAATATTATAAACAGGTTTTTCAGTCAGATGTAATCGTATCTTTCTTTTATCTATTAACCAGAAAATAATTGTAAAACCAATAACTGATAATAATGGAATCAATTCTGCCCAAAATCTCCAGACTACCGCACTTTTTGTATCTGGTATATGTATAATTGAAGCACATATAGCCCAGCCTACAAAAAAGATAATCGTTTTTAATGATACCAATACTAATTTCTTCATGTAATATACTCCTCGTCAATTCTAATTTTCTTAGTTCTATAAATTTTCTGTTCACAGTTTTTTTATCTATATCATATCATTTTCTAATACTTGCAACAATACCAGCAACCTTAAATTTACTGTTTTTCTGCCTTTGAAAAGTTACTTATCTGCCTATGATTTGTAAAGGGTGCTAAAGCATTGCTCACGCAACAAGCCCTTGACAAACCATATCCCGATAAGTTTAGAGTAATCAAGCAGAAATGAAATAGTCTGTTGTTTCAAGACAACAAAAAAGAGATACCAGCACATTTATGTAGTATCTCTAACTTAATAGTATTATTCTTTTATTCGCAAGCAGATAAACATGAGTTATTCTTTAATATCCTTTTGTTTGGGAATCGTCAGAAAGCTTCCCTGGAATCAAAGACTGCGCAGGCAGCATAAATTTTTAGAGTATTATATATATCAGCAGCAGTATAAGGCTGACGGCCATAAAGGGTTTCTGTATCTTATCCCCAATGGCATTCAGCTTTGGGTTGGATGTCCAAAACAGCACCAAATAAATACAAGAGCAAATTAATGCAATTATTAACACAATATTCTTTATCATCCTTCTCTCTCCTTGTAGATTATTATAATACCAGTCTCAGGAGTATATCTGATACGTACCCTATCCACTCTGCCTACACCGCGAATAGGCACATCCCAATCCCCGTATAGAACAAGACCCTTCTGTGATATAAAGCCAGGCCCTTATTTTCCTGTCCCACACCACTGAAGGATCCATATATTGCCAGAGCCACCTATTCATATAACATATTCTGAATAGACTCTTCCTCCATATTCTCCTGCGTCACCCAAATAAATCCGGTGTTTACCTCCGCTTCGTTCCCACTCTGTAAAATAGTGCGGGCCGCTGCCACCACAGAGGCATACCCTATGCCAAAAGGATTCTGCACCACAAGGCCTTTGATCTCTCCATTCTTAAGCGCCTCCATCTGTTCCTTACCAGCATCAAACCCCATCAAAATGACATCCTCATCCTCTGCCTGCTTTAGTGCCGATAAAGCAAGCTGAGTAGCTGTTATATTCGTGCCGAAGCATCCTTTAATATCAGTATGCTTTTCCAGATAATATTCTATGACGTCTTCATCTGTCAGGCTCTCAGGAGTTATCTCTTCTCCGGCCTTGCTGCCGCCTTTCTCAGTCTCCTCCCGGGCCTCATTTTTTTCCTTGGCTATTTCCTTTTTCATTTCCTCCATCCTATCCAGGTATATGGTCTCCACCACAGCCACCTCAGGATGGTTGTTCTGTATCTCATTCTGAAAGCTTTCTTCCCGCTCTTTGCCAGAGGCAGACTTAGAATCATGGACAAGCAGAAGAATGCCGCCCTTATCTTCTATCTCATCACAGAGCTTATAGGCCCCTGTTCTGGCCGCATCTGCATTATCCGTTTTAATCGTGCACTGGATTCCCTGATAAGAATTACCGGAATCTAAGGCAATAATCGGGATGCCATTCTCTGTGGCCAGGTCGAACTGCACAGTACACGCATCCGCGTCAATGCTTGCAATGCCAATTGCATCCGGATACCTGGCAAGCTCCTCATCCAGTATATTTACCTGCTCATCAATGTCCTCTACTTCTCCCGGCGCATTATATGTCACCTTAATCTTGTCTTCTCCGCTGTACCCTAGAGCCTCATTCAAATCTGCCGCCGCCTGCTCCACGCCCTTTCTAATTGCCTTCCAGTAAGCCGAGCTTTCATCTTTACCTATAATTGATATATAAGAACCTGGCTCCAGCTCCAGTCCCTGCACATTATTATATGCTGACGGGGATATGGCATTCAAATTATCCTGATATGGCGGTTCCTCTGTTGTATCCCCCGTAAAAGTCGGCTTCTCTTCCTTCTGGCCGCACCCGCAGACCAGTAACATAATACATAAAGCTGCCGATACGATGATTGTCCACTTTTTCTTCATACCTAATGCCTCCATAATCTGTCACTATACCCTCCAGACTACCACTTATATACTATACACCAATCCTGTTAAAAAAAAAGGAATTTTTTCTTAATTTTTCATATTTTTTTATTAACAGCCCTTTCGCCATTACTTTTATTTCTCAAGGCATACTTTAATAAACCCGTACGGCCACGCCCCCGTTTAAGTGAAACCAATCAATCCCGGGCGCGCCTTAAAACTTATTTCACCGCCATCTGCCACTGTTATATTGTATCTGATTTAAAGCATAAAACAGCTTGTATATTTGTTCTTTTTGTATTAAAATAAGCCTAGTGACAGATATGGATATATCGTTACATATTATTTAAAGGAGGATACTACTATGGCACATGTAATTAGTGATGAATGTGTAAGCTGTGGTTCTTGCGAGGGTGAATGCCCAGTAGACGCTATCTCAGAAGGTGATGGCAAATACGTAATCGATGCTGGTGCATGCGTTGATTGTGGTGCATGCGAAGCTGCCTGTCCTACAGGTGCTATTTCAGCCGAATAATTTTAATGTATAAACCGCAAAGTGATCACACGCCAGAAATACCGCTGTTACAGGCGGTATTTTTTGGTTTATATACAGATGTGCCCCCGAATATCCTGACAGAATTTGACGAACGGTTTATACCTTGTTCTTGCCCGTCCTATGGTATAATAACACAGAGCAGAGAGTCAAAGATCCCGATGCAGGCATCGGGGTATTAGACCCTCGCGGCAGTCGACAAATGAACATGTACACATGTCCGCTTGTCTCGTTGCTCGCGGGAATAAAAAGAAATCATTTTCTTAAGGAGGTATAAGTATCATATGGGTGAAGTCAGGTTTATGATTTCTGAGGCCGCCAAGCAGGTTAAGGTCGAATCCCATGTACTGCGTTACTGGGAAGAAGAACTTAATCTGGAAATCGGGCGTACAGAAATGGGGCATCGATATTATACCAAGGACGATATACAACTTTTCCGCTGTATTAAGAAACTAAAAGATGAAGGGATGCTTCTAAAGGATTTAAAGCCTTTAATCCCAGAATTAAAACAGACACGGCTAAAACTCCAAGGCAGCACGATCCCGGACCTAAAGGCCGTAAAAGAGCGTGAAGGCAACAAAGCCGGGGCAAATTTTACCAGCATTAAAACGTCTGCTGCACCTTCCGGCCCACTTCAGAACCAAGACCCATCCCCCACTTTACAGCCTTCTGTTTCAGATATATCCAAGGCCGCATCCACGGCTGACGCCCCCTCCCCCACAAAGAAGGCGGAATCTACTTCTAAGCTGCCCTCCGCTGCGGACAAGCCTTCTGCACTAAGTGTTACAGAAGCAGATGTAGTCCCTATTACTCAGCTGGAGCAAGTTCGCAGCCTTATTGGGGATGTATTAACTGAAGTTGTGGCAACTAACAATGAGACATTGAAAAAGGATATCACAAAAGCAGTTACAAAAGACGTCATCCGGGAGATGGATTTTCTTTTCCAGGCAAAAGAGCGCCAGGAGGAAGAACATTTCCGCAAGCTGGACTGCCTGATTCGGCAGCAGCAGGCAAACCGCCGGGAGGCCGCTAAGGAAAACCCCATTGGAAAGCTCAAAAAGCTTCTTACATAATTTATTGTATCTATCTAAATTGGCAAGGCCTACATTAGCCTTTTCCGGACTCAAAAAAGCCTCATATGGACCGCTCCCAGAGAGTGCCCTTATGAGGCTTTCTATATTTCAAAAATCCATATTTCTGAAGTTTCATAGGACTGCTTTTTTAATCCTGCTGCCTTAACTCATTTCCAAAACGTGTATACTGTGGGATCCATGCCAGCCGCACGGTCCCTACAGGGCCGTTCCTCTGCTTGGCGATGATAATCTCCGCTATCCCTTTATCCTCTGTATCTGGAATATAATAATCCTCCCTGTAAATAAACATGCACACATCCGCATCCTGCTCAATGGCCCCTGACTCACGCAAATCAGAAAGCATAGGCCGTTTATCTGTCCTCTGCTCCACCGCACGGCTTAACTGTGAAAGAGCAATGACCGGGACATTCAGCTCTCTTGCCAGGCCCTTTAAAGACCGGGAGATCTCTGAAATCTCCTGCTGCCGGCTTTCATTGCTCCGTCCCCCGCTTCCGCTCATGAGCTGAAGATAATCGATTATGATTAAATCCAGTCCCAGCTCCAATTTATATTTCCTACATTTGGAACGCATCTCTGCAATAGAAATGCCAGAAGTATCATCTATTACAAGGCGTGACTTTCCAATCCTCCCAGCCCCTTCTATTAATTTTTCCCAGTCTGTGTCTTTTAAATTTCCTGTACGCAGAAGCTGTGCATCCACATGTGACTCCAAAGAAAAAAGACGGTTTACCAGCTGCTCTTTAGACATCTCAAGACTGAAAATAGCCACGGCCCGGTTTTGCCTGAAAGCGGCATGCTGCGCAATATTTAACACAAAGGCTGTCTTTCCCATTGAAGGCCTTGCTGCAATCAAAATCAAATCTGAACGCTGCAGGCCTGACAGTTTATAATCTAAATCAATAAACCCTGTAGGTATGCCGGTGACACTTCCCGTTGTTTTAGACGCCCTCTCAATTACATCCAGAGCATTAAGTACCACTTGTTTTATAGGGGTATACTCCTGCACATTCCCCCGCTCTACCAGCTCAAATACTCCTTTTTCTGCCTTATCGAGGACATCGGCAAGAGGCTGGTTCTCCAAATAACAAGTATTGGCCACCTCCTCCGCCACTTTAATCAGCCGGCGCAAGGTTGATTTTTCCTGCACGATCTCTGCGTAATATTTAACATTCGCCGAAGTCTGCACACTGGCCACAAGTTCTCTGGCAAACTCCATGCTGCT
This sequence comes from Luxibacter massiliensis, assembly GCF_900604355.1. Lineage (NCBI taxonomy): Bacteria > Bacillati > Bacillota > Clostridia > Lachnospirales > Lachnospiraceae > Luxibacter > Luxibacter massiliensis. The sequence goes on along the minus strand of NZ_UWOE01000002.1, from coordinate 284,671 downwards.
GATCTCCGGCGGTACATTCTTTTCTTTTAGATGTTCCTGGAGCGTAATCAGATCCACAGGCTTCCCGGCCTGGAACAACTCTACTATGGAATCAAAAAGTATGCCATAGGCGGCCTGGTAAAAATCTTCTCCTGTGATAATCTCAGATGCGGCTATAATTGCATCTTTATTCATCAACATGGCTCCGACAACTGCCTGTTCCGCCTCCGTACTGTGAGGCATAATTCTCTTAATTGCTGCTTCCATCTCCATAAAGAAGTCCCCTTATGCCTCCTCTTCTACAACTACCTTAAGTTCAGCAGTAACCTCCGGATGCAGCTTTATTGGAACAGGGTGCGTGCCAAGCATCTTGATTGTCTCTTTGAGCTGTATCTTTTTCTTGTCTATCTCCAGTCCCATCTGCTCTTTCACTGCCGCTGCAATTTCCTTGCTGGATACAGACCCGAAGGTCCTTCCGCCCTCTCCAACCTTGATAGCAAGCTTCACATTGCCGCCTGCCAGCTTGCCTGCCAGCTCTTTTGCAGCCTCTAAATTCTCCTGTGCGATCTTTTCTTCTCTCTGCCTTTGGAGCTTTAAGTCATTCATATTCTTATTGTTGGCTTCCACACCTAATTTCTTGGGCAGAATAAAATTCCTTGCATATCCATCATTTACATTTACAATCTCTCCCTTTTTACCGAGAGCCTTTACATCCTGCAATAAAATCACTTTCACTTTAAATATCTCCTTCCTCAATCATCTGGTCTATTGTATCTTTCAAATCCTGTATTGCCTTCCAAATATTCGTATGGTCAAACTGTGCCCCTGCAGAATTAATATGGCCTCCGCCTCCAAGCCTCTCTGCAATGATCTGCACATTTACTTCATCAATAGAACGGGCGCTTAAATAAATCCGCCCCTCATATACTGTAAGCACAAAAGAAGCCTTGATACCGCTGATGTCCAGCAGTTCATTGGCCGCCTGGGCTGCCAGTACAGTAGGACTTTCAATATCTCCCGGACACTGTGCTATGGCGTATTCTTCCCTGTATACCTCTGCCATGCGCACCGCCTCAGCCTTGGCTCGGTAAGATTCCATATCGTCACGGAACATTTTGCGCACACGGGTAATATCTGCTCCGCATCTTCTCAAAAATGCAGCTGCCTCAAAGGTCCTGACTCCTGTCCGGTTCATAAAGTTCCGTGTATCGATCATAATACCTGCATAAAGGCAATCCGCCTCCACTGACGGAAACCTGATATCATCCACAATATACTGCAGTACCTCAGCAACCATCTCGCTTGTAGAGGAGGAGTATGGTTCTATGTAGGAAAGCACGGCATTATCTATCACATGGCTTCCCTGACGGTGATGATCAAGTACTGCAATTGTCTTGGAACGCTTCAACAGGCCCGGACATTCTGTCATTTGAGGTTTGTTTGTATCCACCACCACGACCATTGTATTATCAGTCACATTTTCAAGGGCCTGCTCCGGGGTAAGGAAAATATCCTTTCCATATGCCGGACTTTCCGCAATCTCATCAAATAGCGGACGCATAGATGTTGTTACTTCATTTATAACAACATGGGCCTTTTTCTCCAGCTCCACGGCGGCCCGGTAGATCCCCATACATGCGCCGAATGAATCCGCATCTGCCAGTTTATGCCCCATGACGAAAACCTGGTCCTTGGACACAATAAATTCCCTGAGGGCCTCTGCTTTTACACGTGCCTTCACCCGGGTATTCTTGGCCGTCTGCTCCTTCTTGCCCCCAAAGTATGTGATTCCTTTACTATCCTTGATAACGGCCTGGTCTCCCCCCCGGGCGAGGGCCAGATCGATGGCAATGCGGGCATAATTGTAGCTCTGGGCATAGGTAGAGGCATTTAACCCAAGTCCAATGCTCAATGTGGCACAGCGGGCATTCCCAATATTTACCTGCTTTACTTCCTCCAGAAGCGAGAACTTATCGCCCTCAAATTTATGGTAGCTTTCCTTTTTGATCGCCACAAAATACTTGTCCTTCTCCAGCTTCTTGACAATACCATCTACATCACTGATATATTTGTTAATCTTACGGTCAACAAGAGCAACTAGAAGAGACTGACGTACCTCCTCCACGCTCTCCATGACTTCATCATAATTGTCAATGTAAATTAGCCCGGCAATCAGCCTTTGCTCCTCATTGGCACGTATATATGCGTTAAGTTCTGTCACGTCCTTCATATATACAGCTATGAAATATTCTTTCTCACGGGGAATCTGCAGAAGTTTCTCTGCCTCACTAAACCCCTCCACTGAAACCCGCCTAAGTTCTGCCTGGTAATCCCGCTCCTTATAGGTCACCTCCAGTTCGACATTCCCCATATCCTCCCTGGGATATACTCCGGTATTTAACTCCGGTATTAGTTTATACAAATACTGCTCCCTTTTTTTGCCCTCAATCCTTTCTGCAAAGCTGTCATTCCTCCAAAGGATCCGTCCATCCTCCAGTATAATGACATAGGGGACGGCCAGCTCCTTGAGCAAGGTATTCTGTATTCCTTTATATTGTGTAGAAAACTGGATCAGATCAGCTAAAATCAGAGAACGGTTATAAAAATACAGCATTCCCACTATCACCAGATAGACAACTACAAATACGGACATCATAAGGCCCGCCTTTTTGTCTACCATATACATCCAGATATTCATGGCAGCTAACAGTACCGTCATAATCAGCGGCCACTGCATATACATTCTCAACTGCCCTTTTAAACGCATATTCCTTTTTTTCATGCCCTTTTTCCTCATAAACCTTTTATCTTCTTTCCCACGGCAGTCCCGCCAGCGCAAACATATACTGCCTCACTCACTTTTAGCCAGACAACCCGGATAGGCTCTTGGCCATGCCTGCCACTATACCCGGGCCATATGCCATGCCGCAATATTCCCAAACCCATATGGATCAAAAATCCAGCGGACGTAATGGCTTATGAATACCATATTTTAGTATACCACTTTTTTGCATATTATTCTACTTTTGTTTTCACGCTGCCCTGAGCGCTGCCAGGCCGCTGCTTTTTCCCCGCATCTCCATTCCTGTCCATTAGTTCGCCAGAGCTGTTGTCCACGGCAAGTCCCTTTTTAGCAAGCTGTCCATATACATTTTCCCGGAAGAGTGTATAAACAACGGATACTATCGGGATGAATACCAGCATGCCTACGATCCCCATTAAACTGCCCCCAATACTGACAGCCGCTAAAACCCATATGGAAGGAAGGCCCACGGAACCACCTACCACCCTCGGGTAAATCAGGTTCCCCTCTACCTGCTGGAGCACCAGGAACATAACTACAAAAATAAGGGCTTTCATGGGGGCTACCATCAGGATCAGGAACGCCCCTACCACACATCCGATAAAAGCGCCGAATATAGGGATTAAAGCTGTAAATGCAATCAATACTCCTACCAGCAGTGCATATGGAATCCTAAAAATTGTCATAACGACTACAAACATCGTCCCCAGAATCACTGCTTCCACACACTGCCCTGTAAGAAAGCTGGAGAAAGTCTTATAAGTAAGTGAGCAGATATCCAGTGTCTTTTTTACATGCTCCCTTTTCATATACGCATACATAATCTTTCTTATCTGGATATCCAGCCTTTCCTTCTGAAGAAGAATATAACACGCAAATACAAAAGCAATGACAAATGTAGTCATGCCGCTCACAATGCTTTTGGCCACTGTAAAGGTAGAACCCAGAACGCTGCCCGCCCCGTTTTTAAAGAAAGCCACGATTCCGTTAAACAGCTTTTCCCAGTCAATACTGATCCCTTCAATCCATGTAACAATTTCCCTGTTATTTATAAAAAGCTCTTCCGCCCATCCCTGTGCCTTTGGCACAAAACTTTGTATATTCTTCCCAAGGGACATAAATGTGCTCCCCAGCTTCGGCACAACCACAAAAATGACCACGGATATCACGCCAAGCACAAACAGGATTGTAAGAATCAGGCTCAGCGGCCGCGCCAGTTTCCCGGCCCACTTTTTTCCAGAAAGCTGTTTATTATAAAATAGTTTCCCTTCCAGAAAATGCATAGGAACATTTAAAATAAAAGCAATTGCCCCGCCCAAAAGAAAAGGATAGGTGATACCCAGCAAGAACCCTACAAATTCCAGCACAACAGTATATTTCCATAGGACAATCAATATAATAATTGTAAATAAAATTAACCCCCTGATCTTCCGCAGATTTTCTTTATTCAGATCCATAACAATCCCACTTTCTTTCATGTATTATCCAAATTGTAACCAGTTATCCCACATTCTAACATATTCTTTTCGTTTCGGCTACTCAAAGTTATCCTCTCCCCGCCAATCAGTACAGGGATTAACACAGGATCGGACTATAATTACCTGATTGAACATTAGCATTTCAATAAGTATAGAATGCACGCTTTTCATGGTTGACATCTTTAAACTAAAATGCTATACTATAACAGTATTTTCATAGGATTTAGATTTCACATATTTTTGTAAGTCATTATGTTCCATTGATAATGCTTTACAAAAATATGTGATTTTTTATTTTCCCAGATTTACAATTTAATTTAAGGAGGTATCTTTCATGAACAAAGGTACAGTAAAATGGTTTAACGCACAAAAAGGATTTGGTTTCATCACAAACAGTGATAACGGGGAAGATGTATTTGTACATTTTTCAGGTATTGCTTCTGACGGCTACAAGAGCCTGGACGAAGGGCAGGAAGTTGTTTTTGACATTATAGAGGGAAACCGTGGGCCTCAGGCTACCAATGTAACGACTGCATAATTTGTGTCCACAGCTTAACCAGTTCTCCGGGGCATCCGCCCTTAACAGACTGAATATACTCCCCAACCCCTAAAGGCAGAAATCTGGCCTTTAGGGGTTGGGGCATATTTTTTTGTTTTCCTATGGGCAAACAAGGATATATATAGAACTGCTGCAAAATGTAAGATTCAACGCAGACTGGTATTTAGCCTCCCGGCCGAGCCAGTTTTTTGTATGAATATTCATTTTGCAGCAGTTCTTTTTATCTGCGCTGCCTGCTGGCCTCAAACATCAGTATGGCTGCAGCTACGGCCGCATTCAAAGACTCGGCCTGCCCGGCCATGGGGATCTGAACCCATGTATCCGCACATGCGGCAATCTCCTTGTGCAGTCCATTTCCCTCATTACCGATTAAAAAGGCGGTTCCACGGAGAAAATCTTCCTTATCATATACATTCCGGCCATCCAGATGGGCCGCATATACATGAACCCCTCTTTCCTTCAATGCAGCAATGCCCTCTTTGAGATCATCCATGTACAAAAATGGCATACGGTAGATGGCCCCCATCGTGGAGCGTATTGTTTTTGGATTGTATATATCCACACAGTCCCGGCCCATGAGGATCCCCGTAGCCCCCGCCGCCTCTGCAGTCCTGAATATGGTTCCCAGGTTGCCCGGATCCTGCAGGTTATCTAACACCAATATATGAGGCGCAGGGACATCCAGCATATCAGAAAGGGTATATTCTGCCTGCCTGACAACGGCCAGTATCCCCTGGGGAGTCCTGGTATCTGACACATACGCAAAAACAGTATCTGTCAACATTTCCGGCTGAAATTGTTCTTGGGCAAGCTGGTTCTTATATTTCCTGAAGTACGTTTCTGACACATAAAGCTCCTCTATCCTGTCTCTTGGCGCCTCCTTTACCATCCGGCTGCCCTCTGCCAGGAACACCCTTTTTAAGTTTCTTACCTTTGCTTTTTTCTGAAGCTTCAAAAGCTCCTTCACCTTTTGGTTACTTGTACTGCTAATCATACCTTTCACACCACTGCTTTCTTAAATCCTCCGCCATTCCTACTTTTAAAGCTATAGGGTTTTCTGTGCTTCTTCAACTAATCCTGTAAAATATAAAAATAATCTGCCAGGCTTTTGTGCATGACTTCTATTTATTTTTCATCAAAAAATGGGACAATACTGCATTAGATGCAATCACAATAATAATGCACTCTTCTGTCAGGGGCTGGCACGGATCAATATTAACATTTACTTCCCCATGCTGCATAACCCCTACTACATTTATGCCGTAACGCTCACGGACTCTCAATTCGGCAAGGCTTTGCCCAACCCATTTTTCAGGAATAGCGGTTTCTGCAAGGCTATACTCCGATGACAGTTCAATCCAGTCAGCAAATGTGGCCGAAACAAGATTTTTGGCCACCCGGCTCCCCATATCTCGTTCAGGGTACACTACACTGTCCGCCCCCACTTTTTCCAATACTGTCCCCTGAAGCTCATCCCTGGCTTTTACCAATACATAGGGAATGCCAATTTCTTTTGCCGTGATAGTCGCAATAATGCTTGCCTCCAGGCTGTCCGATACAGCAACCACCGCGCCGTCCAGATTCCTGCCTCCCAGCGAAAGCAGTGCGTCAGGGTCTGATACATCAGCCCTAAGTGCATATGTGACTGAATCAGATATTTCCTGAACCTTTTCATAGGACTTATCTACAGCTACCACATCGCAGCCCAGGCTTTCCAGGGTGAGGGCCACACTCCTCCCAAAGCTGCCCAGGCCGAACACTGCATATTGTTTTCTCATATCCCGCACCTATTCTCCGTAAGACAAACATTCTGTATCTGCTTACTTTCCCTTTCTCTAAATTATAAATTTACAGCCTTTATCCAAGCATAATTCTCTTTTCCGGCAGGTCCCTCAGCTGTGCGGCCGTATTGGCCCTGCCTGCAAAAACAAGGGCCATGGTGACAGGGCCAATCCTTCCCGCATACATCAAAACCATGAGCACCGCCTGGCTGCCCCGGCAAAGCTTAGGCGTAAGGTCAGGGGTCAGGCCTACTGTGCCAAGGGCAGAAGTAACCTCATACATTATGTCAAGAAAATCTGTACCAGGCTCCAACACAGTAATCATGACAACGCCTGCCAGCCAAAACATAAAGGTAAGGCAGATAATGGCAATACCGGACCGGACAGTAGAAACCGCAATCCTCCTGCCAAAACATTCTGTATCCCTCTTCCCTTTGATTACACCTACGCAAGTTAAAAGCAGCATGGCTACTGTAGTCGTCTTAACACCTCCCGCAGTACCTGCAGGGGAACCTCCCACAAACATCAATATACATCCCACAAGTTTCGAACCCGCTGTCAGGCCAGACTGTGAAACTGTTGCAAACCCTGCCGTTCTTACGGTGACAGACTGGAACCCTGAAGCCAACATCTTTTCCCCTAGATTCAAGTTTCCCATTGTGGCTGGATTTCGGTACTCCAGCACTAAAAAGGCTAAAAATCCTGTAAATAAAAGAACGGCCGTCATACACAATACAATCTTTGTATGCAGACTCAGCCTTGTTACCATCCTTCTGGCAGGTTGTTTTTCTTTCATTACGCACTTTATATTTTTATATACATCATACCAGACTGTGAACCCCAACCCCCCTGCAACAATCAAAAACATCGTGGTAAAGTTGATGACAGGGGATGTCACATACTCCATATAACTGCTGCCTCCTAAAATATCGATCCCCGCATTACAGAAGGAAGATACCGCGTGAAAAATACTGTAACACACTCCTTTTAAAAACCCCATTTCCGGGACAAACTTAAAAGTATAGAAAAAGGCGCCAACCCCCTCTACTATAAAGGTTCCCCACAATATTCTCCTTATAAACTGTACTAAACCTGTCAATGTGTCCAGGTTATACGTCTGCTGAATAGTCACACGTTCTTTTACTGTGATTCTTTTTTTAATTACAAGAAAAAAGGCAACCATGCAGGCAATAACACCTAAGCCGCCTATTTGTATTAATACCAGCAGCCCTCCCTTTCCTATAGCCGTAAATTGGGCAGCCGGCGTTATTGTCACCAAACCTGTCACACATACGGCCGATACTGCCGTAAACAGGGCATCCACAAAGGCGATAGGCCTCTGGTTGCTGATGGGGAGCCACAGAAATATGGCCCCAGCCAAAATCACAGCCAGAAAACCCAGAGCTATTTTCTGCATGGTGTTCAAGGTAATCTTTCTATAATTTAAACTTTTCATAGTTGTTATACCTTAAACCGATAGCCTACCCCCCAAATTGTTTCTATATATTGTGGATGGGAGGTATCATATTCAATCTTCTCACGGATTTTTTTAATATGCACAGTCACAGTGGCTATATCACCGATTGATTCCATATCCCAGATTTCCTGGAACAGTTCCTCCTTAGTATATACATGGTTCGGATGGCCGGCAAGAAAAGTAAGCAGGTCAAATTCTTTGGTCGTAAAAGACCTTTCCTCCCCATTGACCCAGACACGCCTCGCCGTTGTATCAATCTTCAGTCCTCTGATCTCAATAATTTCATTTTCCTCTACATTGCTCCCTATCAGCCGTTCATAGCGCGCCAAGTGGGCCTTCACCCTGGCCACAAGCTCGCTGGGACTAAAAGGCTTTGTCATATAATCATCAGCCCCAAGGCCAAGGCCTCTTATTTTATCTATGTCATCCTTCTTTGCAGACACCATAATAATGGGTGTATTCTTCTGATCCCTTACCTGCCGGCAAATTTCAAATCCGTCCACGCCAGGAAGCATGAGATCCAGAATAATCAGGTCATAGTCCTCATTCAGGGCCTTTTCTCTTCCTTCCTCACCATCATTTGCCACAGCCACCTCAAAGTCACTCAGCTCCAGATAATCCTTCTCCAGGTCAGCAATACTTTCTTCATCCTCAATAATTAATATTTTCTTACTCATCCACGGGTACCTCCTGATATTTTCTAATTACAAAATACATAGTTGTTCCAACTCCATCCTCACTGGTTGCCCAAATTTTCCCACCGTGCTCTTCTACGATTTTCTTTACGATAGAAAGTCCTATGCCGCTTCCACCCTTTGAAGAGTTACGGGAGGCATCAGTCCGGTAAAACCGGTCAAATATATAAGGCAGGTCTTTTGGCACAATCCCCTTACCATTGTCTCCAAGTTCTACCTGAATAAAATCGCCCACATCCTTTAAATTCATTGTAATCTTCCCTTTTGGCTTGTCCATATATTTCAGGGAATTAGTTACAATATTGTTGATAACACGCCGGAGCTGCTCAGGATCCACAATGACCCTGGAATCAGTCTCCACATAATTGCGGTACCTGAATTCCACGCCCTTTGCCTCAAGCTCCAAAGACAGATCTTCCGCACAATCACCAAAATACTGCTTTGCAGAAATTGTGGTAAAATTATAGGGTATGCGGTTTGTATCAATTTTAGAATATAAAGTCAGCTCATTGATAAGCAGATCCATCTCATTAGCCTTATTGTATATTGTTTTAATATATCTGTCCATCTTTTCCGGAGTATCTGCCACGCCATCCATGATACCTTCCACATATCCTTTAATTGCAGTTATCGGAGTCTTTAAATCATGGGATATATTGCTGATTAATTCTTTGCTTTCCCTGTCATAGGCAATCTTTTCCTCGGCATTGGCTTTCAGCCGCAGGCGCATGGCCTCAAAATCCCTGCAAAGCTGGCCAATCTCATCATCTGTCTCGCTTTTAATCTCAAAATCCAGGTTCCCCTCTTTAATATTGCGGGCCGCAATCTGCAGGCGGGCGAGGGGCAGTGACACGGTTCTGTAAATCCAGTAAATCAAAAGAGCCGCTGTAAAAAACACCACCAGTAAGTAGAGCTGCTGGATTTCACCCACCGCCCTGGGGGCAAAAGTGTACATGGCCACAGTTGTAAAAATTGTAGGCAGTATCATGACTGTCATAAAGGCAATAATCAATTTTGTTTTCAGCTTCATATATCTACTCCCTGTAGGAGCGTGCTGGAAAGGGGGTTGCAAAGGGGTCTGTCCCCTTTGCAAAAGGGACTGTCCCTTTTGCGCTCCGTTTTCTGAATTTTCTGACAAAAGGCAGGCACCTCACAGTGCCTGCCTTCCATTTTATCAACGCACCTGATACTGTATATATATTACAGATATTTCTTCAATGCGTCAACTTTATCTAACTTTTCCCATGGTAAATTTATATCCACGCGCCCAAAGTGCCCGTAAGCCGCGGTTTGTTTATAGATCGGACGGCGCAGGTCCAACATTTTTATAATTCCTGCGGGGCGCAGGTCAAAATTATCGCGGATAATACCTACCAGCTTATCCTCAGAAACTGCCCCTGTTCCAAATGTATCAACCATGATAGATGTAGGCTGTGCTACGCCTATGGCATATGAAAGCTGAATCTCACATTTTTTGGCCAGTCCTGCCGCCACAATATTCTTAGCCGCATAACGTGCTGCATAGGCCGCTGAGCGGTCCACTTTTGTACAGTCTTTTCCTGAAAATGCGCCGCCTCCATGGCGTGCCATTCCTCCGTAAGTATCAACAATAATTTTCCTTCCTGTAACACCGCTGTCCCCATGGGGCCCGCCTATAACGAAACGGCCCGTGGGATTAATGAAAAATTTAGTATCCTGGTCTACCATCTCTGCAGGAATGATCTCATCGAATACATATTTCTTAATATCTGTATGAATCTGTTCTTGTACCACATCTGGGTCATGCTGGGTAGAGAGCACGACTGCCTCAAGCCTTTTGGGCACGCCATTTTCATCATACTCTACTGTGACCTGTGTCTTACCATCAGGACGCAGATAAGGAAGCGTCCCATTCTTTCTGACATCAGTCAGCCGCCTCGACAGCTTATGTGCCATTGCAATGGGGTATGGCATAAACTCTTCTGTCTCGTCTGAAGCATATCCAAACATCATGCCCTGATCTCCTGCGCCAATTGCTTCTATCTCATCATCTGACATCTTGTTTTCCTTTGCCTCCAGGGCCTTGTCTACCCCCAGGGCAATATCTGCAGATTGTTCGTCAATTGCAGTGATAACCCCACATGTATCTGCATCAAAACCAAATTTGCCTCTCGTATATCCGATTTCGCGCACAGTGTCACGTACAATCTTCTGGATATCCACATAGGCATTTGTTGTAATTTCACCCATAACCATGACCAATCCTGTGGTCGTGCAGGTTTCACATGCCACACGGCTCATTGGATCCTCTGCCAGCAGCGCGTCCAAAACTGCATCTGAGATCTGGTCGCACATCTTATCCGGGTGTCCTTCTGTCACTGATTCTGAAGTAAATAATAATTTTTCCATATGTCCTCTCCTTTGTGAATTGGCAGGACTGCGTATTATAGACACAGTCCAAATCAGCTCTTTCTCTCCGGGGCTTTTTATCTGTAAAATAACAAACAGCCCACAAAAAGCGGACTGTTTATATTTCTTATAAACCAATCCTCTTATTGTTCGATTACTCGCTCAGGTTGGCACCTTCCTTAGAGGGGTTGCCGCAGCTTCACAGATCCTTTGTATCTCCACTGCTCTGAATAAGAGAAAGTTTGCTTCATTAAATTGTTTTAGTACATTACGTACTTTACACTGATTTATAATAAAAGTCAATAAAAATTTTCAAATAATTTATCCTACTTAATTTTTTTGACGGCCTGCTCTGCAAATCGTGCCGCCGGTATCACATCCTGCGGCTCTTCTGGGTGTTCTCCAAGGAACTTCTCCATCCATACCATATCGTACCAGACGCCGTGTTTATAACCACATTTATGAAAATGTGCGGCTACCTTATACCCCATTTTTTCGTGAAAGGCAATACTTTCAGGATTCGGGTACGCGATGCAGGCATTCAGGTTCAATATATTTTGTTTTCTCAGCACCGCCTCCATACATTCATACAACACCTTGCCAACTCCCCGCCCCCTGCAACCCTGTTTTACATACACAGTTGTCTCTACAGCCCAATTATACGCATCCCTATCTTTAAAAGAGGCAGCATAACAGTATCCCTGTATCCCCCCGTTTGATTCTGCTACAAGATATGGATACCGCTCTGCTATTTTACTTATTCTCCCCCTAAATTCTTCCAAAGTCGGCACCTGATACTCAAAGGTAATGGCCGTGTTCTCCACATAGTAAGCATAAATTTCCAGAATCTGCCCCGCATCTGATAAATCTGCCAACCGGACTGTAAGACCATTCTCAGCATCATCTGCTGCCATCCTTCTACATTTCCCGCCACTGCCCATTTTCTCCCTCCGCACATTTTCTTAGCTTTTTTTTAGTGTTAATTTGATTATTTTCTGTAAAACATATTTGTGCCCCAGCCAATCGGCATCACTCTAGAACAAAACAAAAAGGAAATGCAGATTATACCCTACCACATTTCCTCTCCATCGCGCTTAACCCACCTTAAATTTAAACTTCTGGATCTCCTTTTCACTGGAAACCTTTTCAATCATGCCGCCCAGACTCCGCAGTTTCTCTTCAAACCTCTCATATCCTCTCTGGATATAAATAATATCATCTATAATAGTAATGCCATCCGTAGCGAGTCCTGCAATGCACAGGGCTGCTCCAGCGCGTAGGTCAGGTGCGCTTACCCGTGCTCCGGAAAACTTCTCTACCCCCTCGATTGTAGCAGAATTCCCCTCCACCTTAATTACAGCGCCCATACGTGCCAGCTCGTCTAAATATTTAAATCTATTCTCAAAAATGCTCTCTGTAATTGTGCTCGTACCCTTTGCCAATGCCAGTGCAACACCTATTTGAGGCTGCATGTCTGTGGGATATCCAGGATAGGGAAGAGTCTTTACTTGGGTACAGCTCAGCCTTCTCTTCGCAACCACCCTCACAGCATCGTCAAATTCTTCTATTTCACACCCAATATCTACTAATTTCGAAATCGTGGCATCCAAATGCTTAGGAATAACATTTAAAACCGTCACATCCCCCATAGTTGCTGCCGCTGCAAACATAAACGTCCCCGCTTCAATCTGATCCGGGATGATAGAATATTCTGTTTTATGCAGGGATTTTACACCCCTGATTTTAATAACATCCGTACCTGCCCCCCTAATATTTGCGCCCATACTGTTCAGGAAATTTGCCACATCCACCACATGGGGTTCTTTTGCCACATTTTCCATAATGGTCAGGCCATCTGCCATTGCTGCAGCCATCATAACATTAATCGTGGCGCCAACTGTAACCACATCGAAGTATAAATGGGTTCCCCTGAGCGCCTCAGCATCTGCCACAATCTTACCATGTTCTATATCTACATCTGCACCAAGGGCGCGGAATCCCTTCAAATGCTGGTCTATGGGGCGGCTCCCAATATTACATCCCCCGGGAAGGGCAACCTCAGCCCTCTTATACTTACCTAACAGGGCGCCCAGAAGATAATAAGATGCCCTGATTTTCTTAATATAGTCATATTCAATATTAAAGTCACCAATTGTACTTCCATTTATTTTTACCGTATGACGGTCGATTCGCTGAACCATTGCCCCAATCCCTGCAATAGCTTCCAACATAACATTAATATCATTCACATCCGGCAGATTATCAATCAGGACAGTCTCATCCGTCATAATTGCTGCTGCCAGAATCGCAAGCGCCGCATTCTTCGCTCCGCCAATTTCTACTTCCCCTACGAGCGGACTGCCGCCTTTGATTATATATTGCTCCATATTGCACCTCGATTATCCGATATTGTTATCGTGATCCCTTATTATTAATTCCCCTGTTACTTACAAGCAAAATCCAATATGCTAAGCCATTATACCACAAAATGGCCATTTGTAAAATCATTTTTTCCCCTGCTTTGGCCGCTGTGGCTATCTTATACTATTTTCAACCGCCGAAAGCACGTTCTCAATCGTCTCTTCAATCCTGCATCCGTCCTCACAAACTGTGATATCTGCATACTGCTCAAACAGCTTTATTCTCTCATTATACAGATCTCTGAAAGTCTGGCCTTCTCTCAGGACGACGCCTCTTTTTTGGGGACTTCGGATCCTTCGTTTTATTGTTTGATAAGAAGCCTTCAAATATACAATAGTTCCGATTTCCTTAAAATGCTGCATTGCCTCTTCACAGTAGACAACGCTTCCTCCAGGTGAAATCACGGAGTTGCTGACATCCACATCCCTATTCACCTGGTTTTCAATTTTCAGAAACCCGTCTTCTCCAACATCGTTAATAATCTCTCTCAGGAGCCGGTTTTCCTGCGCCTGAATCAGTAAATCCGTATCCACGAACTGCATGCCAAGCCTTTTAGCAATAACCACGCCGACTGTGCTTTTACCTACCGCAGGCATTCCTATAAAAATAAGATTCTTTTTCATATGTTTATTCACCTTGTTTTATCTCATCTAACCCTCCTGTTTACAGCCGCAAATGTAGCGGCGCCCAAAGTAATTTTAAGATATATTTTATAGCCTGCGCACCCACTTTTTAGTATATTTACCTACATTCCAGCCGAAGTGGCTCCACAATGTCCTTTTGTACCAGGTAAATACCCATAAACTGGGGCGCGCATGCCGTGTTAATACTTCTCAGGCATATTTTTCTGTAAACTAAGGCTAATTACTGTTTCTCCCCCTGTATGTATGCAGCCATGCCAGCATCTCTACAGAGAAAATTGTTCCATCCGCGTTACATTATAACACAACCTTATTATTTAGTAAAATCGGCGCCTGCACCTACGGTTATCACATCTACGTTTATATAATTCCTGATACAGCATCACTTCAATCAGGTCACGGAGCCAATTTGGCCTGCCAGTACCTTGGGGCGGCCGGTTCTGCGCAGGTTCCCCACGTCCTGGCCTGGGGGCCTGCTGCTTCTCCATTTGTAACTGTTCAGCAACATCTTCATATCCACTTTCATAGAACATTTTTTCATGCTTCATCACATTATCATAAATTCTCCCGCTCATCATCCTAAGCTGCAGCTTATCCGGATATTCATCGTACATCATACTGCACTGGTATTCCAGCCTGTCACATTCATCCTCTACATACGGTAAAACCTTCTTCGCTGCGGACGGATACAGGCTCTTCATATACTCAAAGTCCATCCTCTCAACCTTCTCATCATCGTAAGCCAGCGGCATTGGATATGCCATATAATAAGGCAGTTTAGGGTTCATCATATACACTTCCATTTCCAGACATTATATGGTTAGTATATGCAGGGCGGAGGTATGCGTTAATTTAGGACGTAACCTTTTTGCGTTTTGTTACGTCCCAAACCTTCCTCAGACCTGTACCTAATTGATAACCCAAAAGCAGCGCAGCCGAAGCTGCGCTGTAAAATGTTTTTATACTGTATTGCTGATACTATTCATTATGCTATCAGCCGCATTTCTATCGTACTCATAAAGTCCTATCAGTCCCAGTATATAGGGGTGAAAGTCTATCTTCTGCATCTGTCCTGCGAATTCATAGGCTGCTATTTCCCCTGCACTTTCAGGGGAAATGGTTTTATTTATGAAGGGGATGGGTTTTATCTTTATAGTGATCCCTGCGTTTTCCAGATTTTCTTCTGTATCTTCATAGAAATGGTACAGCTCATGGCAGAAAAGTACGCTGCAGGGCTCAAACTCTCCCAGCACCCTAAACAGAGTGTCTTTATTTTTGTCCAATGCCCGTAGCAGTCTTTTGGAAATTTTTATCTCTCCGTCATGGTATTCTGCAAAGTTTATGGAATCAGGCATAATAAATTCTTTATCTTGTGCCATCTTCACTTTGAGGCCATTGATCCTGATAAGTTCTTCCATATCCCTGCTTTCTGCCGATACTTCCAGGGCCTTTTTCCGCCCTGCCTCTTTTGCCTTCTGAACAATGTCCTGGCACATTTCTTCTGTATAATGCCTGTAAAATAAATCCTGGCGCAAAATATAATCATCCCAGCGCTTTTTAGGAATTACTTTCAAAGAAGAAATGACGCCTGCTAGTCTGTCATCCATCCCTGCCGCCTCCATTCTATACCTTCATCTTCCCCATGGCCCTCTTCCAGCCGGGAACCCTCTATATGGCCTGCCTGATCCCTATGAGGATTGCCGCTTCACCTGCCGGCATCCCGTTTACCTCGGCATTGATGATGCCTGTTCCCTGCTCTAAATTTGATACTCCTGAAACTTCTATAATACGGCCGCCCACTACTATAAATAAGTCCGGGCAAATAATGACATCTCCTTTATATGTGCTGAGTTCATCAAATAATTTTTTAAAATCTGTATCAAGGCCCCCAATCGTAGAATTCATCACTGTGCCCTGAGCAGTCTGCAATTTGATAAACCCTTTCTGGTCTAAGACACGGACTGCATGTGTAACCTTTTGTTTCCTCCCCATTTTCTTCTCTGCCCTCTCCTGGGTATACACATACATCGCGTCTGTTTTTCCTGCAAGCCCTATCTTCTGGCCGCTGTTTCCAAAGGACTCAGAGGCTATCTTCTGAGCCTCCCTCTCATCCACTGCCTTCATCATATCCGTTGTTTTTACTTCTGTTGAACCCATGGCAGATACGGAAACCCTCTGTTTTTGATTATCAATCTCCACAACAGTCTCTATACTGTCCGGCGCTGCACCAAGCTTAATCACTGACTCTACGGCCTCCCTGCGTATTGCCGTGATATCCGCCTCGGTGGGGTTAGGTATGACACGTTCCACTGTGTCCCGAACCATTGCGAGTGCAACTCCAATGGATGAGATGACATCTGCATTTTGAGGAATTTTATATTTAATGTTCATCTGCTGCCCCATAAATGGAATCAACGCTGCCGCGCCTCCTCCGCATCCAACCAGCACTGCCTGGTCGGAATCCAGCTTATATTCTGCGATAAGCTCCTCCACTACCGGAATCAGCTTCGCACAGGCTGTGCTTAGAATCTGCCTTGCGGCCTCTTCCACTGACACACCGAGATAATCTGCCAAAGGTTTCATTGCCTTTTTAGCCGCCGCCTGATTTCCATGTGCATAAAATTCTGGACTGGTAAGTCCCAGTACGTTGGCAGCACATGTATTGGTAATTGTATAATTTTTCCCGTTCTTGCAGCGGATTGCACAGTAATCTGATGGGTCGCCTTTTTTAGGAGTCACAAAATATAATTCAGGATCTACAATATCCTCCTCAGATGCGAATGCACTATACGGAAGTCCCGCTATATGTGCACTTCTAGGCCCTACATCTACCAGTCTCCCCTTATCTGCGCGAACCATACTCCCCCCTGCCACGCCCAGGACCCGCACATCCAGGGAGTTGACATAAGTCCTGTACCCGGCAAGCTCTGCATGTTTAATCGTAGGCCTGCCATTTTTGATCACACCGATATTTGTACTGGTGCCGCCAACCTCAAAGTAAATCCCCACAGAGGCACGGAGGTACATCAGTGCGCCTACAACGCTGGCTGTGGGCCCTGACATCATGGAGAGAATCGGCCTTTTACGCATCTCTTCAATACTCATAACACCCCCGTCGCCCCTCATAATCATAAGCGGCGCCTGTATCCCCGTGGCCTTAACACTACTTTCAGTAGAATTAGCCGTATCCAGCATTTTGGGGAGTATACTGGCATTGACGGCAGCTGTCCGTGTCCTGGTTGTCAGTCCATAAAGCTTACTGATTTCAGATGCCCTTGTCACCTTCAGGCCTTCGCTCTCCGCCACCTGGGCAATCAGTTTTTCTCCTTCCCCACCGTCAACCCCGTATACCTCTGATGCCACAATAATCTCTGCCCCATCATTGGCCAGGGACTTGACCACATTGCGCACGTTGGGTTCTGTCAGGCTCTGGCCGTCTATATAGCGGGAGCGTGTCTCTATGAACCTGCCCGTTACAAGAGGGAGATTCCCCAATTTTGTCTGGCTTTTAATAAGCAGTGAGGATAATCCCTTTCCGCCCGTAGATACAATTCCCACCCGCGCCACATCACCTTCCAGCAGGGCATTGGTGGCCTGCGTTGTACTATGTGCCAGAAATATAACATCCTCCGGGTCAATGTCATTATCCTGAAGGCATTTCTGAAAACACTCTACGACACCCGCCGCCACTCCCTGCTCACTGTCATGGGTAGTGTGGACCTGAACCTTTCCTATTATTTCAAATGTATCGTTATCGATGGCAACTGCTTTTGTGTGGGTTCCTCCCACATCAATTCCCATACGTACCTTTCTTTTACTCATAGCTCCTCCATCTCCCTAATTGATTGATATGCACCCGGCTTCAAGGCATATGAAATTGCCCCTCTAAACCGGAGATAACTATAGTTACAGACAGACCCTAATACCCCCTTATCCATGCATATAATACAGAACCCCAAGTATGCAGATCCCATACACCCAGCAAATGGGCAATGCAGTTTTAATAAACTCCATAGGTTTTACTTTTGCATAAGAACAAGTCCATACGTTAGTCGAGTTTGTAGGATCCACTCCACTGTATATAGAATTTCCTGCAAAACATAAAAGCCATAAATACGTAACAGGGACCGCGCCCACTGCAAAAATAGTGGCATAGATGGCGGCGCCTGCGCCTGCCAGAGCCAGAGGCCCTCTGTACATAAATAGGGGCACCAGTATGAGCATAAAGATTGTCAGTCCCAATGTAGTCTCTGGGAGTACTCCCCCAAGTGTCTCCTGCAGCACAGGGCGGATAGAAGAAGCGCCGCTTGCAACTGTGTATGCACAGGCCATATACATAATCATGCCTGCAGACTCCCCCGCACCTGTTTTAAAGCTTTTGCTGATCATTGGGAAAATCCTGATTTTCCTATATGTTATTTTAGCTGTACATATGGCATAAAGTATACCGATAATAAATGAAGCAAAAATATTTACCTTAAACGCCATCATCAGTACAACAGGGATAATTGTTGCAATACACACATACCATGGAACAAATGTTATTTCATCACTGTCAACTGCCTTTACAGCCCAGCTCTTTACTTTCCTAACCTTCCTTACCTGTTTTCTGGTGGACATACTGTACATGATAAGGACGCCGGCAATACTTATAACAATGCCGATTCCAAATGCAATAAATGCATACGGCGTCCACGGGGAAGTCATTGTCTCCGGAATTTCCTCAACATAAGACAACAAACCACGCATTACAACATACTGGGATACATTGAGCAGCTGGGCCACAGCCACAGATTTGCCAAAGGCCACAATGGAAATTCTAGATGGAATCCCCAATGATATCATAACCGGAAGGACGATAACGCCAACTGCGATTACAGGCCCAATACTGTAAAGCGAAGTAAACATCACACTTACAACAATCATAATAATTGCAATCAGCACCTTCGGATTATCGCCTCCCAGCTCCACTGCCGTACGGATAATCGTCTTTACTATACCGGTTTTTATCATGACCTGGGCAAACCACGCGCCAAAAATAATCGTCATAAATGACACTGCCTGTGCCTGGAACTGGCCGGAAATCAAATCATTTAAGATCCCCTGCAGATTCATGCCGCCCAGGACTGCCCACAATATACCGGTTCCCAACAGCACCAATGATGGATTATAGCCTTTTACTAAAGCAACTATCATGAGCACATATGAAATCAAAAAAAGTCCCAATAAAATATTATTTGCATCAAACATTATGTTTCCTTTTCCTTTCTGTTTTTAATGAGCCGTACAACTTATTCTTTTGCTTCATGGAACTGTTTCTTCTCACATAAAAGCAGATGCTCCGCCACTAAAACCAGCTGGTTTCTCTGGTTATAGACTTCAAGGGCCTCCACCACAAATCCCATATCCTCTTTTTTCTTATGGTCTTTCTTCTCTTTGATCGTCACCCTTGTATGGATAGTATCCCCAATAAAGACAGGAGAAATAAATCTCAGCCGGTCATATCCATAGGAAAACGCAACAGGGTTAATCACATTTGCAGTCATCCCCACTGCAACGCTGAATGTCAGTGTCCCATGGGCGATCCTTTGTCCAAATTCAGTGGTTTCACACCACTGGGCATCCATATGATGCGGAAAAAAGTCCCCCGTCTGCCCCGCATGGAGGACAATGTCAGTTTCGGTTATAGTTCTTCCCGTTGTCTCTCTGACCGCCCCCACCTGGTAGTCCTCATAGTAAATTGTTTGTTCCAAATCCCTCTACCTCCTTCAGATATTCTTATTATCCTGCCCTATAAAGGGGGCAGGTTTTTCACTGTAATACCGCTCTTGGTCAAATTTAATAGGACAGCTTGTAGTCTCAAATACCTTTTTCCCGTCTCGGTATATGCCTTGCACCATGCCCAGTTTTTTAAATCCTTCCATCTCAAATAGTTCTTCCCAGTTCAGGGCCTTTGCGCACCACACATCTGCTGTTTCTAGGACTGAAAGCCAATAATCTGCTGTTTCTTTCTTCAAGTGCTCTTTTAATATCCTCTTAATCTCATCTCTTTTGGTGGACCATTCGCTCTCATCCGTATATTTCAGCAGCTCCTTACAACCCAAAAGTTCACCCAGCACTACAATAGAGCACATCGCCAGAGCCAGATATCCATCCTTTGTTTCATATATCCCATACGGGGCGGATATGTATGCATTTGCATTGTTTACCTTGCTTCTCACAGGCGGTTCATGTCCATCATTCAGAAAAGTTGTGAAAACCTCAAACTGAATATCCAGGATAGATTCCAGCAGATTTACCTGAATATATGCCCCCTGCCCACTGCGCTCCCTCCGTATCAATGCAGATAATATCCCCTGAACCAGATGTTGTCCTGCAAACATATCAGCCAGTGACAATCCCAGAGGGGTAGGCGCATCTCCCTCATTGCCATTTAAGTATGGCAGTCCAGAAATACACTGTGCCAGCAGATCCTGCCCTGGCTTTGAGCTCCATGGGCCGGCGCTCCCATATCCGCTTACTTCACCATATATAATCCGGGGATTTATTTCTTTTATCTGCTCATAGGACAAACCCAGCCTCTCTGCCGTTCCGGGCCTGAAACTAAACACAGCCACATCCGCTTCTTTTAAGAGACTGCGCAAAGTCCCCTTATTTTTTTCGTCCTTTAAATCCAGGGCGATGCTGTCTTTGTTACGGTTTACCGCACAGAACAAAGGACTTTCCCCCTCTATCTCACAGTCTGGAACACGTAAATCCCGGCAGCCGTCTCCTTTGCCTGGGCGTTCCACCTTCACGGTCCGGGCGCCCAGGTCTGCCAGCCTTAATGTGGCAGAAGGGCCCGCCATATACTGGCTGAAATCCAGTACTTTAACCCCCTCAAGAGGCCTCATGATAATCCCCCCTTCCCTAAATCAAACTCTTGTATGATTTTTTTTGTATCTTCACCCAAATCCGGGGCCCTGCGGGAGGAATAATAGGCCTCACCGTCCACCTTCACAGGACATCTGGATGTACATATTTTTCTTCCATCCTCAAATTCAAGCTCCTGCAGAAATTTCAGCGCCTGGAACCCTTCTGTGTTAAGGAGCTTTTCCCAAGTATACACATCCGAGCACCAATAACCGGCGCTCTCTAAGATTTCCAGCCAGTGTGCCGTAGTATCCAGAAGCAATTTTTCCCCTATTATCCGCTTAATCTCATCCCGCTTATTAAATGTATCCTCAAACTCATCAAATTGTGCCAGCCTGGGAATCTCCAGGTACTCAGCCAAATCTTTCAGGCTCCCCTTAGACAGTGCGATATAGCCATCCTTTGTCTGATATACGCCATAAGGGGCGCCCATATATGGATGTGCATTGTTATAGTCTGCCCTCACAGGCAGCTTCCTGCCGCCGTTCAAATATGCTGTGATTCCCTCAAACTGCATATCCACTGCAGATTCCATCAGGCTCACTTCCACCAAGGCCCCCCTGCCCGTCTTAAACCTCCTAAACAGCGCTGCCAGTACCCCTTCCGCCAGATGTACCCCCGCATAAGAATCTATCACCGAAAGGCAGAAAGGAACCGGAGGATCCTGCCCGTTCCCATTCAGCCAGGCAAGTCCCGACATAGATTGGACTAGAAGATCCTGGCCCGGCTTTTTTACCCAGGGCCCCTCGTTTCCATATCCTGTTACTGTCCCATAAACCAATCCGGCATTTATCTCCTTCACAGAATCATAGTCCAGATGGTTTCTTTTCATAACACCTGGCCGAAAATTTTCAATCAGGACATCTGCCCTTTTAATCAACTCCCTCACAATCTTCAGGTCTTCCGGATCTTTCATATTGGCACAAAAACTTTCCTTACTGCGGTTAATTGTATGAAAGAGTACACTGTTTCCATCTATCATAAGATTTTTCAGCGACATCCGCCTGCAGTTATCACCGCTGCCCGGCCTTTCAATTTTAATTACCCTTGCCCCCAAGTCCGCCAGCCTCAGAGAGCAGGAAGGCCCTGCCAGGTACTGGCTGAAATCCAGGACAAGGATTCCCTCTAACGGTTTCATACATCTACCTCCATAGATTCCCTGTATAACTGATTCATATTTTCCAGGACACTAGATGCATTCCCCCCATGCATCAGATATTCCCGGATAAAAGCACCCCCCCGGTCCTGAAAATACAGATACCCGCTGTACCTGGGCCTTAAGTAAGATTCATCTAAAGTTCTGAGCGTATCTCTGAAAAAGTCCATGCTCCTCCTGTTACACTCCTGGTCTGTCCACGCACCCCGGTGCCCCGGCTGGCCTCCTGCTTCGAAATATAAGGTTTTCTGTATCAACGGCGACGCCGCATATTCTGCAAACTTTACAGCCACATCCTTATTTTGACATGCAGAGGAAACGGCAAGGCCTGTGCCTCCCAGCACAGTTCTCAGATTATTCCCCCTGTAGCTCACCACATCCCCAGCTTTCAAAAGGTTTTTCGCATATCCCTTTCGTGAGTAATTGGTATAACCATACGCAAAAGGACAGTATACATATTTCTCTTCTGCTGCCAAAGCCTCATGTACCGCAATAGGGTCCCAATTGAAGATATCTCTTGTGCACATGGAAGCCAACGCCCTCATTTCCTCCAGTATTTCACATCCTGCCTCTCTGCCCACAACCTCCTCTTTGTTAAACATTTCATAACCCGCAGTTACACAAAACATATAGAAATCCATAAGAAGATTAATAGGGATCCCGGCATAAATTACTTTGCCTGACTTTGCCAGGCTCAAGACATCATCAAACGTCTGCGGAACCCTGTCCTTAACCCTTTCAAAATAATCCGGCCTGTACACCGCCACCGGCGTTGCCGCATCCACGGCAAGGGCGCTTAAAAACCCATTAAAATCATAGCTGATATAGGATTTCCCCACTGAATTCCTTTCCTGATCTTTTAAATATTCAGTACTTAGGTACTCCTGAAGGGGAAGTAAAATCCCGTGTTTAGCCGCAAATCCCGCCCACGGGTGGTCGATAATCAGCAAATCATATCTCTGGGCGAGCTCCTCTATGGGTGCATCCGCAAATTCCTGAAGGGAGCGCTTTTCCCAAGTAATCTCTACATCCTTATACATTTCCATAAATCTCTGCGCTACCGCCATAATGGATGTGTACCCTCTGCTGTGCGCCCATGTTATGCCTCTTAATATTTTCTTTTCCATCTTTCACTCCATTTTGATTTTTCTGTATCAAGCTTTTTGGTAGTACCAATTAAATTTTTATTAAATTATGCTCTAGGTTTTATATATTGTCAATATATACAATTACACAAATTATTTTTGATTTTTATGTGTATTTTTCACTATTGAATTTAACAACAAAAAGAAATATACTGATTAATATAAATAAATTGGATATACCAAATTTGTTTTTTATATTTATATAATGATACTTAACTAAATAGAACAATTTTCCACTATTTGGTATTACCAATTTCGCTTTTAATTAATCTCAAAAATTTACAACCCAAAAGTGCCTCCCTAAATACAGACTTTAGGAGGGCGGATGGATACAATATGCCTAAGAGGGAATTCCCTAGGGTATCTTAATATAATATTTCTGGCAAAGAGATATTCTGTGCAGAAAATGGAGGGAAAACTATGATAAGCCGTAAAGAAATGATTGTTGCTTCCATAACCATTTATGATGAAGAAAACCACATTAATGACGCTGAAATGTTAAAATTATGGAATAAAAATATACAAGAAGGAGCAGACGGTTTCTTTATTGGAGGAAGTGTGGGTGAATGTTTCCTGCTCTCTAATGAAGAACGTATCCACATGTTCGAGCTGGCCGGCAGCGCGCTGAAGAATCTTGACGTTTACGCACATGTGGGAGCCATCAGCACAGACCATGCCATTGAAATGGCAAAAGCCGCAGTTTCCTGCGGCATTCAGCATATTGCTTCCACCCCTCCTTTTTATTTTGCATTTACAACAAAGGAGCTTGCGAAATATTATTACGATTTGGCAGAAGCTGTAGGCAGGCCCATTCTCTACTATGACATTCCTTCCAGTACCCATGCGGACCTTAATACAGATGACTCGGAGATACGCGCCCTTTTAAAATCAGGCGCAATTGATATGATTAAACATACTAACCTACAGTCATACCGCATGAAACGCATCAAATCCATCAACCCAGGAATCAAAGTCATGGGCGGCTTCGAGAGCAGGATGATACCCATGCTGAATTACCACTGTGATGGCTTTATCGGAAGTACATTTAATTTCATGCTTCCCCAATATAATAAGATTGTGGAATTATATGGCACTCCTAAAAAAAGTGAGATTTTTAAAATAATTTCTGATTCTACGGATATTCTGCAAGTCCTGCTTGATACAGGGCTTCCTGCATCTATTAAATATATACTTAAACGCCAGGGAATCCAGTCAGGAGACGTGCGGCGCCCGCTTTTACCCCTCAGTGACGGGGCAAAAACGAAATTAGATGCAATATTGGATAAAAAGCTCATCTATAATAACTAATCCCTACATCCGGCGCAGAAATCTTCTGTACGCCGGATGTTTTATTCCCGCGGGCGAGGAGCCAAGCGGACATGTTTACATGTCCATTTTGCGACTGCCGCAAGGGTCTAATACCCCGATGCTTGCATCGCTGCTAGTTTGACGCCCCGTATGCTTGCATCGGGGTCTTTGACTCCAGCAAAATAAATCCCCCTTATACGCCGGATATTGCCTGCACAACCGTATGCGCACTTGTAAACTGAAGATATATACGTTAAAATAACTATATCCTGTTGGGATAAATGGGAAATCCCGCCGGTCAATATCTATGGTACAGGTATTATACTGAACATTTGGGGGAATTTTAGATGAACAATGATACAGTCAAAGCAACCGCTTCCGATAAGGTAATTGAAAGCATTGCACAAATGATCGTTTCTGGACAAGTCAAGCCAGGGGGGAAGCTCCTTACAGAAAGAGCTTTTGCGGAAAAATTCAAAGTCACACGCAGTTGTGTCAGAGAGGCCATCCGGGCGCTTGCCTTAATCGGAATGGTAGATATCCATCCAGGGGGCGGTACTTATGTGGCCGATAATAATTCTATCATTCCCGAAGAACCTGTATTATGGATGTATCACCAGAGCCTGGATAAATTCGATGAGATTTATACAGCCAGAGAACTCATAGAAACAGAAGTGTATCTGGAGTGTTTTGACCAGATGAATGAGGAGATCCGCACCTACATTATGGACGCCAGGGAGCAGCTTCTGAACATGAATACAGACACTATTACAGGAGAAGAGATGGAACATGTACTAAGTACGATTGATTTAACCATTGGGAAATACTGCGGAAACAGTATCATGAACAAACTGCTGCAGACAACACTGGCTTTGCGCAAAGAATTATCTATCAATATACTTAATCTCACCAGCTCCAGAGAAAGCGCTGTCTTATACCGCTGTAAGGTACTTACCGCACTATTGCAGGACGATAAGAAAATATTGAAGAACGCCCTGAAACGTTTCTTTATGAATTCGGAAAGAGAATTGAATATAAAATAGCAATACCCTAAAGATCCCCAATTAAGGGATTCCCTTTAGGGTATATCTCTCTGCCCATAGCCATGCGTATTATAAGCCAAGCCGGAAGGAGGCTGTTGTTAAAGCAGCCTCTTTCCTGGCTACCGCAATCAAAGACAAGTGTTTCCACCTGTGTATTCTTAGTACTGTTCTGCAAAAAGGGTACTGGCCCCGGACTGGTTTCCTGACAGATAAAAATGGGTTGTCTGTTCGAAAGCCAGCGCTTTGTCTGAGGGAGGGAAAAAACCGCCGGACTCTTTATTCAAGCGGAATGTCCTGCCTCCGACTACCCTTTCCACATCTGGGATCGTATAAGGTTTTTCTATAGAACCAGCGCTGATGACTGCATCCGCCTCAGGTACATCATCTACAAGAAGAATCCCTTCTGTGCCGTCCACGCCTCCAAACTCAAATGTAATCGTAGATGTCTTAATATTATGTTTCTCAGCACACTGAATCGTCAGCATTCCGTCGACTGCTGCATTCCCGCCGCCTTCCCACGCCATAATCAGGCCGTCTGCTTCCAGAAACTGGGCAACCTTCACCGCAAACTGGGCGCATCTTGTTTTATGCCAGTTGGATGGATTATGGCTTCTACCAAAAATCACCCCCCGGAAATTAATTGTCTTTCCATGCTCTTTATATAATTCCAGAAGTATAGGATTATTCACATATAAATAGGTCGGAACTTTAAAAGCAGGCCATACATAATTTCCACTGACTATACAGCCATCCATCATTTCGTTGGGATGGATAAGTGTCGGTACAAGATTGTCTATCGGATGGCCATAAATAAATGTATTGGAATAAGGGCCCTGGTTTTGGGAATTCCATACCAGGACTACCCCCGGTAGTTCTGGGTTAACCTCATCAATAGAAAAAACTTCACTGGAATCTGGCTCCATATCCTTTGTAACCGAGGCCAGATACGTGGAGATCCTGATTCCAATATTGCGGATTTCACTGTCATATTCAATAGAAGATTTCCCCTCATTCAGCTCATAGAGTATGACAAAATTGATCGTCTTTGCAAAAGGCGTCATCCCTGAAATTGGTCCTGTCATATCCATAATCGCATCCCTGGGATATAAAAGTCCTGAACTCGCACTGGATTCATCCCAGGGCAGGGCCGCACTTTCCATCACCGCAAGACCTGACAGCAGATTTGTGGTCCCGCTTCCAACCATATGCGGATCCCCAAAATATCCTGAATATTGGATTCCCTCTCCTTCCACCTTCAGCATTGGCTGAAGAGTATCCAATAGATGAATAATTCTGGTATTCTCACCAGGCTTTACAATCTCAAAACCTACACTTTTCACTGCCTTTAAAAGAGGCCGGATCTCTTCTTTTAACGCTTCCCTGGAAATAGTAAGTACCCTATCCCTAAGTACTGTCTTTTCCCCAAAAACAGCATCCTTAACTTCAAAATACTGCCTTTTTAACTTCTTTTCCATTTTCATGGCTGCTCCCCCTCCTTTTCATCATCTACTGTGAACAATGTAGGCTTCTCCACGTCCTGTGAAAGAGCCTCCAGGCACTTCTCAATAATTCTTCCTCTATATGCCTTTTCACGTTCCAGGGGCAGAGACGGATTTCCACTTGGGGCAGTAAAATCCCCTCCAAAAACGATGCGGTTAGCACCGACGCTCAGAGCAATTGACGTAAATGCAGTGATATGTACATTGGGAATCCCTGCGCGGTCAAGCTCCTTTGCTACCGTTGCACAGCAACGGGTACAGGTGCCTCAGGTGGAAGTAAGGATAGCAGCACCCACACCGGAATTCTTCAGATCCGCCGCAATACTTTTTCCCATCTCCTTACTTGTCTCAACATTTGTCCCAACACCACAGGTTGTATAGAAATACTGGGATACCCCCCTAATCTTTCCCTCCCTCTCCAAGTGGCGCATTGTGTCCAGTGGTATGAGCCTGTGGGGGTCATCACTGGCATCTGTGGTGTCATAACCACCATGGATAGATTCATAGATACCTTTTTTCAGGCTCTCAATCCCTTCTATGTCATATTTTCCATAACTCACGGAGAATGCCTGTTTTAATTTATCAGGATTCCCTATTGGTACAAGTCCCCCTGTGGTAAATAAAGCAACTGTGGTACTTCTTAGATCCTCCACTTTTGCGGCGGGAGGAACCTGCTCGAATTTACGCAAAGGTACCTCTGTCTGATAGGGACGCCCATAGAGTTTGTCAAGAAGTATATCTGTCACTCTCCTTGCCCCTGTTTTTTCATGATACTCATTGTATCGGTGTCCAGTGGGGAGATACCCTTCTTTCCCCGCCCCTAAAATCTTTTCTCCCTTTGCCAGCTTTAATGCCAAAGCCGCCAGCTTAGGAAGAGATTTACGCATCCCGCTTGCTGTCTCTGTTGTAGAGATAATATAATTATCTCTTCCATACATGCCTACCGCAGGGTTTTCCCACCACATTCCAGTTACACTGGGGATACCCAATTCCTTTTTTACATAATCACACATCTTAGCGCACGCAACTCCATAACGGCCTGCGTTGAATGCCGGTCCAGCCACAAACACATCCGGTCTGGCCGCCACAATCTCTTCTTTAATTAGAGGCAGGATCTCCTCAAATTTCGCTTCTGTATTTATAAAATTATCTCCACATACAAGAACCTTTACCACCTCCATCTGCCCCTTCCACATTGGTTCCACTCCCATGGCCGGCCCTCTTTTTTCCCCATAAACGCTCAGTCCTACATCCGCCATCTCTTCTCCGCCGATTCCGGCATAAAACTGGTTAATGTAGTATACTGCCCTTAATTTTCCCATATTTACGTCCACTCCTTTCGCTTTACTCAAGGAACAAAATATTATACCCAAAGGGCATGGACTGAAAAACCCTTTGGCGCGAAATTATATTTTATTTACCTATTAGTTTTTATTCTCTTTCTATCAGAGCGCCAGACTAAGACACTTTATCCTTTATCACACACTTTACGCCAAAAATAATAAGGCCAATGACATACCAGCCTGCTGCCATAATATAAGAAGCCGCCCCTCCGTCCCCAAAATAGAGGAGTACAAGCGTTGTCAAAACAATCAAGAGTGTCGCTACTGGAAATATCATCCCGCCAGGAACACAAAAAGCTCCCTTTTTCGTAATACTCCCTTTTTTTTGCTTAATCCTTAGCACAATCAGCGTCACTGCGATAATCGTAACTGCAACTGCAGAACAGATAGACCCCATGTTAATCAGCACCTGAATCAGATCTGGCTTTAAAGTGAGGACTGCCGCGACCCCACATACTAGTGTCAGCGCCGGCACTGGAGTCTGTCTCTGGGGATGGAGCTTTGTAAATATTTTTGGCAGGAACCCGCTCCTGGCGACCGCCCTCACCGTCCTACTGGCGTCAAGTACAAGAATACTCATATTTGTCATCAGGGCAAGCAGAGCTCCCAGCGGTACAATAGAGACAGCCCACGCATATTTCCCTGATAAGGCCTTACTAAGTGCATAGGACAGCGGGTAATACTGCCTCCCGGGATCGGTGAGGAAATCCTGAACCGGAGCCATACGAAAAGTGGCCAGAAGGATCAGGCTGAACATCAAGAGTGTCAGGCTGACTGCCGTCGCCATAATCCTCGGTATATTTTTCTTTGGATTCTGAATCTCCCCGGCAAAAGATGCCACTGCAATAATAGAACCATAGGAGAGCATTGCAATAGGAACGCCTGCCGCAATACCCATGCCCCCCATTGTTCCTCCCACAAAAGGCTGTAGATTTGCATTATCCCCATTTATCAATCCCAGTATTACATAAAATCCCAAAATGAACACCAGACAGAGTGTCAGCTTATTATGAATTTTTCCCATGGCATTTATACTCTTTGCATTCAGCCACCATACAATAAAGATCCATACCAGCGGGATTATTCTCTGCATCGCCACACTATTTTTTACAGCCGGGACAAACTCCTTAAGATACGTACTTACACAGATTGCCGCAAAGGCAGTTCCAAATACAGTAGAATTTAACCATGACCAGGCCGCGGCCCATCCTGCAAAGTCCTTCATCCTCTCTGTTTTGCCGATAACCTCATGGGGGTACACATAAACCCCCCCTGATTCGGGGAATGTTGTTGCCAGCTCCGATACATTCAGTGAATATAATAGCAGCACCCCTCCCGCGATTATCCATGTAAAGATTGCAGATGCGCCAGCCATCCCATAGGTGACGCCGGAGAGGGTAAAGATTGCACTGCCCACCATACCCCCTATCGCCATTAATATACACGCTTTCGGAGAAAGTCCCCCTTGCTTGTTTCCATTCTCTCCCATTGTTTCTGACAAGTCTCCTTCCTTACGTCCCTATTCCCTTTATTTTTTTCCGCGTATGCAGTGCACACCAGTAACTCTCTTATGCCGGTACATTATCCTCGGCTGTATCAATAAAAATTGTTTTTGAAATCATATACTTATGGATGCCTGCCACGCCAAGCCCACTTTCTTTCCAGCCTGTTCCCGGTGATTCTGCCATGGCCTTGCTGAAATAGGAGTTTACATAAATCTGCCCTCCCCTTATCCCCTTCGCAACACGCATACTTCTTTTTGCATCTCTTGTAAACACGCCCCCTGCAAGTCCAAATTTGGTTGCATTTGCAAGGGCAATCGCCTCTTCCTCGGTCTCAAAAGGTGTCACGCACAGAACCGGCCCAAATATCTCCTCCTGAAAAATCTCCATATCTACAGCCACATCTGCAAACACAGTTACAGGAACAAAATTTCCTTTTCTCAGTTCTTGGTCTTCATAAGGCTTACCTCCACAGATCAGGCGTGCCCCGGCCCTTTTCCCTTTTTCAATATACTCCCACACTATCCTGGCATGTTCTTTGTGTATGAGTGGGGACAAAGTTGTTTTGCGGTCAAACCCATCCCCCGGGACAAATTTTTCACATTCTGCTTTTAGTCTCCCCAAAAATTCTTCATAAATATTTTTATGTAAAATGAGCCTTGTTCCTGACACACAAACCTGCCCGGCATTTAATGTAAATGCAAACCTTGCCCATTTTACTGCTTCATCTATGTCCACATCGTCAAAAATAATATTAGGACTTTTCCCTCCTAATTCAAGGGCAATATCCTTAATTGTATCTGCCGAAGCTGTAATAATGCTCTTCCCAGTATCTGTCCCTCCTGTCATGGCCGCCATGTCTACAAGAGGGCTTTGCACAAGGGCATTTCCAATCAGGGAACCAGAACCAGTCAGCACATTCACTACTCCCTTCGGAAAACCGGCCTCGTCAAATACCTCTGCCAGAAGCAAAGTACTTAAAGATGCCCACGAAGAGGGTTTTACCACCACCGTATTCCCTGCCGCTAAAATTATAGAAAGTTTCTGGCAGCCCATCATAAAGGGCCCATTCCATGGCAGAATCTCCGCCACAACACCTACGGGTTCCCACTGCACGATATTTAGAGTTTGATTATCAATTGGCATTGAACTTCCTTCCAGGCACCTAGCCTTCCCCGCCGCGTATTCAAAAGCATCAACCCCCTGTGCCGCCTCATAGTAAAGTGCGCTTGCATACAATTTTCCACATTCCATAGTCTCCGTGGCTGCAAACTCTTCTTTACGTCTATCCAATATCCTGGCCGCTTTTAGGAGAAGTTTACTTCTTTCCTTTGCCGGCATCCTTCCCCAAGGACCGTTGTCATAAGCCTCCCTTGCACTACGGACAGCTTCCTCCACTTCTTTTATACCGGCTCTATATGCCTTGGCAAAGAGTTCGTTATTTACTGGATTAATGATATCAAATGTGCGCCTTTCACCGGGTACGACAAATTCACCATTAATGTATAGCTTATATGGCTCCTGCTTAATATATTCCTGCGGTCTCATATACAAATCCTCCTTCCGAAAAGGAGGGGCATTTCAAGACTGCCCCTCCCTGATCTTAAACTATTTGGCCAGGAAATCGAGAAAGTTCTTCACCTTCTGCAAATCTTTCTGTACCTGCTGCTGCACTTCTTCTAAATTATTAAATTTCTGAACGCCGCGAATAAATTTATGTACCTCCAGCCTGAATGGTTTCCCATAAATATCCTGTTTAAAGTTCAGCAAAAAGGCTTCAATTGTAATGTGGTCATTATTATCAACAGAGGGCCTCTTCCCAATATTCGTGAGACTCTTCCAAGTGCCTCCTGCCACATGCCCAAGTGTGGCGTATACGCCGCTGTCCGGTTTTAACTTATTGTTCGGCACACCCACGTTGGCCGTGGGCATCCCCACTGTCCTGCCCAACGCTTTGCCATGGACAACCTCTCCCATCATAATGTATGGATGGCCGCACAGGTCTGCCACTTTCTCATAATCTAAAGCATCAAATGCTTCCCTGACCCGCTCTGTAGTGATTAGGCCTTCTTCATCCTCTACATTTTTTACGGTTATAACTTCTATCCCACAGCTGCTTGCCGCTGCCCGCACTGCCTCTAAGTCCCTGTGGCTTTCACCTACAACAAGCGCTTTTGCCCCCAATGTTCCCGCCAGGATTTCCTTTACAGTTTCATCTGTGGTATCTCCCTCATTTTCTGCAGAAACAAATATCTCCGCTCCTGTATCCTGGAAAAGGAATTCTTTTTCCCGCTCTGTTGTAAGAACCTCCCCTTCCTTCCTGAAACTTACAATCACAGATGTGAGGTTTCTCCGCGCCGCCTCCCTTGCAAGTGTCTGTGCAACCTTTAAATGTCCTCTGTGCACAGAATCAAACGTTCCAAAAGCTATACATGTATTTTTAAGTTCTCTCAATTCACCGATATATTTCATGCCCTGCTCCCTCTCTGTCTGTATATGTTATTTCTTCACTCTCATATTAAAGATAATGATTCCTACAATATACCATACTGCCGTGAACACCCAAATCATCCAGCCGCCTTTAATAATATCAGGGATATAGCAGCAAATAATCAGCGCCAGAGCAATAACGGGAAGCCCATTACCTCCCGGCGCCCTAAACTCGCCCGGTTTTCTCTCATGGGTCTTTCTCGCCACAATCAGTGATATACAGTTGATAGAAATCGTCACAGATGCAAACAGAGCCGCAAATCCTACAATAATCTCCGTCTGTTCAGGGAAACAAGAGATCACCGCACTGACAGCAGCCACTACTACGGCTGAAAATGCCGGAACCCCCGCCTTGCTGTTCTCTCCAAGCTTTGCAGGAAGAATGCCGTCCTCGGCAGCCGCCTGCATAGCCCTGGATGTCAGTGCCATAACAACCAGCATAGTCGTAAATAAAGCCAGAGTCGCGGAAATAGATATAACTTTCGGAAGCCATGTAATATGGGCCAACTTTGTAAACGCCGCCGCATAAAGCGGAATATACCTCATGCCAGGATTTTCACTCAGAAAATCAGCACTTACCAGGCCAACTGTGGCCAGGAGAACACTTAAGAACAGACATACCACCACAATCATTGCGATCAAAATGGACTGTGGAACTGTCTTATTCGGATTCTTTACCTCTGAAACCATAAAAGCCATCGCCACAATAGAACCATAGGCAACCATGGCAGTCGGAACTGACCCAAGGAATCCCCCTGCCCCTGAAACCCCCTGTGTAAAAAATGGAACCAACGTACTCCCGTCCCATGCATCGCTGCAAAGTCCAACCCCCGCGTAAATCAGCATAGTCACGGCCAGTACAAGTACCATTACAGTATTTGCCTTTCCTGCAATAGAAAATTTAATACAATTCAAAACTAATATAATTGCCACGGATCCTATAGCTAGTGGAATCTGTTTATCCGCAAATACTGGGAACCCCGCGCCAAGATATGTTCCCACATAAATTGCAGCAAATGCAATTGCAATCACATTGGCATTGATATATCCCCATACTGAAATCCAGCCGAGCAGCTTTCCAGTTCTCTCATTCTTTGAAAATGTCTTTCTTGGAAACACAAACACGCCGCCCGATTTAGGGAAAATCGTGGACAATTCTGCAACAATTAATCCGTATCCCAGCATAATCACGGCTGCAATTACCCATGTCAGGAGGGCAGCCGGCCCTGCTTTATAAATTGTAAGGCCAGAGAGAGAAAAAATTGCACTCCCAATCATACCTCCGGCAAGCATAGTCACACATGTGACCAAACCAAGAGAGCCGCCACCATTATTGTTATTATTATTCGCCATAAACCTTCACGCATCCCGCGATTTTTTACGCGGAATCCCCCTTTCTTACAAACCGCCGGATGCCATGAAAATTGAAACTGTGAATTAGAAAAATCCAAGCATCCAGCACCTACAGCAACTCTTTTGCAGTTTGTAAGTCAGTTATCAGCACATTGACATACCCACCTTTTAAGGCCGCCCTGATAGCGTCCTTTTTTTCCAGTGAACCTGCCACCCCGATTCTCACCGGTATTTTCATATAATCATCCAGGGAAATAGCAATAATCCTGTCGCTAAAAGGAGGAATTACGACCTTTCCTTCTGCGTCAAAGAAATGTGTGCATACCTCGCCTACAACATTCTTCGCCCACTCAGCCTGCTTTGCATCATTGGTATCATAGAGTGAAACCATGTGTTTCCACTGGCTTTTTGCCGTACCGATTCCCACAACGGCAATATCGCACTTCTGGATCGTGCCATAAGCTTCTTTATAATAAGGCTCCTCTGTCAAGGCCGTCTTTAAATCCTTATTTTTCACGATAACAGGTGCATACAGACGCGATGTCCTGGCATGGAATTTCTCCGCAAACCGGTAAATTACTTCATCAACGCCCATATTCCCTTGTTCTTCACTCGTATTTCCTATCAATTGAGTAACAGTAATATTTCCATTCCGCTGGTTTCCCGGTATACTGTCAACCAGTGCAGACGTTGCCCGCCCCCTGGTAAATCCTATGATGGTATTGTTCTGTATCAGCGTCTGCAAATATCTGCCTGCCGCATCGCCAAGCTCACAGTATATGTTTTCTTCGATTATATTATCTACCAGTCTGACTTCCTTTAATTGAAATTTCTGCTCTATTCTGTTCTCTATTTCAAGGTTGCTCTCATCCATGTTCTCAATCGTGATTTTTACAATTCCAAGTTCTACACAGGCCTTTATGATCCTGTTTACCCTTTGGCGGGACATCTTCATCTTTTTTGCGATTTCTTCTTGTGTCAGTCCGCCCTTGTAATAGTAAAATGCCACACGTCTGTATTCTGTAATCTGTTCTTCTGTCATGTTTTCTTTTTTCATAAATCTACCTCTCTGACACCTAAGTTATTGTGATAGATTTATTTTACTCTGAAACACTCTTTAAGTACAACCTTGATTCATGCCGTTTTGCCAGTTTTATGACCTTTCCTGGCTTTTTTTGCTATGGCCGGACGACAATCCGGTATGTATCCGGGCGGATCGCCTCCTCAAACGCCCTGTCCACCTCTGCAAGAGGAACTTTGTCGGAGATCAGTTCTGATACATCGATCAGTTTGGAGGAAAGAAGTTTTGTCGCAATCAGAAAATCTCTCTTCTGGGGGTTCACTGTACCTGTAATAATCTGTTCAGAAGAATGCACCTTATTTGGACTTATCTCAATAGGTTTATCTGGATGGAAGGATGTATAGAACACGGTCCTGCCAAGCTTACCTGTCATGTCAACTGCCTGCTTGGCCAGCGCTGCTGCCGGAACAGTACAAAACACTGCGTCCGCTCCTCTTAAGTCAGTAAGTCTTCTTACTTCCTCAACAGCATCTGTCTTTTCAGAATGAATCAGCACATCTGCCCCCATTTTTTCTGCAACCTCAAGACGTTTTTCATCTACCTCACAGGCAATCACCCTGGCCCCTTTGAGTTTAGCAAGCTGAATATGGAGGGCGCCCATGATTCCGATTCCAATTACTACCACGTCATCCCCAAGTTCAATCTTTCCATTTTCAATACTGTGCACACAACATGCCAAAGGTTCAGATAAAGCTGCATGGGATAGGTCAATATCGTCTGCCATCTTATACACATCCGCAGCATTTACCATCATGTACTCTGCCAACCCTCCCGGCCCCATAGCGCATTCCTGTGTCTCGGCGATAAAGGACTTCATACACTGATTTTCATGTCCATTTCTACAGTAATAGCACTCACCGCAGGAATTCAGCAGGCGGATGGCTACTTTATCTCCTGGCTTTACGCCCATAACCTTATTTCCTGCAGCTTCTACTGTCCCTGCCGCCTCATGTCCTCCTGCGAAAGGATAGCGGTTCATCACGCCATTATAAACTCTCTGCTCCAGCGTACAAATGGCGCAGGAATCTACCTTTACAAGAACCTGCTTTTCGCCCGGCTCCTTCTTCTCAGCTTCATGAAAAACAATTTTTTTCGTGTCCTCCAGAACAGCTACTTTGAATGTTGACATTTTCCTCTCCTCCTTCTATACCGTATATGTTTTATTCATTTCCTTCATTGCCGCTTCAACACTGCAGCCCTCATGGATCAGCTTTGCAATTGCTGCAGCGTATCCTACCGGATTTTCATCTCCCCAAATATTTCTTCCCATAGCTACTCCAGCTCCGCCCACTTCCATGGCATCTTTGATTTCCTGAAGAAGCTGGTCTACCGGAACCTTCTTTGCTCCGCCCAGAATTACAACAGGTTTATAGGTTGCCTCCACAAGAGTTTTAAAAGATTCCTGATCCCCTGTATAATTTGTTTTTACAAAATCAGCCCCCAGCTCCACGCTCTGGCGGCATGCAAATATCAAATTCTCTGGTGTCCTGGAATCATCTGCCGGCTCAAATCCCCTGGGAAGAGCCTCCGCCAGTACCGGCACCCCCCATCTGTGGCAGTCCATACATACTCTTGTGAGATTACTCAGTACCTCGTTCTCAAACTTAGAGCCGGGAAAACTCATTGTTATCACAGAATCCGCCCCCATCCTTACAATGTCTTCTGCATTGAGGGTAATCTGCATTGGTTTGGATTTATCTCCGAGAAAGGATACTCCTCCATCTATCCTGACAATAATCCCCTTTCCAAGGAAGGAATCTGTCAGGTGTTCTGCCATGCCCGGAGTGGAGAGAAATGCATCTGCCCCTGCTGCCGCAATCTCTCTCACTAATTTCTTAGGATCTGCCAGGGCCGGTAATGTATTGAAATTCTGTGCATGATCCATAGCCATAATGAAGGTTTTTCCGTCAGGCTGGATAATATGATTCATTCTTGCTGTTGTGTTCATAATTTTCTCCTCTTTCTTTTTAGATTGTTACATATGTAATATATATGATTCATTTGTAACTTTATGCCAACTTTACTACCCAACGTTACTTTTGTCAATAATATGTGATATATGTAACTAATTTTTCTATATATTGCACAATCCTGAATATGATTTTTTGTAGTATTTTACAATTAACCTTTCTCTTTCAGATGGCATATTAAAATTTTATATAAAGAAATATGGAAAGCATATACTTGCATATCTAGGCCTGTCCGCTTAACCCGTTGCCTGTGGGAATAAAAAAAGCGCGTATCTTGGAATTATTGCATCCAAAATACGCGGGATAATTAAAAAAATGTCTGTTGTCCTGCCTAAAAAAAGAAAATCCCCCCACTCACGCCTCTGGGGCATGGAAGTGGGAGGGATTTCCCCAATAGATAAATTTATAAATCTAAGTCCTAAGCCTGCTCTTTATAATGATGGGCCTCCTCAAGCATCATATCCTTCACTTTCATCAGACGAATCTGTGTGCTTCTCTCATTTTCATCTAATTTCATGGTTATATACTTGATATTTTTTTCTGTCTCAGGAATGATGACATGCTCCAGGGCATTAACACGCCTTCTCGTCTTCTCAATCTCTGCAGCCATCAGCTGGCATGCCTTTTCACACTCAGCCAGCCGCATCATATCTGGAAGAATATCCGCCAGAGATTTGACTGCGCCATCCAAATCACTGGATGTAAATGCAAATCCATAGGAATAGATATCATTCTCATCCGCTGTCCTGGTCTTATAATCAAAGGTCGGTATATTTACACTCATTACATTCTGTTCCCCTGGCACCAGGTTAATTTCTTGTTTAGGTGCCATAAGGGCCGTATTGAGCGCTGCTTCTGACATGCCGGCTTTTGCGATGACGAAGTTCTTGTTGGCAGAGAGGATCCCCTCCTCCACCCGCCTGCGCACTTCCATATTCTCCCGAACCAGATCCAGATACTGGCGCATCAGTTCGTCACGCTTATCCTTTAATAATTTATGGCCTCGTATGGCTGTAATCCGTTTCTTCTTCAGTCGGGTCAACTCCATACGGGTTGGGTTTACCTGTGTGGACGCCAAATATACTCACCTCTCCTTCTGTAAATACTGCCCATTTTCCCTACAGCCTATCCTTCATAGTACTGATCCAGGAACTTATCGTCAATACGTTTCAATTCCGTCCTTGGCAGCATGGAGAGTAATTTCCATCCAATATTTAAAGTCTCTTCGATTCCACGGTCTGTGAAGTATCCCTGGGATACATATTCTGCCTCAAAAGCATCGGCAAACTTTGCATATATCAGATCAATATCTGTCAGAGCCGCCTCTCCCAGGATTACCATCAGCTCCTTAGCATCCTTTCCACGTGCATATGCCGCGAACAACTGGTTCATAGTGTTGGAATGATCTGCACGGGTCTTGCCATCACCGATACCCTTATCCTTCAGACGTGACAATGAAGGCAGGACATCCACCGGAGGCGCAATGCCTCTGCGGTACAAATCACGGCTCAAAATAATCTGTCCCTCTGTAATATACCCTGTAAGGTCAGGAATAGGATGTGTCTTGTCATCCTCGGGCATTGTCAGGATTGGTATCATCGTGATACTTCCTTTCCTGCCGTCCTGCCGTCCTGCTCTCTCATACAGGGAGGCCAGGTCCGTATACATATATCCAGGATAACCACGCCGGCCCGGCACCTCCTTGCGGGCAGCGGAAACTTCACGCAGGGCATCTGCGTAGTTCGTAATATCAGTCAGAATTACAAGGACATGCATATCCTTCTCAAAAGCAAGGTATTCTGCTGCTGTCAAAGCCATACGGGGTGTGGCAATTCGCTCTATAGCCGGGTCATTGGCCAGGTTCACGAACAGCACTGTCCTGTCAATGGCGCCCGTCTCCTTAAAACTCTCAATAAAAAAGTTGGATTCCTCAAATGTAATACCCATAGCCGCAAATACAACTGCAAAGTTCTCGTCTGTCCCAAGAACCTTGGCCTGTCTTGCAATCTGTGCCGCAAGCTGGGCGTGGGGCAGGCCGGAAGCTGAGAAAATGGGAAGCTTTTGTCCGCGGACCAGAGTATTCAGTCCATCGATGGCAGATACCCCTGTCTGGATAAACTCCTCAGGGTAGCTTCTGGCAGCCGGGTTCATAGGCAGGCCATTGATATCCATGCGGGCATCTGGAAGAATATCCGGCCCCTCATCAATGGGTCGGCCCAAGCCGTCAAAAACACGGCCCAACATATCTTCTGATACTCCCAGCTCCATACTGCGTCCCAGAAACCTTACTTTACTGTTGGAAAGATTAATTCCTGTAGCACTTTCAAATAACTGTACAAGAGCATCATTTCCATTAATTTCCAACACCTTGCAGCGCCGGGTCTCACCGCTTGCAAGTTCAATCTCTCCCAGTTCGTCGTAGGAGACATTCTCTACACCGCGCACCAACATCAGGGGGCCGGCCACTTCCTGTATTGTTCTATATTCTTTTGGCATTTAGAGGTCCTCCTTCCCTAATGTATTGGCAATCTCCACATGAAGCTCCTTCTTCACCTCTTCATATCCCTGATCCAGCTCATCCTCAAGAGTATACTTGAAACGTCCAATCTGCTCACGCACTGGCATATTAATCAGCTTCTGCAGGGAAGCGCCTTCTCCCAGGGCCTCCACAGCCTGCTCATAGAAAGCCATAACCAGATTCATCATCATATGCTGTTTTTTCAGTGATGTGTAGGTATCCACCTCGTGGAATGAGTTCTGATGCAGGAAGTCCTCACGGATTGAGCGTGCAGCTTCCATCTTCAGGCGGTCACTAGGTGAGAGTGCATCCATACCTACCATTTTAACGATCTCTTCCAACTCTGCCTCTTCCTGGAGAAGAGTCATCATTTTCTGGCGGTTTTCCATCCAGTCAGAAGCCACCTGGGTATTAAACCACTTTTGCATATCATCCAGGTATAAGGAATAACTGTTCAGCCAGTTAATAGCAGGGAAATGCCTTTTATATGCAAGGGCAGAATCCAACCCCCAAAATACTTTTACAATACGCAGTGTTGCCTGTGATACAGGTTCCGAAATATCTCCTCCCGGAGGGGATACGGCGCCGATAACAGACAGGGCCCCTTCTCTTCCCTCTTTACCTAAAGATATTACATGTCC
Organism: Luxibacter massiliensis; assembly: GCF_900604355.1. NCBI lineage: Bacteria > Bacillati > Bacillota > Clostridia > Lachnospirales > Lachnospiraceae > Luxibacter > Luxibacter massiliensis. The sequence continues at coordinate 244,488 of NZ_UWOE01000002.1, read as the reverse complement.
GGCACGCTCATAGAACTGAGCAAGACGGCTTCCAAGGTACGCGGGATAGCCTTCCTCACCAGGCATCTCTTCCAGACGGCCTGACATTTCACGGAGGGCCTCTGCCCAGCGGGAGGTGGAGTCAGCCATCAAAGCCACTGAAAATCCCATATCCCTGAAATACTCAGCAATGGTGATACCTGTGTAGATAGATGCCTCACGGGCCGCAACAGGCATATCTGAGGTATTTGCGATGAGAACAGTCCTCTGCATCAAAGACTGGCCCGTCTTAGGATCCTTCAGCTCTGGAAATTCATTCAAAACGTCTGTCATCTCATTTCCGCGCTCACCACATCCTATATACACCACAATATCTGCCTCTGCCCATTTAGCAAGCTGATGCTGGATCACTGTCTTGCCGCTCCCAAATGGTCCTGGTACCGCAGCCACGCCTCCCTTAGCTATGGGGAAAAATGTATCTACAACTCTCTGGCCTGTTACAAGGGGCATTTCCGGTGGAAGTTTCTTCTTATAGGGACGCCCTTTGCGGACCGGCCATTTCTGCATCAATGTAAGTTCCTTGTCCCCCTGCGGTGTCTCAACAACAGCGACTGTCTCCTCCACCGTAAACTCTCCGGCCTTAATCTCTTTAATCTTGCCCTGGACGCCATATGGCACCATGATTTTCTGCTGGACAACGATTGTCTCCTGCACTGTCCCTATTACGTCTCCGGCTTCCACTTCATCGCCGGCAGATACGGTGGGAACAAACTCCCACTTCAGATCTCTTTTCAGTGAAGGAACCTCTACGCCCCTCTTAAGATTATTACCTGAAACCTTCATGATATCATCCAGAGGCCTCTGGATCCCATCATAGATACTAGTAATCAAGCCAGGCCCCAGCTCTACAGACATAGGTACTTCCATGGACTCTACCGGCTCTCCCGGCCCCAGTCCCGATGTCTCCTCGTAAACCTGTATTGAGGCCTCGTCTCCATGTATCTCAATGATTTCGCCAATCAGTCTCTGATTGCTTACACGAACCACGTCAAACATGTTCGCGTCACGCATTCCCTCTGCGATAACCAGAGGGCCTGCCACTTTTTTAATTGTGCCCGTACTCATTTCGACGAATTTACCACCTTTCTTACTCCTGTGAAAACAGGATATCTGATCCGACTGCCTGCTCCACAGTTTTCTTTACGCCTTCCACGCCTGCCCCTGTGTTCCCCGAAACTCCTGGAATCTGTATAATTGCAGGCAAGGTCTGCTCCTTATATTCTTCGATCACTTCTGTCAGCTCTGCCGCAACGGCTTCCGTAATATAAATAATCCCATACTTTCCGGCTGCAAGCTGCCTCAGCTTATCCCTGGCTTCCTCCCGGCTGCGGACAGGGCAGATGCTAAGGCCCAGGGTTGCAAACCCGTAAATGCTGTCATAATCGCCAATTACTGCAATCTTATACATACATCTCCCTTATCCTTTCCCGAATCGCACCCTCCGGAAAATCATTCTGCTTTCCGGTCAGGATAATCCGAACTGTCTTTATCTCATTCTCTCTGGCCAGGACATAAGCCACCAGAGGGCCCACAGAAAAAGCATTGTATTTCTGAGGCCTGATTGTTTCCATCATGCGGTTGTCACACCAGCGTTCAAAGGCTGACGGTGACTCCTCCAGTGCAGCGGCGCCCTCTGCATATGTGGTGCCTGACAGATAATCGCGTATGGCATCCATGCCGCTTATGGCCGCCTTTGCAAGCTGCTCCGTGTTCACACTCTGGCAGGGCGCCATGGCCCGCTTCATAAATTCCGCAGATTTCGCAGTTTTCTGCGCACGCACGGCAATCTTAATGTCGGCGATTGCCACGGTGGACTCTGCATAATTCTGGATAATCTCATCCTTCGCCTTCTGGCCTGCTTCATAAATCGCCTCCAGGGCCGCCCTGTCAATTATAATGTCACAGAGCTGGCCATCCCGTGTATGAAGCAGTGTGTCATATGCTTCAGAGGCTGCCTCCCCCATTTTCCCCGGCAGGCGGTGGAACTCTTTATTCCTGACAATCTGAAGCATTTCCTGTCCTTTTATAGAACAGTCGTCATAAAAAATATTCTGGTTCTCCACTTCTGTGCAGACTTCTTTAATTGCAGCTTTCAGGTTATGGAACAATTTGGGATAAGAAAGGACATCAAACACAGACAGATCTGGAGCAACATCGCCAATCACTTCCCAGGTCCTTTCCTCTTCTCTTTTCAGCATATCAGAAGCGTCCATAGAGCCTGTCCCGTCCCCCCAGCCTTTTTCGTTCAAAAACTGCAGGCACTGCTCCTCGTCTGAGCAGGCTAACAGCCGCTCAATCTCTGTACTGGAAAACAGCGAAGCCTCCAAAGCACGTATACGCGCAACGGCGTAAGTATATTCTAAATCATTCAAGACTAACCCTCCTGCCTATGCAGCCAGATAAGCCAAACCCGCCCCGGCTGCAGACACATCCTGGCTGTCCGGCAATACCCTTGGGCCGGCAGCACAGATGTTCCTTATGAAAATAATAATCCGTGCACTTTATCGGACAGCTCATCTCTCTGTGCATCAAATAATGCCTTTATTGTACAGTTCTCTTCAATCCCGCCATAAACAAGGATAAAGCCTCCGTCTATATCTCTGGCTTCCCTGGACAATTCCAGGACGCCGCCTTTTTCAGCGGCAGCCTTCTGAATCTCCTGCTCAAACCCTTTAGGCATTCTACTCAGATCTCTGTCTGAAAAATATATTACGCCTGACTCCGGCAGCACATATTTTATAAGCATTCTGCGGACCATATCAAAATATGGCTCCCCGTCCAGGCCTATGACTCTCTCATATGCCTTGGCCAGCACATCTGCTATCAGTTCCTGTTTTGCCCCAAGAACTGCCTGCTTGCGCTGCATCTCGCAGGAGGACGCCACCCTTTTTTCATAGTCCTTTACCTTCTCCTGTGATTTGCCGGAAATCTTCTCAGCCTTTGCCTCCGCCTCGGCCCTGGCTTCATTTAAAATCTCTTCAGCCTTTGCCTTTGCTTCTGCGATTTTCATTTCCGCTGAGTGGGACGCCTCATCCAGAATCTGACTTTTCATTTTGTCTAATCCACTCATCTATTAGCTCTACCTTTCTTCTTTTTACATAAATCCAATATCAACTTCCTGCGATATGGCTGCAAATCCGGGCAGATTAGACCTGAATCGCGCTGACTGCCAGGATGGAAATCAGAAGTGCCAGAATCGCGTATGTCTCAACCATTGCCGGGAAAAGCATAGCCTTACCAAACTGGTCTGGCTTCTTTGCAATAATGCCGATTGCGGCTGCCGCTGTCTTTCCCTGTGATTTCCCGGAGATCAGCCCTACAATACCGATGGGAAGGCATGCTGCAAGAATCAAAAGTCCTGTCTGTACAGATACCTCCGCCATGCCGCCGCCTAACAGTCCAATTTTAGAAAGTGTGATAAACCCTACCAGCAGTCCATAGATACCCTGTGTACCCGGAAGAAGCTGAAGGATCAGCACCTTGGCGAATTTACTCGGATCCTCTGACACAACTCCAGACGCAGCCTGCCCTGCAATACCTACCCCCAAAGCGGAGCCTGCCCCTGCAAGAAAAACTGCCACTGCTGCACCCATAAGCGCATAAACAATACCTAACTGACTCATAACTACATTTCCTCCTTAATATCTGCATATTTTGTATTTTCTTTAAAGGGATTAAATGCACGTCCCCCGCCCTCATAAAATTTTCCAAAAAACTCTACGTATTGGAGACGGTTTGTATGCACATAGGCCCCCAAAAGGTTAATCGCTAAATTAAATATATGGCCTACTACAAAGGCAAAAATAAAGAGTATCACTCCAAATACACTTTTTCCGCCCATACTGCCCATCTGGTTTACGACAGATGCAATAACTCCTGTTGCAAGTCCCAGCGCCAGAAGTCTTGAATACGACAATACATCGCTCAGCCAGCCTGTCACATTGTAGAGGTCATAGGCTCCCAACGCAATCCTCAGGCCAAAGTTCTTGTTCGCCCGGCCGGACATCAGCACAATTCCAACTGCCCCAAGAATCGCCATCCATTTGCCCAGCGCATTCACTGCAGGCGGGAAGACGATCTGAGCCTGTGCAATTGACGCAAAAATATCACTCGGAAGCAACATAATCAAAAGGCCGATCAAAAATACAAACCATAGTATTACATCACAGAAAAAGTCCATATATTTCTTATCCCTAAGGCACATATACCCTTTAATCGCAAGTCCGGTAAACAGGTGGATCGTACCAAACAGCATGGAATAAACCAGAAGTTTCATCGGGTTATTCAGCGGTACAAACCACAGGGCCGGTATACTGACCTTTTTATCAAAAAATGTCTGTGAGATTACATCTACCACATCGCCAAAATATCCTCCAAACATGATACCCCAGAATAACGTAGAAATACCACACCAGAAGAATAGCTGCAGCGACTTCTTCATACTGCTCGCCATCCTCGGGAACTTGAGTATCAGTATGCCGCATGCTATAGAAACAATCGCCCCATATGCGGCGTCTGACAGCATAAGTCCAAATAGAAAAACATAAAAGACTGCCATGATGGCCGTGGGGTCTACCTCTCCCTTGGCAGGAAGCCCAAACGCCTCAAGCACGCCCTCTGAGCTGGCCGCAAACTTATTGTTTTTAAGAAGGACGGGCACATCCTCATCCTCTGTAGTATCCTCAATATCCACGACACAGTCGTATTTGCCGGCAAGGCTTTTCTGTAACTTTGGCACGGACTGTTTGGGTACATACCCACTCACCAGAAATGTCCTTTCTGACTGTGGCAGCTGTCCCAGTACTTCATACTTTTCAGCGCGGATCCTGTAATAGTCAGCAATCAGCTTTAATCCCCCGCGGTCTGCCGCCATGGCAGAGATTTCTTTCTCCAGCTCTGCAATCCTGCTGTTAATAGCTGCTATCTCCCCTTCCAGCTCCGCCTTTGCCTCAGCAGGCACTTTATCTGTTGTCTGGGTGGGTTTTGCAAAACCAGCTGCCCTGAGGACTTCCTCAGCATGGGCCTCATCTTCCCTAAGACAAAATACTGCTACATATGTGGCGTCCTGTTCTGAGAAAATGACATGGACATCGGCTTTTAATTCCGCCTTCCAATCTGCCAGCAGGGCGTACACATCCTCCAGGCCCAGCATACCAGGCAGGGTTCCAAGCAGCATAGTGATATGCTCTGTCCCTTTAAAATCCATGGGGACATCTAAATTCATCCAGGGGTTCAGTGCTTCTATCGTGTTCTCAATCTTTAGTATATTCGCCTTTTGCTCTGCCCGCTCCTTGTCCAACATTTGGATCTTCTTGGCCGTCTTTTGCAGCCTTTCCCTGTCAGCGACCACTGACTGATACTTCTTCTGGTCAATCAAATCCTTACCTGCCAGAGAGGAGAGCATAGACTGTTTCTCCGGCGCATACTGTCCCAGTATGTCCAATGCCTGGTCAGCCTGCGAGGCTGCTTTCTCAAAGCTGCTTTTCGCGTTGGCTGTATCCATCCTGTGGAAATCCTCATCCTCATCCAGCACATGGCTGACTTCCATGACTCCCATGCTCTGAAGCTTTTCCAGAATTGCCTTTCGGTCTTTCTTCAATGCGCAGATACTAATTCGCTGCATCTGCAATACCGCCATAATACCATCCCTCCTTTATCTCGCTTTTCCCTAAACCAATTGTGATATTACGAGACTTACTGCCTCCTCTTCCTTTGCCAAAGCAGCTTGTTTGAGGCCTTTGATTTCATTCTCTACTTCTGCCAGCGCTGCTTTTTGGACTTCTCCGCCCTTCTTTACGGCATCTTCCATAGCAGCCTCTGCCCTTTTATCCTCTTTTTGGGTCAGCTCTGTCCCCAGCTCCTTCGCCTCCCTGGATGCATCTTCCAGTATCCTTTTACACTGTGCATCAGCATCCTTTACAATGGCCCCGGCTTTTCCCTCTGTCTCTCTTATCGCCTTTATGGTTTCTTCTATCATATTTGTCACCGCCTTTCTGCATATGCCTTATTGGACGCCTCAGTGTCCATCCGCCCTCAAGGGCATGCATTGCGGGGTACCCTTGGGAATTCAATTTTAGAATAGCATACATTTTCTTTGTAGTCCATAATGAAAATTCCTACCATGTAAGATGATGGAGGCGCCCCTCCCGGCTCATCCCGGCAAACTGGTTCTGCCGCAAAGCCTCATATAATATAATTGCAGCCGAGTTCCCCAGATTGAGGGAGCGGGTATCCCCCACCATTGGTATGCGCACACAATTTTCTTTATATTTCACCAGAAGCTCCTCGGGTATCCCAGCGCTTTCTTTGCCAAACATAATATAGCAGTCCGGCTCATAGGATACTTCTATATACATTTTCTCCGCCTTTGTGGTGGCCATATACAGTTTTGCCTCGGGGTTCTGTCCCTGAAAGTCTTGAAAATCAATATAAGTTTTCACATCGATTTCTGTCCAATAGTCCATTCCTGCCCGTTTCAGTGATTTCTCATTTAGCTTAAACCCCAATGGCTCTATCAGGTGCAGCCGGGTATTAGTCGCCGCACATGTGCGTCCAATATTTCCGGTGTTAGCGGGAATCTCCGGCTCAAGCAGCACAATGTTCAGCATAACCCTACCTCTCATTTCTCAGGCGCTGTATAAATGTTCCCAGGCGCCCTAAGGCTTCTTTGAGATCGTCCAGTGAATATGCATAAGAAATACGCAGGAAGCCTTCGCCGCAGGCCCCAAAGGCTGTTCCTGGCACAACCGCTACCTTTTCTTCATTCAGCAGGCGGGTGGCAAACTCTTCTGCCGTCATGTTGAACTCCTGTATACTGGGAAATACATAAAATGCGCCAAAGGGTTCAAAACACTCCAATCCCATACGTGCAAACTCATGCATCAGAAAACGTCTTCTCTGATTATAGGATTTCCTCATTTCCTCCACTTCATCCCCGCAGTTTCTCAACCCTTCAATAGCTGCATACTGGCTGTTTGTAGGGGCACACATAATAGCAAATTGATGCAGTTTTATCATCTGCTCAATAATGACCTCAGGGCCGCAGCAATACCCGAGGCGCCATCCTGTCATGGCAAAGCCTTTGGAAAACCCGTTAATCACAATTGTCCTCTCCCGCATTCCCGGCAGGGACGCAATGGACACATGTTCTGATTTATATGTGAGCTCAGAATAAATCTCATCTGACAGCACAAAAATATCATGGTCCTTTATAAACTCCGCCACTGGCTCCAGCTCTTCCCTTGTCATAATGGAACCTGTTGGGTTGTTGGGAAATGGCATAATCAAAACTTTTGTCCTGGGAGTTGTATACTTCTCCAAATCCTCCACTGTCAGCTTGAACTCATTCTCATACTGGAGTGGAATTACAACCGGAACACCGTCCGCCATAACAGCGCAGGGCAGATATGAGACGTAACTTGGCTGGGGGATTAAGACTTCGTCCCCTGCATCCAGCATACAGCGCAGGGCCACATCGATGGCCTCGCTGCCCCCTACAGTAATCAGAGTCTCCTTTTTAGGGCAATAAGATACGTGTATTTTACGCTGAAGGTAACGGCAGATTTCCTCCCTCAGCTCCTGAAGCCCTGCATTAGAAGTATAAAAAGTACGCCCTTTTTCCAGGGAAAAAATCCCTTCTTCCCGTATCCTCCACGGAGTGTCAAAGTCCGGCTCCCCCACTCCCAGGGAAATAGCATCCTTCATCTCATTTGCCACGTCGAAAAATTTGCGGATGCCGGAGGGCTGAATCTCAACTATTTTTTTAGATAATGGATTTCTCATTACGGCGTCACCAGCATCCTTTCTGATTCTTTCTTTGGTACTAGTATAGTCCCATGGTCCTTATATTTCTTCAAAATAAAGTATGTAGCAGTACTAATGACTTCATCAATTGGCGAAAGCTTCTCTGACACAAACCGTGACACTTCTTTTAAAGTTTTTCCTTCCAGGGTAACAAGTAAGTCATATCCCCCTGAAATCAAATATACGGCGTGTACTTCCGGGTAATTGTAAATCCGCTCTGCAATCCGGTCAAATCCCTGATTGCGCTGAGGCGTCACCCTTACTTCAATCAATGCGGTCACTTTCTCTACCCCTGCCTTGTCCCAGTCAATTAATGTGTGGTACCCACAGATGATTTTCTCCTTTTCCATGTCTGCAATTTCATTTGCCACCGTTGCCTCATCTGCGCCTAACAGCACACCCAGCTCACCGAGATTGACTCTGCTGTTAGTCTCAAGATATCTCAAAATTTCATTTCTAATGCCGTTCACACTTTCCATGCTTTTCCTCCTCTATGCCTTTGTCTTATTCTCACATATCATACCCTAAGGGCATGTCTGAATTTACGCCTTTTGGCTCCTTACTGTCTATGGCTTCCTTGGCATGTACTGCCAAGCGCTGCTCCTGCCAGCGCACCAGCTCATCCGGTGCAGGCCTTTCTAAATATCTTTTCTCTTCATCGCTTGTGATTACCCGATCCTTTTTATCTGTGGCAACCCCAAGCTTTCTGGCTCGCGCCCCCATCCTCTGCAGTGTTCCCACCAGGGCATCCCCGTCTTTTGCAGCCATCAAAATACATCCTCCAGAGGTAAGCTGATAAGGATTCAGATTATAATACTCACATATCTCTACCGTCTCCTGCCTTATGCTCAGCCTTGGCAACTCTATCTCCAGGCCTATCCCTGAAGCCTCCGCCAGCTCCCACAAAGCGGCAAATATGCCTCCGCTTCCCGCCTGATGCATGGCTAGAATCCCCATCTGCGCCGCAGCAAATATAAAATCTGAAGCGTCCAGATTCTTTTTCAGAGATTCTGTCTGACGGATAAAAGAAGGCACGAAACGCTGCTCCAGCTCACCTTTACTATCTGCCAGTATGCGGAGGGTCCCTTCCAGTCCGATATAACCGCAGAGAACAATATCCTGTCCCGGCAGGGCATTCCCTGCACAGAGCAGCCGGCCCCTTGGGGCCACCCCCATACCTGTTATAAATACCATAGGCCTCACAAAACCTGGGATCACTTCTGCCTTTACACAGGTCAAGTCTATTTTCATCCTGTTACACAAAGCCGCCAGTTTCACCGTCATCTCTTTCAGCCAATCCTCTTCTGTGTCCAGAGGCAGCATTGCCTGTATAGAAACCCCTTTCGGAACGGCCCCTCCGGCAGCAAGGTCATTGACTACTTTGAGCAGTGCATATTCCCCCGTTTCACTGGAGAATCCCGCCGCCGAGGCAGTAGACCAAACCGCGTCCGCACTATCCCCTACATGCAGGGCAGAACGTGACTCTTCCGGCGATAGCCTGAACCCATCCTCCCTCCCAGCGCAATTCAGTTGTCTTGATATAGACCGTTTCCACACAGTCTGTGTAATATTTCCAGCTTTCATACACCCTTTTCTCCTTATAACTGATTATACTCCCCTGCCAGCATACGGCTAAGAGCGAGGTTTAGATATAAGTTTAGCTGATTATCCCAGTTACTGCTGTGTTCCAGATATTTGAATATCCTGTATACACTTCATAATTGTGGCCTCATCCTGGGTCTGTATTGCCGCATTTAATTTATCTGTTATCTCCTTCCTCTCAGAAGCAGTACCCACAGCCACCGTCTCCTTCGAGGGCAGATACTGGCTGTAATTTACAATATCACGGCTAACCTCCGCCCCATTTTCATATACAGCTTTCCAGAGCCTTGCAGATACTTCGGGTTCCGCGGGACTCTGTGTATAATAGATGCCGGCCGCATCCTGAGTTGCCACAAATCTTTTTCCTTCAGGGTCTTTCGTCTCTGTTGTCTCACTTATATATTGGATAGTTCTGGAGGCTGGACGTGTTTCCTTCCCATATATATTAAATGTCAGGCAGCTGTCGGCTGTAATAGATTCTATGTAAATAGAGGTATCCAAATTATTCTTTAGGCCAAGATCCAGCACATCATCTGCAATAGCGGCATCCATGGACGGCTCCACATAGGACACCATCATCGTATGGGGGTAACGCTCCGTCACCTCCAGTTCCGCCAATAACACTGCATTATACAGCGTAGTGGATACCTGGCAGATACCTCCGCCCATAGTCTGGACCACCTGATCTCCTTCAAAAGAATCAGCTTCTGTATAACCATTTTCTGCAGTATATGGTTCCATTATGGCATTGACCGAAATCTCCTCTCCAGGCTTCAGGAGAAGGCCGCCAATATGCCCTGCACCACTCTCTATATTCTGGGCGCTTCCTGGATCCCCTCCATAAACAGTTGTATAACTGCCCAGCAGATCTGTCATATCCTTTAAATCATCTGCCTGAATATCTGGATCCACATATGTCACTGATGCCCGGACACTTCCGCCTTTGCCTTCCCAATCCCCCCCAAGCATTTGGTTAATGGCTGCTACAGTCTTTTTTATATCAATCGTCTCACCTGGTTTGCCTTCCGTAATCTCAATGCCGGAATCACCCTGTGACACTTTTGCATTTTCCGGCACATTTAGCAGGCCACCCATCGCGTCTTTCAATGCTTTTTCTGCAGACTCCTCTGTAATTTTATATGAAGCCTCAAATTTTTTATGGTTCTGCTTTTTCTCAGCCTTCTTTAATATTTTATAGCAGGATGCTGCATTTCCCTTTTTCCCATAATCCACTGCCTCCTTGGCCGCACTGTCCAGATTGTCAACAGTCAGTCCCAGGCTGCCCAGCGTAACCTGGCCAGTCCTGCCGTCTTCCAGTGTCAGGAGGACTTTTTCTTCTGCATAAGCAGATAAATCACTCTTGACCCTTTCTTCCGCCTCCTTCAGAGTCAGGCCGGCTACTTCTGTATTGCCAATATAGACGCCCTGAATAATAGTATCCGCTTCAAACTTCTGAATATATCTGCGGAGATAAAGCTGTACACATAAAATCACGGCGGCCGCGCACAGAAAGACAAAAACTATGCCTAACATAGCTCTTTTATCCGCCTTGCTCACTTTATGCCTGCTGTCTCTTCTTCCTTTGTCTCCCATATATACCCCTCAAACTCCTGGCGCCTGCCCCCAGTATATAACTGGTACTTTAAATAATCGTCAGTAAAAACTAAAGCCGCTGAATCCCATCCGGGCAAAGACACACTCCACACTTATATTAATGAAATAAAGAGTATAATTAAAATGAACGGCTTTATATGCTAAACTGTAAGGTAAGGAATTACCATAGTCGCTACCATTGCCAAAATAATTACGATAATGACAATAGAAAAAATTCTTCTTACTTTCTTGTTATAAAAATTCACAGATACTCACCTCTTTTATATAATATCCCGGAAATACCCGGCTACTATATCTATATTCACGGTTAGATAGGTTACATTTTATACTCTTTACAATATTTTTGCAAGAAGCATTCCGCGCACTTTGGACTCCTGGCCGTACAAATTGACCGGCCAAAAGTAATAATTTGTATATTATATAAAATCCAGTGATCCCTGGGCAGCTCCTTCATTAAATCCTGCTCGATTTTCTCTGGATCCTCCTGGAAGGTTAACCCCAAACGGCGCGAAATACGTTTTACATGGGTGTCAACCACAACGCTGGGGTCATGATATATATTCCCCCGGATAACATTCGCAGTCTTACGCCCTACCCCCGCGAGAGAGGTAAGATCCTCCAGGCTTTTGGGCACCTCTCCCCCAAACCGCTCCAGCAGCGCCTTCGTACACGCAATGATATTTTTAGCTTTATTGTGGTAAAACCCAGTAGGCTTAATATCCTGCTCCAGCTCCTTTAGATCTGCCTCTGCAAACTTCTCCAGCGTATCATATTTCTTAAACAAACCCTCTGTCACAATATTTACCCTGGCGTCTGTACACTGCGCACTGAGCATCGTGGCGATCAATAACTGCCAGGGGGTATTATAATTCAGATAGCACACATACTCACGGCCATACTGGGCATCGAGTATAGCAAGTATCTCCCTTGTACGTTTCTTCATGGCGGCTCCTTTGCTTTTAGGACGTAACCCTTTGTGCTTTTGTTACGTACCTAATTGAATTCAGACCTGTACCTAAATGAAAAATAACCGTGCCTGATTTGTCAAAGCATCTCTATTTTTATAGTCAAACAGTACTATACGGCCATCGATTTTTTCAAGATGTGTCATTTTCCTCATCTGTCTTTTGTCGTATTGCTCATATCCTTTCAGGTATCTGTGTTCCTTTGACTCTGCTTCATAGAATGCTGCCGACTCTGCTTTCGCAATACCGGTCTCTCCCGCAAATGCAGGCCTGTTTTTTACGTTATCTCTCAAATATAAGTCCATAGTCAGCGACTGTTTGTATTTCTCAATATTTAACCCTGGCTGGCGGCAAATAAAATCAAACAATATTTCATATCTTGCCAGCCGGGAATGATTTATGATGTGCAAATTATTATCTTCATAGTATCTTCCAATCTTTTCATAAATTCCAAATTTATCTGACCAGTCTTTTTCTAATAACTGAATAGTACAGACAAACTGGCCGCTATTATAATATGTCTCTACCATCTCTTCCACTGTCTTTAACTTCAGTATTTCTGCGTAGGAAAGCCATTTAGTCGATAGCACTTCAAAAGGAGGGCGCTCTTGATAAGTAAGCCCGTATTCTTCTGCCTGGCTATGCATATATGACCCCTTCAAAACTTTTAAAAACCCTAACTGTAATTGTTCTGGATGCAGCTCATAAACATCATTAAAAGATTTCCGGAAACTTTCATAATTTTCGTAAGGCAATCCTGCAATCAGATCCAAATGCTGATGTATATTCCGCTTCGCATGGATTCTCCTTACGTTCTCTTTTACCTTCACAAAATTCATGCTCCGTTTTATTTCACAAATTGTTGTTTCATTTGTAGACTGAATGCCAATCTCTAACTGAATCAATCCTGGGCGCATTTTTTCTAATAGCTGTAATTCCTCTTCAATGAATAAGTCTGCCGCCACTTCAAAATGAAAATTTGTTTTGCCCTTATCGTGTTCAATGATATAGGACCAGACAGCCATCGTATGTTCATGCCTACAGTTAAATGTCCTGTCTACAAATTTAACTTGCGGAACTTCTGCATCAATAAAGGCTTGAAGCTCTTTCTTTACCAATTCTATCTCTCGAAACCTGAGACATTTATCTATAGAAGACAAGCAATAACTACAGGAAAAAGGACACCCCCTGCTAGATTCATAATAAATAATTTTATTTTCAAACCCATCTATATTTTTATACACAAAGGGAAGTTTCCCCATATCCATGGCAGGCCTCTGATCCGTTTCTTTAATATAAAACAAACCGTCATCCTGTTTCTGCCTAAATACGATTCCTTTAATATCACTTAGGCGAGTAATCTGTCCACTGTAATATTTCAGAAGGTCTGCAAATGTCTCTTCTCCCTCTCCGCACATTACACCATCTACTTGTCGGAACCTTTCTAGTACCAGCGGGGCATCAAAAGAAACCTCAGGTCCCCCAAGCCATATACGCACATCAGGTAAAATCTTTTTAATCTCCGTTAACAAACACTCCACATATGTTATATTCCATAAGTAGCAAGAAAAACAAACCAGCTCTGGCTTCTGCTTAAAAATATCAGCCAGAATATGATCTATATTCTGATTAATTGTATATTCTGCTGTATCAACCCGCCATCCCATAAGCTCCGCATAGCCTTTTAGGCTGTGAATCGCCAGATTAGAATGAATAAACTTGGCATTAATTGCAACCAACAACGTTTTCATCATAAATACCATCTCCATTTTGGTACAGGTCCGTCTCCAAATAGGTACACCACTAAACTCAATTGGGGACGTAACAAAACTGCATTTTGTTACGTCCCCAATTGTACTATACTTCCCACGTATAGTAAATAAAAAGCGAAAGAAAACGTCCCTTTCCATTGACATTTTGTCTGAAACAATGTAAAATTAAATCTCGTGCAGCCGGGGTGTTAGCGGTACCTTGTACCTGCAATCCGCTATAGCAGGGGTGATATTACGCTGAGGGTGTTGATTTGCAAAGCTGCCCTCGGAAAGTGGCGTTGAGATCTGGGTCTTACGCGACGGAAATCTGTGAACCGTGTCAGGTCGGGAACGAAGCAGCACTAAGCAGAATCTTCCGGGTGCCGTAAGGGCGCCTGGGTTGAGTTAACTGCCGAGGTAACGTTTGTGGAGATACATTCGAAGCGTAATGCACGTTAAAAAGTAGTAAATCACTCCTATCCCTAAGTATTACAAGGCCAGTTTGCCTTGCAGCATTAGCGGATGGGATTTTTGTTTTCTCTACTACTGCATCCTTTCTCTTCCTTCTATATCTTGTTGTGCTTTCTGTTTCTTTTGTTTATGAATCTTGCGCAGTTCTGTAAAGAATTGTTTCATCATAGTACTGCATTCCGTTTCCAGCACACCTGTTGTGAGTTCACACTGATGATTAAATTCCTGCATGTCAAGCAGATTCAGGATGGAGCCTGCGCATCCTGCTTTTGGGTTCATACAACCTACGACAACACGTTTGATCCTGGCTTGTATAATAGCGCCGGAACACATTTGGCATGGTTCCAGGGTAACGTACATTGTGCAGTCCTCGAGCCGCCAGTCCCCCAGCTTTCTGCTGGCTTTTTTAATTGCGATCAGCTCCGCATGGGCCAGTGTATTTTTATCTATAGTGCGCCTGTTATATCCCCGTCCAATAATTTTATCCTGAAAAACAATCACACACCCAATCGGTACTTCCTCCAAGGCATATGCCTTTTTCGCCTGTCTAATAGCTTCTCTCATATATTTCTCGTCTAAGTCCATAATCTGTCCCGCCTTTATGCCTTTAAATACATTCTTCCATATTTCTAAGTTTCTTCTAATAATTTAGCACATCTTATGTTCTTTTTCAAAATATTGCGGAATAAATTAGAGTGAAAGAAAGACAAGGCCAGAGGTGTTATATGAATCCCGGTATCTGTTACTTATATGAATACGAAAATAATAGGAAACTACGCAATGTAGGGTTTCTCAAAATTTCCCGGAGCTATCACTCTTGCTCTATGCAGATCCAAATCCGCAATGTTCCTGTAAATCCTGAGAACACGATAAAATTTTTCGCGTTCTATAACCAGGACTCTTCATGTATTTTTCAAATGATAGATGAAATAAACTGTATGAACAAGTCTGTCTCAGCCAGAATTGTATTTTCCGAAAATCAGCTCCCCAGCAATCGGAAACTAGAAGAAATAGATGGTTTCTTCCTTAAAACAGCGGGAGGGCAGTTTTACGCGGCACTTTCGGAGGGGAGCACCTTTGATACTAGTTTGCTCCACAGTCCTGCCAAGCCAGATCAGCAGCCCCCACAAAGTTTTTCAGATGAAATCGGTCCGGCGCCCGGCGGTATATCCAGTCCTGATGAAGAATCTGCTAAAAAGGCCCTCCAGCCACAAAAAATTTCCTCCCCTGAGACAGCCGCAGCAAACAGTAAACCACTGTCGGCAGTCTTGCCGCCAGCAGAAATAAGTACCCCATCCGGGGAAAACGCTCCCGCTCTCGAGGAAGCCATCCCTGCTGGCACAGACACACCATTGGAAGGAGACGGCTTTTCAAATACCCAAAACTTATCAGCCTCTGACATAGGTATATCTGACACTCCTGAAGCAGAGATTCTAGCCTCAAATATACCTGATAACCCACATAAGAGCACTACTATTGCAGAACCACAGGCATCCCAGCCTAAAGCCACAGAAAAACCTGAAGCTGAAACTTCTGAATTGTCACAGCCTGCATCTCAGGAATCTGACTGCAGCATACAAAAAATCCAGCGTTCACAGCTTTCGGCCCTTCCCCGCAGGCATTGGAACCTAGCCAACAACAGCTTTCTGATGCATGGGTATCATAACTACAACCATCTGCTGCTAGTCGAGGAGGATGGCCACCATTGGCTGGGAGTCCCAGGCGTATATTCTGCCAGGGAAGCACGGGCCGCAGAACTCTTTGGCTTTCCGCAGTTTACTAAAAATTATAAAGATAAACTGGAACTCTCACCGGACGAAAAAGAAGACTGCGAAAACTTCGGACACTGGTGCCGCTATATACGCTGACCGTGCCTTTTCCTATTTCAGTCCTTTAAAGAGATACCAAAGTGCACACCGGGACAAAGCATATCCAAAGTCCCGCTTCCCCAAGTACAGCTTCAGCCAAAAGGGCATGTATGAAGAGATACCCTAAGGTACACCCTCATACATGCCCATAAACAGGTTATTCCTAAAATAATGTACTAAAGGCAGCTAATGTCCTATGCCGTCAGCCGCCCTTCCATCCCAGCAAGACTTTTCTATTAATCAAATAATCCCGTTCATTTCTTGATAAAGGCGTTTAGCATAGCTGTCAGTCATCCCGCAGACATAATCCGTCACCAACAGCAATCGGAGATAAAGTTTCTCTGCCTCGTCTTTGCCCTGTGCCTGGTTCTTGTAGGCATTTTTATAATTATCTGAAATAAAAGAAATAATCCTTCTGTCTATCGAATCCATCTTCTTATCTGTGTCATAATACAGCACGGCATGGGACAGTTTATCCATCAGAAAATCTAAAATAACGGCCTCCGTGACCTCCATCTTATAGATCTCCCTGGAAGAGAACACATATCTGTATGCCATCTCGCCCAGTAAATCCATTAGTTTCTCCCCGACTGTCCCATAGAACAAATCCTTTTTGAAGGTTCCAGCCATTATTGCATTGTAATTAGATGTAAACCCAAAAGTTGCGCAGCTAATCAGAAACCCCTGTACACGGATAATCCAATTTTTTACTGCATAGGACTCTGGGTTTGCTATCTGCTTGTCGGCGCCCCTCTGGTACAGTCTTTGAAGAATACCCAGCCCATCAAAGCTATCATTTTGCCCGGCCTCTTTGAGCCTCTTTAACTCCTGTTCCAGAGTATGGTAAGAAATAAAGCCTTTTACAAACGCATCCTCAATATCTGCAGTCTTATATGCCAAATCGTCCGCTGCCTCCAAAATATATGTAAGGGGGTGGCGGTTATTTCCCGTTCCCGTAGCCGCTGAAACTGCCCGGAAAATATCCCGGTCAGCGTAATAATACCCCATTTTTTTATCCTTGATATTTCCAGTGCCTGGGGCAATCCCTGTAGAGGGAACTGGATACTTTATAATTGTATTTAAAAGGGCGTAGGTCAGATTCATTCCATTTTCATCTACCAGATAGTGCAGTCTGGTCACGAGCCGCAAAGCCTGCGCATTTCCTTCGAAATTATAAAAATCTTCCCGCATCTGAGGAGTCAGCATTTCCTTTGCAGTTTTTCCAGAGAAATTTAGCAGGGAAAGGTTCCTGCGAAACCAATCTCTGATAGCCATCTCGCCAAAATGTCCGAACGGGGGGTTCCCGATATCATGGATCAGTCCCGCACACTCCAGGATATGGCAGATATCCGCCTTCATCTGCCCGGTAAAACCTGGGTCCTTTTTCTCTGAAATAATACTCTCTCCAATGTTCTGCCCCAAAGACTTCCCGAGAGAGGAAACTTCCAGGGAATGTGTCAGCCTCGTCCGTATAAAATCGCTCTTATCCAGCGGAAATACCTGCGTCTTATCCTGAAGCCGGCGAAAGGATGCGCTTCCAATAATTCTATGATAGTCTTTCTCAAATTCACTCCGCAAGTCTGTCGTTTTCGCCTTCTGGACATTTAATCCTTCCCGCATTCTTTTTGTTGAAAGTAATGTACCCCAGTCCATAGTATCCTCCATTTATTTCTCCAGATATGCAGCCGCCCTTCTCTTAATCAAGATAGATGGGCGGCTCGTAATCCTTCCCCAGCAATGCCTTTTTCCGTTCCTGGTATCCTAAGAATGCCCATTCTGTCATGTCTGTCCACTTATGGCCGTCGCGGTTATACACCTGGACATAACCAATCCTGCTTGGATGCATACGGACACTGTTGGATTGATATTCACGCCCTGTATACGGATTCATCTCGCCGATCTCTAAGTCCTCCTCCGCATCTTCATGTTTGATCACAGGTTCAAAATCATCGGTCTCACCGGAGACGCCCCGTGAAGTAATATTGCCAGGTCTCCTTACAAATGCCGCTCTCCCTTCTTCCTCTCCCGCAGACTTATTTGTCCTGAGAAAAATCCCCTCTGTATGGAGCTTCTCCTCGTTTTCTTCGGCCTGCTTTTCCAATTCTTCCTTAATCGTCTCAGCAGGCTCCCCCATCTGCGCGTTTTCTTCCAGTTCAGACAACTCCTCATGAATTTTATAAAGCTCCCCAATTGTGATATCAGTCTCTCTTACTCCCGTCCCCTGTACAGGCTTTGAATGAGCCTCTGTCTCATCCTGTCTGTCCCTACCATGTTGGGGCGCCTCTGTCTCTTCATTTATGGTTTGCCTGCTTTTAAGCTCTTCCTTTATCTGTCTTTTTTCTGGGGATATATCTGTCTGTACAGGAGATACCGCCTGTCCTTCCATAAGTATACTTAGATGAAAAGAGCAACCCAGGATATTTGCAATCATGCGCATATCCTGCTCCTGGAAATTGTCCCTCCCCAGACGCTGTGTCAGATTCTGCCTGGACATTTTTTTGCCTGTCCTTCCTTCAATAATCTCTGCCAGTTCTTTAATAGTCATCCCTTTTCGGCCAAGGATAATTTTGACTTGTTCTCCGAATGTAAGATCTTGCATGATCCTCCTCCTTAGTCTAATTAATACTATACTCCTAAATAGAAACTATATAATTTCTTCATAAACCCATCTTTTTCTATTTTATCAAATCAATAAAGTTGCGTCAATGTTATATTCTTTATAACCCGGGCCCGGAAAACATTTATCCCCGGCTACCCCTCCAAACGTTCACTATAACAAAATTTGGACGCTGATTAGGCATACTAAAAATAAAGCACGCCTAAAATTCATCCTTATGGTCTGGGGGCGTTGCAAAAGCCTGTGCAAACAAATATACTTTTGTCTGAAAAAATCGGGAAGAAATCCACAATTAAAGATTTCTTCCCGATTTTTCATTTATATAGAGCGAGGATGTCACTCAATTATCTAATTGGACACTTTGCGATACCTTATCTTAAAAATAACGGTTTTTAGGTATGCTCTATCCATGAATGATATTAAATTTATTACGGCGCTTTACAGAGACAGATTCTGCACTATGCGACACCCAAATATTCCTCCAGTGTCACCCCCTGCTCCTTTATCTCTTTCGCCACCTCTTTCCCAACATATCTGTAATGCCAGGGTTCATAAACAATTCCGGTGATATCTGACTTATCTGAAGGATAGCGGAGAATAAAACCATATTTATAGCAATTCTCTGCCAGCCATTTTGCCTCCGCAGTTTCTGCCTGCTTTTCATCCAGTTCCTGGTATCCCTCGGATGTAATATCCATAGCCAATCCTGTGGCGTGCTCACTGTAGCCAGGCACTGCAACAGATTTACTGGTCTCTGTATAGGCATCCACA
This sequence comes from Luxibacter massiliensis, assembly GCF_900604355.1. Classification (NCBI taxonomy): domain Bacteria; kingdom Bacillati; phylum Bacillota; class Clostridia; order Lachnospirales; family Lachnospiraceae; genus Luxibacter; species Luxibacter massiliensis. The sequence goes on along the minus strand of NZ_UWOE01000002.1, from coordinate 224,987 downwards.
TAGCTGTTTCCCTGATCCACCCATGTCTGCATAGTCTCATTAAAAACAGTCTTCTGTTCCTCATAAGAACGATATGCTGAACAGATATGCATACTTAGCCCTGCCTGGGCCGCGTCAGACAACATATTTTTAGCGTCCTCTGCAATTCTGGAGTCCACCGAAAATCCAGTGGCCACTTCTGCCAGATCCGGTGTATACTTCTGATCCAATGGGTGATCCCCATTGACTAATATAAGTGCCCAGTCATCCGGTTCTTCTGTGGAAAGTGTAGCGGCCGCCTCCACCGTTTTTTTCTTTTCTAACTGTCCCTCCAACTTTTTCTTTTCAGCTGTCCAGGTCTTTTTAGTGGCTGCCATGGATGCTTCCTTCTTGTCAAGCGCCTTGCTGGCCGCCGCGAAGGTTAGGAGCATTCCCAATATCCCCCCTGCCACACCTCCAAGGATTAAAGCTCTCTTTATCTTCCAGTGTATTTTCATACTCATAATTTCAACTCCGTTTGTATTTCAGAATCTATTACTCTGTCAGTGGAACATATGGCTATCTTATAAGGAATATGGGGCAACGCATACTCCCTGTAATAATAAGGCTCTCTAAATCTCTCTGGCTTCCTGAGCAGGACGGGAGGGTCTGCAAGCTGAATCTCAAAACTTCTCATATCCAACGCCATGCCCATCCTGGTAGCCTTCATAAAACTCTCTTTTAATACCCAGAAACGGTAAAATCTGTCATCCCTCTCGGCTTTCCCTGGCTGTCTCATGATTTCTTCATATTCAGAGGGACAAAAAAACCGCTGTGCTACCTTTATGTCAGCATCTTTTATCTGTTCTATATCACATCCGGCGAGTATTCCGGCACGGCATTGTATATCAACAGAACACAGCACATAATCTCCCGAATGAGAAAGATTAAATGCTGCTTCATCCGTTATGCCATATTCTTTTCTTATCATTTCCAAAAGTGACCAGGCCCCGATGCTCTGCATCTTACCTTTATGCTGCTGTATCCTTCTTGCTTTCTCTTTTCTAAAATCCGGCAGGTTTTTATAATATTGCATATAACGGTCCGGATCACATAAAGGCCTGATATCCGCAATCCATGTCTTTATCATAGACTAGATTCTCCAGTTCCCTACCCCCTCATATAACGCACTTCAAATGTGTCTATTTTTATGGGTTTATTAAACAATGTCCCCTGGGCGTATTCACACCCCAGCTCCTTTAATACATTCAGTTGGTCTTGTGTCTCTACTCCTGATGCAGCCACATGCACCCCTAACTGGCTGCATACATCAATAATAGCCTTAGCCACCACCTGGCTGCGGCGGTTCCCCACTATATTAGTTACCAGGCTCCGGTCAAGTTTAAGTCCGTCGAATTCCATGATCGACAAAATCGAAACACTGGAATTCTTGGCCCCAAAATGATCTAGGGTCACCCGTATATTCTCTTTCCTGATTTTATTACTTGTCTCAGCCAGCATCTCCTGGTTCATGGCTAAATTAGACTCAGACACTTCGATCTCAAGATACTCACAGGATACATGGTACTTCTCCACCAGCGCCATCATCTTCTCTGCAATATCTCCCTGCCGCAGCGTTGTCCCCGCAAAATTTACGGATACGGACAGCATCGGCATATCCTCCATCTCCCATCTTCTGAGAGTCTTACAGACCTCCTCGAACACATACAAATCCAGATAATGGGACAGCCTGGTTTCCTCCAGGAGCGTTATATATTTGCCGGGATCCACAATCCCTAAATCCTTATGATGATAACGCACCACAGCCTCTGCGCCTACCACCTCTTCAGCTGCCACGTCCACCCGGGGTACAAAACATACGATAAAATTCCCCTGCTTAATATCCTCCAGCAGATCCTGTTTTATAATTGGCTCATGGTGTCCCTTTTTCAGATTTTTATAGTACTTCTGCTTCTCCTCCCGCATCATATTCTCGGCATCTGTAACCAGCTTGTCCACATTAATATCTATTTTCTCCCAAGCATACCCCATTGTAGCCAGGCCCAGACTGATGTTATCAAGCTTGGTATGCGCTTCATGCACTCTTTTCATAAAACTGTCGTAAGTCACATTCTCCATAATGGCCAGGTATTCATCCCCAGTCAGGCGGAAAACCATGGCTCCCCTGAAGTATTCTTCTAACACTTCACCTACACGGATAACAACCTCATCCCCATATTCACGGCCAAATTCTTTATTAAAATTCTTCAGACCATTAATATCTGCTGATAAAGCGCCAAGAGATTTCAGCTCTTTGTGTTTAGCCTCTTCAATGTATCCCACGAAACTATTCCTGTTCAGAAGGCCGGTCAAGTCATCATGATAGCTCAGATATTCCTGTTGTTTCTGCATTTTCTGCATGACTATGGCCTGAGAAATATAGGGGATTACTGCCCGCATAAGGGAAAGGTCGCACCCTCCTCTATGGACATTCACAACAGCCAGAATAGCAGTTACATTATCCCCCAGGGACTGAAATATACTGTAACTTTCTTCTGTAGTGTCAGTAATCTCCTGTTTCATCCACCGGGGGATCTGCTCTGCATCCAGCATCTTAATCCGATCCCGCTGCCACGGGATATTCTCAGCGCACCATTCATAAATTGTGAGGATATCATCCTCTTCCTTCTCTATATAATAAGCATACTCTGAATCATAATAATCACGTATCGCGCTTAAGATGTCATTCATAATCTCAATAATCGAACGCTGTTTATATTTTTCATTCATGGATCTCTCTCCCCTGATTATAGCTTTACCGAAAATCACCTCATAGTCTGTTCTTTTATAGTACAGATATAGTTATTGTAGTATAATCCTTTATAAAATGCAAGTTAGAATAGGAAACAAAACAGGGCAGAATACACATACTGTATCCTGTCCTGCTGCTAAAAACCGGGCCTTGCCAAACCTTATTGGATACGTCAGCATCCCGCCGGGCAGACGTAAACCTAAAGCCGCTCTTTCCTGAAATCCCCTTCCTGAATTACAGGTAACACCCCGTGTCTTCCTATTGTATTCTTTATTGCTATAGATTCCAACGCTTCTCCTGGGACAGCTTCAGCCGGTTCATGGCTCTTGCCAGTGAAGACTGGGTCTGATGATATTCCTGTGTACTCTGTTTCTGCCTTAGCTGCTCCTCCGCGCGCTCCTTGGCCTCCTCTGCCCTCCGTATATCAATCTCCTCTGGACGCTCGGCCGTATCTACCAGTATAGTCACACGGTTATTTACTATCTCAGCAAACCCATCGCCCACTGCTATCTCTGTCCACTGTCCTTCACCTTGCTGCATTTTGGCAATGCCGACATTCACCGCAATCACCATATTCTCATGATTTGCAAGTATCCCCTTTTCTCCGTCAGGAGCAGGAAGTATCAGCTTTTTACAGCGGCCATCATAGAAAATTCTGTCACTGGCAATTATTTTCAGACTAAATGTATCCATATGCGTACACCTCTATTCTCCGGCATTTTCTGCCTTTGCCTTTTCGATTACGTCTTCTATGGTTCCAACATTGAAGAACGCAGATTCAGGATATTGATCCATTTCGCCATCTATAATCATTTTAAACCCTCGGATTGTCTCTTTTAAAGGCACATACTTACCTGGAATCCCAGTGAAAGTCTCAGCTACAAAAAACGGCTGTGACAAAAATCTCTGTATTTTTCTGGCCCGCATAACGGTAGCCTTATCCTCATCCGATAACTCTTCCATACCCAGTATGGCTATAATATCCTGCAGTTCCTTATATTTCTGAAGAATAGCAGTCACCTGGTTGGCTACACGGTAATGCTCTTCGCCCACAATATCAGCCTCCAGAATACGGGAATTAGATTCCAGCGGATCTACTGCAGGATAAATTCCCTGCTCAACTATTTTTCTGGAAAGCACTGTCGTAGCATCCAAATGTGCAAATGTAGTGGCTGGGGCAGGGTCAGTCAAGTCGTCTGCCGGCACATAGACTGCCTGTACTGATGTGACAGACCCATTCTTCGTGGAAGCGATACGCTCCTGCAATTCTCCCATTTCTGTAGCCAGGGTAGGCTGATATCCCACGGCGGACGGCATACGCCCAAGAAGAGCAGAAACTTCAGAGCCTGCTTGAGTAAAGCGGAAGATATTATCAATAAACAGCAGTACATTCTGATGTTCTTCATCCCGGAAATATTCTGCCATTGTCAGTCCGGTCTCCGCTACTCTCATACGGGCTCCCGGCGGCTCATTCATCTGCCCAAAGACAAGCGCTGTCTTTTCGAGCACACCCGACTCCTTCATCTCGGTCCATAGGTCATTTCCTTCCCTGGAACGTTCCCCGACTCCGGTAAAAATAGAATATCCACCGTGTTCCGTCGCAATGTTTCGGATAAGTTCCTGTATCAGGACTGTCTTACCCACTCCTGCGCCCCCAAACAGGCCTATTTTTCCCCCTTTTGCATAGGGGGCAAGAAGATCTATTACCTTGATTCCCGTTTCCAATATTTCAATAACAGGACTCTGTTCTTCAAAGCTGGGAGGATCCCTGTGGATAACCCATTTGTCGCTATTTTCTATAGGCTGGCCATCATCAATAGTCTCTCCAAGTACATTAAAAAGCCTGCCCAGTGTCTGCGCCCCCACAGGTACCTGTATCCCTGATCCTGTGGCTGTCACTTCCATATCCTTATGCAGGCCTTCACTGGCTGCAAGCATCAGGCAGCGCACTTCATTATTGCCCAGATGCTGGGCGACTTCCATAATGCACTTTTTACCATTATTTTCAACTTCAAGCGCATCCTTGATAAAAGGAAGGCTGCCATCCTCAAAAACCACATCAACGACAGGCCCCATGACCTGCACAATTCGTCCCTTATTCATATCAGTATCACTTCCTTCTTGGTGTGGGAGAGCAAAGGGGTCAGTCCCTCTTGCAAAAGGGACTGACCCCTTTGCTCTCCATTTTCAGAATATTCTCACTTCTTCTTTTTTTGAGCATTTGCACCGCTGCAAACTTCTGTTATCTCCTGTGTAATTTCTGCCTGCCTTGCTCTGTTATACAGAGTTGTCAATTCCTTTATAATACTCTTTGCACTGTCAGTAGCAGATTTCATCGCCATCATCCGGGCATTATGCTCGCTGGCATAAGCTTCAACAAGACTTCCGTATATCATGCCCGTAACGTAGTTTGGCACAATACTATCCATCACGCTCTCTGCAGATGGGTACAACTCTATTTCTTCTCTATACATATTCAGAGGCATGACCATCTTATTAAATGAGGCTCTGGCCAAGGGAAGAATCCTGACTTTTTCAGCTTCTGCCTGTATAGAGTTCTCCATACGTGTATAGATAATATAGACTTCGTCCAAGTCACCCTGCTCAAATTGGCTGAGGATTACGGACGATATATTACGGGCACGGTGCATAGTCGGCTTCTGCACTGTATATTGAAAGTTTGTGTCAATCTCTACATCGCGCCTGGCAAAATAATGCCTTCCCAGCTCTCCGACGACAAACAATTTATGTTCTCCCGGCTGCTGCAAAAGTTCTTCTTCCAACTTAATAATATTATGATTGTATGCACCGGCAAGGCCTTTGTCGGCAGTAATCACGATTGAGCCTATCTTCCTCTTATCTTTCGGAATCTTCTCCCTCAGATCAAAATATGGATGCTCAATGTCTGGTACATGGCGCAGGATTCTGGAAATTTCCCCCTGCAGGCCATAAAAATATGGCTCTGTATCCACCAGTTTTTTTCTGGCCTGCTTCATTTTAGAAGAGGAAATCATATACATTGCATTTGTAATCTTCATTGTATCCTTAACGCTATTGATACGGGTCTGTATCTCTCTGATATTGGCCATATTAACACCTGCTTCTCTTAAATTCTCCGGCCGCGGCCACAATTTTCTCAATCAAATCTTCACTTAATGCTTTTGTATCCTCAATTTCACGGCCGATTTCTGGATGCTCTGATTCAAAATAACGCAGCATGTCTGCCTGAAACTGTTTTATTTTAGACTTCTCCACTCCCAACAGGATCTTATGGGTCGCTGCACAAAGGGTAATGACCTTTTCCGGCAGGCTCATCGGATGACAGAGCGGCTGCTTCAGAAGCTCCATCAGTCCACTGCCATATTCCAGCTGCTCCTTTGTGGCGGCATCCAAATCAGAACTAAACTGGGTAAATACCTCCATCTCACGGTACTGAGCCAGATCGATACGGATACTTCCTGAAGCCTTTTTCATAGCTTTTGTCTGTGCAGCGCCTCCCACACGGGAGACTGACAATCCTACATTGACAGCAGGCCGCATTCCTGAGAAAAACAAATTACTTTCCAGGAAGATCTGCCCGTCTGTTATAGAAATTACATTTGTAGGGATATACGCAGATACGTCACCGGCCTGTGTCTCTATAATAGGAAGGGCAGTGATAGACCCGCCTCCCAGTGTATCACTTAGACGGCTGGAACGCTCCAGCAGCCTAGAATGCAGATAGAATACATCTCCCGGGTAGGCCTCACGCCCCGGGGAACGTCCAAGCAGCAAGGATAATGCCCGGTATGCCACAGCATGTTTAGACAAATCATCATAGACAATCAATACGTCTTTCCCCTGGTACATAAAATACTCGGCCATAGCTGTACCTGCATATGGAGCAATATACTGAAGCGGCGCACAGTCACTTGCTGTGGAGGAAACTACAATTGTATAATCCATAGCGCCATTTGTTTTCAGTGTATTTACTACCTTTGCCACAGTAGAAGCTTTCTGCCCTACTGCTACATAAATACAAATAACATCCTTGCCTTTCTGATTTAAAATTGTATCTAAGGCAATAGAAGTTTTTCCAGTCTGCCGGTCTCCGATAATCAGCTCCCTCTGCCCCCGTCCAATAGGAAACATAGCATCAATAGAAAGTATTCCCGTTTCCATTGGCACGCTTACAGATTTTCTGTCAATAATACCAGGAGCCTCCTGCTCTATAGGCCTATAGCCGTCAGAAGGAATCTCACCCTTGCCGTCAATGGGGGCGCCTAATGAATTTACAACCCTGCCTATATACTTATCGCCGACTGGAACGCCAGCCTTCTTGCCAGTTCTTGTTACTTTGGTGCCTTCCTTGATGCCTGTATCATGTCCAAATAATATACAGCCTACCGCATCTCTCTGGATATCCTGCACCATACCCTTTAATCCATTTTCAAAAGTAACAATTTCTCCATACATAGCCTGGTCAATTCCATAAACTGTGGCGATCCCATCACCCACTGCAATTACAGTACCTACCTCACTGTTCCTGCTGATTGTATCAAAATTTTCTATCTCATCTTTCAGAATAGAAATAATCTCATCTGAATTGATTGAACTCACCTTGCTCACCTCCAGGTTAATTTTTGCTCTAATCTCCTTAAGCGCCCTTTCAGGCTCCAGTCATATTCATCACTTCCAGCCTTCAGGACAAACCCGCCAAGCAGAGTCTCATCTGTCCTTATTTCTATATCAGCCTCAGCTGCATCATATTTTTCACAGAGAAACTCCTTTATTTTATTAAACTGGACCTCATTTGGAGGATCCACACAAACTAATACCGCATGTAAAATTTTGTCCTGTGAGTCGCAATAGCTTCTGTATGCATTGAAAATATTCCCTAATAGATGTATCCTCTGGTATCTCAACACCACTTTCAAAAACCTCTTTATCTCCTCAGGGAAAATGCGTTCTATTGCATTAAACTTTTGTTTTTCCGGTATTACAGGGTTGGCCAGTATTTCCTGAATGCCCGGAACCTCCATATATATTTTCTCTGCTCTCTCCACTGCATTTCGTGGTATCCCAAGTTCAAATAATACACGGGCATATTTCACAGCTGCCTGGGGGCAATACTTACTTTCACTCTCTGTCTTTGTTTTCATGAGCATCACCTACTTCTCCCAGAAACTGGCTGTAAATATCCTGATTTCCTTGCGTTCCCGCCTTTTCCCCGACAATTTTGGCGGCCGCTGCCATAGCAAGTCCTGCAATCTCTGACTGGAGTTCTTTCATTGTCTGCTCACGCTCAGTCTCTATACTGGCCTTAGCTGCCCCCAGCATATCAGATGCTTTCTCCCCTGCCTCATTTAAAATACGGTCATATTCCACTTTGGCCTGTACCTGCGCCTTTTCCACGATTCTGGCGGATTCTTCCCTGGCGCCTGTAAGGGCAGTCTCATACTCCTGTTTCAGTTCCATCGCTTCATTTCTTGTGCTGTTTGCACTTTCCAATCCTTCAGCAATTAACTTCTCACGTTTTTCCATAATATCGGTTATGGGCCTGATTAAAAACTTTTTCAGCAGAAGATAAAGAACGACAAGATTTATAATGGTAAAGATTAGGCTCTCGTTTAATTGAAGCACCTGTCCCACCTGCCTTTCCTGCTATTTATTTTAAAAGTAAGATAACCAGCAAGCCTATAATAAAACCATAAATAGCTGTTGCCTCTGCAAGGGCACATCCCAAGATCAATGTCTTACTAATCTTGCCCTCTGCCTCCGGCTGCCTTGCAATGGCCTCTGTCGCCTTGCCTGTAGCAATACCAATGCCGATACCTGCTCCTACACCTGTCAAAACTGCAATACCTGCCCCTATAGCAATAATTGTTCCCATAATGTCAATCTCCTTTTCTATCTTTATTAAATTCTTAGTTTATAAATTACTCTTGTTCCTCATTCATAAATAATGCTGTAAGGAACACAAAAACATATGCCTGCAATAGACCGTCAAAAATATCAAAATAAAAACTAAACGGTATTGGCACTAAAATCGGTATAATTGCTTTTAAAAGCTCCATAATAACAAATGCGCCCAGCACGTTGCCGAAAAGCCGCATACAAAGAGATAACGGACGGATTATGATTTCCAGAACCATAATCGGCGCCACAACCGGTACTGGCTCTGCGAAATGCTTTACCCAATGCTTTACCCCATTTTTGCGTATACCTGAATATTCAATCAGGAACATGCTCATTATTGCAAGCGCTGCTGTCACGTTCAAGTCCTTTGTTGGCGGCTTAAACCCAAACAGACTGATGATATTGGAGACACCTAGATAGAGAATCACTGTAATCAAGTAAGGAATATATCTCTTATTTTCCTTCCCTATAATGCCCACAAAAAAATCCTGCGCCCACCCTATGGCTGATTCAAGAGCAAGCTGCTTTTTCCCCGGATTCTCGACTTTTAGATTCCGGACAAGAATAACAGACAGGATAACCAGTATGGCCATAATGATCCAGGTGACAACTACTGATTCGGATATCGGGATTCCACCAAAAACAGGAATTGTAAATACCGTCTCACAGTTCAGCTCCTCCAGCAAATTCTCTGTTAAATTTTCCGTATCGCTCCCTCCCTTTCTTCTATACATGTATTTATTGCGGCGATAAAGGAACTGCCAGAAACTGCCATATAAAGGAAGAAAATCCATACTTGGAATTCCCGAATCCCCGCCTACTTTTAGGCAACTCCGTCCTAAAAGCCAAATAAAGATTACGCCTAAAAATTTTGTTTGTCAACGATAAAAAAATGCAAGCTTTTGCCGTATATTGACACCATTTTTATCAAATTTGAATGTGAATCAAAATAAGAATTTTAGGAATTTATATAAATTTAATCTTTATTTTTTTAGGAATAATATTTCAAAAAAATATTTTCTAAAATTATTACCATATATACTTATTTCAAAATGAATATTTCGTCAAAATAACCATGAGTATGTCTATATTTTCACAAGTATTATATATATTGAGGACGTAATAAAGTGACAAAGGGTTACGTCCTAAACTTCAATTAGACCTGTACCTTTTTGACAAAATTTATTATATAATCATTCTAGATGTCTGCAATTTTTATGCCAGATATGGAAATATTTTTATAAGAGCGAGGTTAAAGAATCTTGATTCCTAAAATATGCCAGGTTTTCAAACTTAAAAGCTCCTTATTTCATAAGCTATACTATATTCTTCCACACCAGGGCATGGGTTATGAGACTGGGCGCGGGATTCTATTTAAATTTAATATTTTTTCGCTTTTCTGTGGCATTATTATGGGAGTAAGCGAAATATGGAAACAATTGTATCTCACATTTGGAATAAACGGGGGAGTGTACCAGTGGTGGTTTTTTCCATTCCAGCTTTGTAGTATTGCCATGTATATTCTGCTTGCCCTTCCCTGGGTCAGAAGTCTTAGATTACGCCAAATGTTTTTGTGTTTTTTAATGAGCTATAGTATGCTGGGCGGAATTGCTGTATTTGCTGATACAAGCGGACTCCACTATCCCGTTTTGCCTCTTACTATTCATTCTTACCTGTGGCACATTTTGCTAATAATTGTAGGGATTATTTCCGGTATCACATATATAGGGGAAAATAAAATTTGCCCCTATACTTATAAATTTCACTTTTTGCGATTTTATAAGGCCACCTTATTATACTTTTTATGCTGCTTAATCGCCACGCTCATCAATGACTGTTTTGATTCTTATGGCAATATTAATATGTTCTATATTAATCCGGACTATCCTATGCAGCAGGTCTTTTTCTCCTCTTTGGTGAAATATATTGGCAATGTCCCTTCAATTATTGTTTATATGTCCGCAACCATTCTTGGAGCTTGTATCCTTTTCAGCATTTGGCATATAGCAGCACACTATTTGATGCAAAAAAGAAAACCTCAAATATAGCAGCAAAAAACTTCCCTTACAGCAGACAATCTAGTTACAATACTCATCTAATGTAAGGGAAGCTCTGAGTTACTGCCCTGGTTTCTCAATATTCTTACTTTCACTTTCTTCCTGAGATTCTACGATTCTCAGAAAATCCCGCTCTGCTTTCTTTTTTCTAGGCACAAGCCGCCTTACCACGAATCCTTTCCCTCTATTTTTCACATAAAAATAACCTATTATAGAGAACACTACAGCCCCTATAAAATTTACCATGAGATCCTTCATGGTATCAATCAGTCCAATATCCAGGTAGCCGCCTAACCCCAGCTCTTTTCCCTGCACAATCACATTGGTAATATTGCCAATCTCATATGGGACATTATGTCCTGCAGGATCTAACATTACAGACCGAATCGTATGCACGACTGTGTCTTTCTGCATGTCGAACCCTAGAATCTGATCCATCCCAAACTCAAAAAATTCCCAGATTACACCTATTGTCATAGAAAAGCAAAAAGCCACTATCGCTGTAAATAGGGGGGACAGCTTGAAAACCATCCTTTCACTCCGATTTAATAAATCAACCAACGAAAAACCTATAGCCGCTGCCAGGAAACCATTAATTGTATGCAGCACTGTATCCCAAAAAGGAAAAACCAGGTAAAATTCTCTAATCTCCCCCAAAATCTCCGCTGCAAAAATAAATACTAGTATAATTATTTCAAGAGTTGTAGGCAGCTCGATTTTCATAGTCACCTGCACAAGACTGGGGATTACTAACAGCAGCAGCGTCAAAATACATAAAAAAACATTTTCATAATTTCGATTGAAAATCTGCAGGATCATCATAATAATCACAAGGAGCCGCAATATAAAATATACTAAAAACGAACTCTTGTGCTCCCGCAGTTCCATTTTCAATGCTTTCCACATATAACGCAAATGTTTCTTGTCCTTCTTCTGATTATTCCTCATATCAACCTCATATTCTATAGTATCATACCTTTCCTCAATCCCCGGTACCGGTTCTCTCAATGGAAAAGATAATTATTTTTTTATTATATTGATATTCCAGGAATATTGCAAGGTAATTTCTGAAGGGTATAGGCCTGGTGCAAAAGATTACAGTACATGTGTCACAATTGAATAATGAAAAAGTCTTATGCCCTGACGCCTGCATCGCCGCTAGTTTAAAGCGCCGTATATTTACATCGGGGCCTTTGACTTTAACAAATATTTTTCATATGCCTTATGAGCGTCAAAGTAAACTTCCTCAAAGAATACAATCAGCCAAATATTAAACCTCCTCCGCAGTATGGGTTCATAATTATGTCCCTTCATCCTGGACTTCCACTCAGGAAGTCTCCCCAACTTATAATTCCTTCCTTCCGGCTGTCCTGTAATTGGATCCTATTTCAGCAGCAGGATTTTCTCTTCCGGCATAAACAGGTATTTAGGAATGCCCTTCCTATCCAGCTCAGCCATCCTATCCCTCTGTACAAACCAGCATATTTCTTCCCTATTCTCCCGCAAACTTTTAATAAAGTATCTGGTCTCAAAAGGCAGTTCTGCTGTACTTTTTATATCCGCAGGTATACAATTTTCCCCTGCCTCCTCCCATACAGGGATAAAGTCATGTGCCCTAAAACCCACAAAGCGTACCCACTCAGGGACTTCCCCCTCAAAAATCAGCGTCACCCCCCAGTCCTCAACCTCGATATGGTGCGCATCCAAGGGGCGGGCAGGGGCAATATTTTTGCATCCTGTAAGGCGGGCGGCTTCTCTTCGGCCGGGATCCTGAAATATAGTCTTTGTCTCCCCGCTGCAAATCACTCTCCCCTGATCCATAACCAACAGTTCATCACTAAACCTGTAAATCTCATCTCTGTTATGGGAAACTAAAAGAACTGTTCCTTCATAATCCGCAAGCATCTCCTGCATTTCCTGCTGAAGCCTCTCCTTAAGAAACTCATCCAGAGCCGAGTACGGCTCATCCAAAAGAATGGCATCAGGCTCATAGGCCATAATCCTGGCCAAGGCGACTCTTTGCTGCTGTCCCCCTGAAAGCTGTCCCGGCAGACGGTTTTCCAAACCCTGGAGACGAAATTTTTCCAACATCCGCCCCACACGCTCCCGCTGCTGTGCTTTACTTCCTTTTAATCCCGCAGCAATGTTGGCCCTGACAGACATGGCCGGAAAAAGCGCATAATTCTGAAACAGATACCCAATATTTCTTTTCTGTGGTTTCCAGTTTATTTTCTCTGCAGAATGATATACAACCTTATCATCTATAGTAATTTTTCCTTGATCCGGCGTCTCAATCCCTGCTATGCTTTTAAGTGTCATGCTCTTCCCGCAGCCAGACGCACCAAGAATCCCTAATCTCTTACTCTCACTTTTCAAATCCACATCTAACACAAAGTTTCCAAGCCTTTTTTGAATGCTGATTTCAATTGGCATTTTCTTCCTCCCCGGCTGGACTGCCTGTTACCAGCGTTTAATCTGTTTCATATTTTTCCCAGATATCAAGTTCATCAGAAAAATAATTATAAATGCAATAAGCATGACTATTAAGACCCATATTCCGGCAGTCAAATAATCCCCGTCCTGGATGACCATAGCGATTTTCTGTGAAATGGTACCTGTTTTTCCTGGTATATTCCCTGCCAGCATGGAGGTTGCACCATACTCCCCCATGGCCCTGGCAAATGTCAGTATAGTCCCAGACATGATTCCCGGGCCTGCAGAAGGCACTACTACCTTCCAGAATATAGCTGTCTCACTCATTCCCAGTGTCCTTCCTGCATAAACCAGGTTGGCATCTACCAACTCAAAAGCCGCCCTTGCATTTCTGTACATGAGGGGAAAGGCTATGACAGTTGCGGCAATAATACACCCAAGCCAGGTCTGTACTATCTTTAGATCAAAATTTTCAAACAAAAAGATTCCCAGGGGCCTCCGCCTGCTAAATAAAAGGAGAAGGAAAAATCCGGCCACTGTGGGAGGGAGTACCATAGGCAGGGTCAAAATGCCATCCGCCACTGCCTTTATTTTAGGACTGGCTTTTATCACCCTCCTGGCGGCTAAAATTCCAAGAAAAAAAGATATTACAGTTGCCACAATACCAGTTTTTACTGAAATCCAAAGAGGGCTCCAGTCCAGATTTTCTAAAATCTCTATCATTGTTTTCATGATTTCCTCCCTACATTTTAGCCTTGCCCATGAGCACCCTGGGACACTTGCATACAGTCTTTAAAATTACTGCCTCTCTAAATCTGTATCAAAATAATACGCGTCAAATACTTCCTTGGCCTCATCTGAAAGTATAAACTGATAGAAATCTGCCGCCGCTTTAGCCTGCAGTTCATCCGCCTCCTCATTTACTACCTGGCAAATAGGATAAATAACATCCCCTGTCAGATCATAGCTGACTGTCTCTAAAATATCCAGATCATCCTCATAGCCATATGTATCAGAATAATAAGTAGTGCCTACCTCGCAGGAACCTTCTACCACAGCCGAAAGTACCTTGCTTACATTGTCCTGCTCACTGATCTCCACACCTCCAAGTGCCTTTGACAATTCCTCAGTGGTAACTGCATCCGGCGCTTCTGTTCTCTCCAAAATGCCAAGATTCATCAAAGCCTGCCTTGTATACTTGCCAACTGGGACACTGCCCCCTGCCAAGGCTATACTTTCTGCCTCTCCAAGTGTTTCCAGGCCAGTCACTTTTGTTTTACTGTCTTTGAGCGTAATAACTACTACCTGGTTATTCAATACATTGGCCCTTGTCCCTTCTTTCACAAGGCCGTCCTCCTCCAGCTGGTCCATTTGTTTCTGTGCTGCTGAAAAGAATAGGTCACATTCATACCCCTCTTGAATCTGTGTCAGCAATGTACCCGAACTGTCCGCATTAAATGTAACCTTCACATTGGGCTGGATTTCCTTATACTTCTCAGCAAGGTCTGTCATGGCTGTGTTCAGGCTTGCTGCAATAAACACCTGGATTTCTGTATCACCAAGTACGTCTGATTCCTCCTGGGCCTCTGCCTCTTTAGTCCTTTCCGTCCCAGCCTGTTTTTCTTCTGCCCCGCCTGCACTGCCTCCGCATCCTGCCGCACTGACTGCCATGATACCTGTCATAATTACCGCCAACATTTTCTTTTTCATTTTTTTCCTCCTTTATCCTTCATAATCTTATCCTTCCCATTTTCTGACCCGGCAGGCAATATAACCTCAACCCTATCACCAACCCGGATATGCCCTCCAGCCACTACTCTGGCAAATACTCCTTCCCTGGGCATAATACAGTCTCCCATGCTCTGGTAAATCTCACAATGGCTGTGACACTCCTTCCCAACCTGCGTCAGCTCCAGCACTGCCTTATTAATATTAATCCTTGCCCCTAAAGGAAGATTTTTCAGATCAATTCCTTGTACAATTATATTCTCCCCAAAATCCCCCTGGGCCACCTCCGCCCCTCTCTCGCGGAATGCCTCTATTTTCTCATAGGGCAGGAGGCTCACCTGGCGATGCCAATTGCCTCCATGGGCATCCCTTTCTATCCCCCACCCTTCTACAATATCAGCCTCTGGCAGGGGATTCTTCTTCGTCCCACGTTTCTCACTAATGCATATCCCAACCACTTTTCCCATACCTCAGCCTCCAATCTGCACCATTTTCCTGGCCTCTGTCATATCCTGTTTCCTTTCAAAACAGTGCCCCTCTGGCTTCCCTTTAATGGCCTGCCCCAAAATCCGGCGAACCTCCATCTTATCTCCCTCTCGAAGCGCCCGCTTTACAGAACCGCCCCCGCCATAGCAAAGACAAGGCTTTATCTCCCCATCTGCAGTCATACGTATACGGTTGCATGCTGTGCAAAATTTTTCATGGACAGCACTTATAAACCCTATGCTGCCTAAAAAACCAGGAAGGCGGTAATAGACTGCCGGTCCGTTCCCATGTCCTTCAGCATCTCTGGCCAGCCGCCCATATTTATCCATGATCATCTTAAGCAGATACTGATTGGAAATCCCCCGGCACTCTTCCCCGCCCCCAATGGGCATCATCTCAATAAATCTTACATCCACAGGCCATTCCTGTGCCATTGCAAGAAGGCCGTCCCACTCCCCGGCATTTACGCCCTCCTGCAGGACCACATTGATTTTCGTATTTACACCATGACATACCGATGCCTTAATTCCATCCAATACCTGGCCCAGCTTATCTGCCCCAGTAATCCGCCTAAAAGTCTCCCTATCCAAAGTATCCAGGCTGATATTAATCCCATCCACCCCAGCGCTGCACAATTCTTCTATAGACTGCTCCAGCAGGATGCCATTGGTGGTCAGCGTCACCTGGCAAATTCCAGGGATCTGCTTTAATTTCCCCATCAAACTCACGCATCCCTTTCTTATCAAAGGCTCCCCTCCTGTCACCTTTAATTTACTAATGCCCAAAGCTGCCGCCTGCCTGCATACCTCCTCTATCTCCTCGTATGTTAAAATCTCTTCCGGGGCCATCCACTGGATGTCCTTTGGCATACAGTATCTGCACCGGAGATTACATCTGTCAGTTATGGATATTCTCATATAGTCTATAGTTCTTCCTTTTCCGTCTATCATAATCTTTCTGCCTCCAATAACAGAACCCTGCTTTTGTCAGTTCTCCAGAAAATCCGCTAATCAAGCTCTTTCATTTCCTTTGTAACTTATATCAGATAGGTAATTTTAGATAAGAATGCTATACCCGCAAATTTTTATAGTCGGAGAACAGCCACGCACCCCTCCAAAAAGGTACAGGTCTTTTGTTAATTTGGGACGTAGCCTTCTTGCACTTTATTACGTCCCCTGTTAAAATGTTCACGAGGTGATTCATATGGCACAGCCATTTTCCTATGAAATTATATATAGCAGCCGTAAATCTCTTGCTGTGCAAATCACAGTGGAGGGATCGGTAAAGGTCCGCGCCCCCAGGGGATACCCGGCTGCTTCTATCGAAGCTTTTCTGAAAGAAAAGGAACCATGGATTTTGAAGCATATAGAGAGGGCAAGGCAAAATTGTCCTAAAAGCCCTCCCCCTCTCTCTGACTATGACCGGAACAGATATATACAAACTGCCCGGAGTGTTTTTACTCAAAAAACTGCATATTATGCCGCAATTATGGGCGTAACTTATGGCCGGATATCTATCCGTGAACAGAAAACCCGCTGGGGCAGCTGTTCGTCTAAGGGAAATTTGAACTTTAACTGGAGGCTTATCTTCGCCCCCGGCGATGTGCTGGACTATATAGTGGTGCATGAATTGGCGCACAGAAGAGAGATGAACCATTCATCTGCCTTTTATGCCATTGTGGGATCCATCCTGCCTGATTATAAGAAGCAGCAAAAATGGCTCCGTGACAATGGCCACTCACTCTGGACTATTGTATAAATCCTACATTTGCCCAATTTCTTTTAATAACTGATACAGGCGGGAAATAGGCAGTCCCATCACATTGTAATAATCACCTTCAATTCTGTCTATATAAGCTGCAAATTTTCCCTGTATCCCATAGGCGCCTGCCTTATCCATGGGTTCTCCACTCTGGATATATGCCAGGATCTCACTGTCATCCATATTATGGACAAACACCTTGGTCCCTACCGCACACACATGGGGTTTACAGGCGCCCGTTTCACTAAAATCCAGGAGGGACACCCCGGTAAATACTTCATGTTCCCTCCCCTGCAGGCTTTTAAGCATCCCGAACGCGTCCACTTCGTCCTTAGGCTTTCCCAAAACACTTCCGTCAAGCGCTACTACTGTATCTGCCCCTATTACAATTATATTTTGAGCATTTAAGTCAGCTGCTACATTTTGAGCTTTCATCGTGGCAAGTTCTTTTACAATCTCTTCAGGAACAGTACTTTTGTATATCTCTTCCCCGAAACTGGCCTTCACCTCAAATTCAGCTCCCATCTGCTCCATTAAAGCCTTCCTCCGGGGAGATGCCGATCCAAGTATTATTTTTTTCATAGCATTTTCTCCTTATAGCAAAATTGCATAAATATTATACCATGAATTTTACTGACAGGCACCACACTTCAAACATTTCACTTTTGGCCTCTACTTTATTTAAATTTTGAAGAAATATAGAAAAAACCTTTAAACACTGATATTTCAGTGCCTAGAGGCTTTTCTTGCATACTCCTAGACGTATGGCATAAATTATTATACCCTTTACTTTCCGCACTTTTTTTACTGAATTTTCACTACACCACTTTCACAGCACACCCAGGAATGTTTTGCAGATTCTGTCTAGCAATTTACGATTCCCATATACCGGGTTTCCTCTCCTGACAACATACGGCATGGATGATTCAGTTCATCCCTTATTATTTTCTTACCCCATCCAGTATATAAGATAAAACCAACTTCTGCCCCAGTCGAAAAACCTGTTTACAATCTCACAAAAACACTTTCCGGACGTCCTCTGGAAGTCATTCGTTTCTTATAGGCCACTTGCAGTGTCCCCTCCTTTTCAAGTGCCGCAAGCATTCGGTTGGCACTTCTCTTTGTCACTCCAAGGCGAAAAGCCAGCTCCTGCGCCGTAATCTCTTTTTTTGGCGCCGCATCCATGGCCGCAAACACCTTTTTCAAAGTAAGCGGCGACAAACTGGATTCCATCTCCGGCCCTGCACTACTTTCTACCTTTAAAATAAACTCTGCACCCTGGCCAAGGGGACCTATCAACTCCTCCCTCTCGCTCATCAGATAACTCACATTTTTTCTGAGCTCTGCTTCGTGGCAGGCGCTAAGCGCATTCATTCTTGTCTGTGCAAGCCCCATCCCAAGCCCATAGCCAATACTGAAACCCCATGCAGTTTTTTTGCTTTTCAGATAAACTCCCACCCGATCCTCAGTCAGGTCTTCTGTCCACTCTAGAATCACCTTCCTAGATGTAACAATCTCCATTCCATAATGATAACGCTTTATAGAATAATCCATCATCCATTCTTTGAGATATTCTGTCATCAGTGATTCAAGACGAACATAGTTCAGGTCAAGCTCTTGTGAAAAGGCTTTTTCAGAGGCAGCTATTTTAATGATAACAATTCCAGGCTGATGCTCCTCTAACTCCTTTTTCTCAATCTTTTCAAGGAGACTTCCGCACACTTCCCGGATATACGGTTGTCCTGGATATGGAAAATAGACGTTTACCCCGGCTTCACGCAGCCTTAGGACAATACTGGAAAACCTTGTAATAGACAGATCTGTCTTTCCTCCCCTCCACAGCTCCAGGTGCTTCTCATACTGCTCCTGTTCAAGATGCAGCATTCTCTCAAGACTGAATTCCTCCTCTGAGAGTCCGCTAATATCAGGCATATTTTCCCTGCCCTCCGCAAATGCCTTAAGATCCCCGCCGAACATCTGTATAATATCTGCATAAACACGATCAAAATCCAGCTCTCTGTTCCTTTGCAACAAAATCAAGAGAAGTCGGTACATGGCCGATTCATCCGTATTAAAAAAACAGATCGGCCGCTCTTCTCTCGGATAATAAAGCTTTATCATATGTGCCGGAAAGCTCCCGCTGGTCAGAATCCCGTCATATTCTTCTGTAATATCTTTATAGATTTCTTTTAAATCTTCAAATGTATGGTAAACAAAAATCCGGTACGCAAAGCCCAGATTTAATTCATCCAACGTATTACAAATAAATTCTCCTAAAAAATCCGTTGTAACCACTGCAATTTTCCTAATCATTCTAAGCCTCCTGCCCTTTCTCTTTTCTAATAGTAACACATTTACCAAAAACGGGCACCCTTTTTTATTTCAAAAGTATTCTCAACTTTGTGCATATCTCACATTTTTCCTAAAGTATATTGACACATTCTGTATGAATGTTATAATAAAGACATATCTTTATATATTCTTTAAATGCGATTAAGGAGGAGTTTGCATGAATCATTTTTTAGAAAGAGCAAAAGAGCTTGAAATCCAGATGCAGGAAGACCGGCATCATCTGCACAGACGGGCTGAAGCCGGAGAACATCTGCCGGAAACAGTTTCATATGTGATGAACCGTCTGCGTGAAATCGGACTGGATCCAGAAGAAATATGCCCATCTGGTATTTCCGCATGCATCAAAGGAGCATATCCAGGAAAAACAATACTCCTGCGGGCAGACATGGATGCACTGCCAATGAACGAAATCAATGATCTTCCGTTTCAAAGTGAGACAAATGCCGCACATAACTGCGGACATGACCTGCACACAGCAATGCTTCTCGGTGCAGCACAGATACTTTTTGAACACCGCAATGAACTCCACGGCAACGTCAAATTGATGTTCCAACCTGCCGAAGAAATATTTGCCGGTTCTAAGAAAATGATTGAAGCTGGTATTTTATCCAACCCTCCTGTAGATGTGGCTATGGGCATGCACGTCATGCTTGATACTGCAGTGCCCTCTCTGAACTATGGCACCGGCTATATGACTTCTTCCTGCGACGGCTTCAAAATTACTGTCCACGGCTCAGGATGTCATGGGGCGATGCCACATCTAGGGATTGATCCCATTAATGCCGGACTACATATTTATAGCGCTTTTCAGAATCTTATTGCAAGAGAATGTGATCCATCTGAGAAAGTCAGCCTGACTTTCGGTGCCTTTCAGGCAGGTTCCACGACTAACATCGTACCGGATCAGGCCATCCTCATGGGAACACTGCGCACATACAATAAACAGCTTAGGGGGCGGCTCGTGAAAAGAATGCAGGAGATCTGTGAATATACCGGCAAGGCTTTTCATGTGTCTGTTGACTATGAGACCGTCTCTGATGTACCGTCTACTTACTCTGATCCAGAGCTGACCACAGAACTGGCAGAATATGCCTCCCATATCGTTCCGGACTTTATATGCCATACGGACTACAAGGTAACTCCTTCTGATGATTTTGCATGTATCTCAGAGCAGGTTCCCACCGCTTACTTTATGATCGGATGCAAGGTAGAGGGATGCAGCGTACAGCATCACAATCCAGGCGTACTTTTTGACGAAGCTGTCCTGCCTTACGGAGCAGCCACACACGCAGCCTGTGCTTTCCATTGGCTGAATAAGGAGCATTAATTATGAATAAGAAAAAAATTTTTTATGGATGGTATATTGTCTTCGGATGCCTCATTATCACTTGTACGATGGTGCCTCCGATTATGGCACTTAGTAATAAATTCTTAATCCAGGTAACTGGAGAGCTTGGTATCTCCCGAAGTGCCTTCACCCTTGCAAATACAATTCTGCAGGGACTTGGCATCTTTATCTCACCAATTGTCTCTTCCAGGCTTGCGAAAGGAAATATGCGCCGGATTCAGTGTATCAGCATTGTAGGATTTGTACTTTCCTACGCATCCTATTCGCTGGCCCAAAATGCAGTCCACCTTTATATTTCCTCTTTCTTTACCGGAATCTTCTTCTTAAATGCGGCTCTCATTCCTGTCAGCATGATGATTACAAACTGGTTTGTGAAAAAAAGAGGGTTGGCAATGAGTATTGCCATGGCCGGAATTGGCGTGGGCGGAACTATTTTCAGTCCCATTATTACTACACTCCTTGAACACTATGGCTGGCGCCACACTTATCAGATCATGGCGCTGATTATCCTTGTCCTGGCGCTCCCTGCAGCCTTCTTCCTTCTGCGGAAAACACCTCAGGATATGGGCCTTCTTCCATACGGAAGTGATGAAGCTGCTCAGTCAAAGACTTCTGCAGCGCAGGCTTCTCCTTCTTTTACCCTAAGTGTAAAAGAATCCTGGACAAAGGTATTCTTCTGGATTTTTATTTTGGGGATGCTCTGCAATGGATTGATCAATACCGGTGCCCTGGGCCACTTCCCTCCTGCAATTGAGGAAATGCACGGCGCGCAGGTACAGGCTCTGATTATCTCCATGTATTCGTTAATCGGCATCTTTGGAAAAATCGTGCTGGGCTGGCTGAACGACCGGTACGGAGTTGTTGTCAGTACTGCATTCGGCTGTATAACATTTGCCGTCTCTTTTATCTTTATGCTAATGGGAAGCAACGTAACCCTACTTTATATTATGGCTGTCCTTTTC
This sequence comes from Luxibacter massiliensis, assembly GCF_900604355.1. NCBI lineage: Bacteria > Bacillati > Bacillota > Clostridia > Lachnospirales > Lachnospiraceae > Luxibacter > Luxibacter massiliensis. Next base: position 203,192 of record NZ_UWOE01000002.1, on the reverse strand, counting down.
GGTCTCGGAGATGCTATCGGAACCGTAACACCGCCCCTTGTAACCTCCGCTATCTTTGGCGCTGAAAAATATGGAGAGGCTTATGGGATCGCAAACAGCTTTACGCAGATTGGCCTCTCGCTTGGTTCTCTTCTGGTCGCCGCAATCTATGATGCAAGCGGCTCCTATAATACAGCCTGGATTCTTCTTCTGATCCTCACAGTCGGCGCACTTTTTGGATGGGTTGGCTCTTATTTACTTTCTAAAAAATACCGTACACAGTAATCATAAAAGAAAAGCCTTTAAACACTGCTATCCTAGTGTTTAAAGGCTTTTCTTACTTATTCATATTTTACGCTGTCAGAATTAGTCCTGAACGTATGGCATCAAAGCAATATGTCTTGCTCTCTTTATCGCTACCGTCAAAGCTCTCTGATGTTTTGCACAGTTTCCTGTGATCCTTCTGGGAAGAATTTTTCCCCTTTCAGAGATATATTTCTTTAATTTTGCAACATCTTTGTAATCAATCTCATTATTCTCTTTGCCACAGAATACGCATACCTTTTTTCTCCTGCGTGCCGGGCCTCTTCTCTTGAAGCCGCCTTCTGGTCTGCTGCCCTTTTCGTAAGCCATTTCTTTTACCTCCTGTTATAATTAGTTTATTGGCCCTCTCCGGCCCAATAAGTAGACAGAAAGAAATTCACAACTATGTCTAATTAAACGGCAACTCTTCATCAATCCCATCCGGAATATTCATGAATCCGTCACCCGCATCGACACTCGGTGAAGGACTCGGGGCCGCCTGCTGGAAGGAATTTCTGTTAGCTTCACTCTCGGCTCTGCTCTCCGCAAATTCCTGCTCCTCAATAATAACCTCTGTCGTGTACACCTTAGCGCCTTCTTTATTAGTGTAGCTTCCGGTCTGAATACGGCCCGATATAGAAACACGCATACCCTGCCGGAAATACTTCTCCGCAAATTCAGCAGAACGTCCAAACACAACACACGGAATAAAATCTGCAGTGGGTTCATTATCCCTTTTAAATCTGCGGTCAACGGCCACTGTATATCTTGCAACGGCAGTTGTACTGTCACCTTGTGAATATCTAACTTCGGGGTCTCTTGTGAGGCGCCCTACCAAAACTACTTTATTCATATATACCTCTTTCTTTATGCTTCCTGTCTAACGCATAAATATCTGAGTACATGATCCATAATACGGATACGCTGCTCCACTTCACTAGGAACAGTACTTTCAGATTCGAAGTGGATGAAGTAGTAATATCCCTCTTTCATCTTCTGAATCTCGTAAGCAAATCTTCTCTTACCCCATTCATCAACGTCTGATACGCTGCCACCAAAACGTGTGATTAAATCTTTCACTTTTTCGATAACTTGCGCTCTGGCATCATCTTCGATCTTTGCGCTGACAACAACAGCTAACTCATACTTATTCATGTTTCTTGCACCTCCTTATGGTCTCTGGCCCCCGGTCCACCCGGGAACAAGGAAAATTATATCTGAGGCTATAAAAATCCCCAGGTACGTCACGATTACTAATCATACCATAAATGCCTGTCCCTTTCAAGCTTTTTTCCTGATTTCCTTCGTATTCTTTTCCACCAACTTCCGGGGAACCATAATCTGATGTCCACACCCCTGGCATTTAAGCCTAAAATCCGCACCTACACGCAGAATCTCCCACTCATGGCTTCCGCAAGGGTGAGGTTTCTTCATCCGTATCAAATCTCCAATATCAAATCTGTCTGCCATTGGGCACCTCCTCATTAAAAACTGAATATTCTGAAAATGGTGGTCAAAAGGGACAGTCCCCTTTGCAAAGGGGACTGTCCCTTTTGTACTAAGGCTCTTTTACCAACACCCCCTGTACCAGGAATCTCTCGTCGTCGTTTATGTTTGTACAGGTAGACAAACTCACAATTTGCGACTGGCTGTTCAATTCAACATCTACCTGATAGTTCGACGTGGCCTTGCACAGCTCTTCGTAATCAAGAAACTCTTCCTGTGTGGCATATGTAATTTTATAATTCTCTGCCGTATCTTTGACAACAGCGGCGGAAAATACCCGGTATGTTAGCTTCTGTCCATTTGGCGTATAAATATAAAAATATGGATATTTCTTACAGAATTCTTCACTCGCATACTCATTTAGCTGCGAAAACATTTCTCCGCCCACCTTTAGGTTATGCCCATAAATAAATGTATTACGCTCCGTAAATTCAGGATTATTCCGCATATCCATGAAAATTGCCCCCAGCCTGTTATCATTAGCGGAAAACGTCTTTGTGAGATATTCTTCGTTATCCGAACTCTTTACAATAGGGTAACTGATAACTGATGGTTCTTCCAGCCTGAGCCACCCTACTGTATCTGGATTCTCCTTCAAGAGTGCTTCAAAGTCAACTTTAAAATCATCCCCATCTTCTCCGTTTCCATCAGTCTGTTCGATGGCCAGCTCCTTGACTTTATCATATTCCTTCCCACCTGTGTAATATGGCACAAGCACCATCGTCAGCTGGTAGGCTGAAAATATAAAAACACACACTGCCGCTAAAAGCACGGCGGTAGATATGGCTCCCCCTCCCCGGCCTTTCTTCCTTTTCTTTTTTTCCTGATTCCTGCTCATATTTCCAACTCTTCCCTCAATCCATTTCTCCCTGCCCACTCCGCCCTAAAGGACACTCTTAGGCACGGGCCCCTTAGGCAATTAAACACAAATATGCCCACAAGGTATGCCCTAAGAATCCCCCGCAGTTCAGGCCCTCATGCAGTTTGGCGCAATCCTGTCCCACAGGGCATCTATTTTCAGATATACAACTAAATTCTTATTTTTACAGAAAGAAAGATTATCTTTTAATAAAATATTCCTCATACCAAACCAGAAAAGTATAAATCGTCCACACTTTCCTCCAATTATCTGAATTACCGCCTATATAATCCTCAAAGATTTCATTAATGGCATTAATGTCAAAAAACTCAGCGGCCATCCTGCTGTTAAACTTATCTCTGACATCCTGGTTATATCTGTCATCTGCCATCCATATGCGGATGGGCACAATAAACCCAAGCTTCTTTCTGAACGCAATTTCCTCTGGCAGTACTTTTGCCGCAGCCATCCTAAACGCGACCTTATTCTGCTCCTCATTCACCTTATATTTCGACGGCATACGGGACGCAATATCAAAAATCCTGCGGTCAGTCAGGGGCATACGGATTTCCAGGCCTGCCGCCCTGCTCATTTTATCCACATTCAAATAGATATCACCCTCCAGCCAAATTTGGATGTCCACATCTGACATCTTAGCCAAAGGATCCAACCCTTCCGTTTCCTCGTAAATATCCCGTGCCAGCTCTATAGGCAATACATCCGGGTCATATTTCTTCAGAATCCTCTGCTTCTCATCTTCCTTCATTATATTAGTATTGCCAACATAAAAGTTCTTCAGATTCTCCCCATAGCGTTCAGCATTTCTATACATATTGTATCCGCCAAAAAACTCATCTGCCCCCTCTCCCGAATAGCAGATCTTCGTGTGCTGAGCTGTGGCCCTGCACGCAATGGCAAATGCAATAGCAGATGCATCTCCCAAAGGCTGCTCCATATTATACATAACATAGGGCACGACTCCAAAATACTCCTCTGGCGTAATCAGACATCTTCTGTTCTTGCGGCCCAGTATTTCTGCCGTCTGTTTTGCCAAGCCAGACTCATCAAAACGTTCCTCCTCATACCCACAGGAGTCAGACACCTTAACATCAGACATAGCCAGCACATAAGATGAGTCAACTCCCCCTGACAGAAATGACTCTGCTTCCTCATCCTCTGACTTTACCTCAGGCATAATTTCCTGAATCGTTCTGTGAATCTCATCCGCCCACTCTTCAAGATCCCGGTTTTCGTCAGGATGAAACTCCGGCCGAAAATAACGCTCAATTTTCAGCTTTCTATGCTGCCATGTCAGATAGCGCCCCGGCATCAATTTCTTAAGTCCGCGGAAAAATGTATTCTCTCCCCCCACATACGTGAGGCTTAGATAAATCTGCAGCATCTCCTCATTTAGTTCCTTTACAAATCCAGGCTGCTCCATAATTCCGCGGATGGTTGTCCCATAGAGCAGACGCCCATCTTCAGTCTCATAGTAATAAAATGGCTTCGTACCAAAAGGATCCCGAAGGCAGAACAACTTCCTCTCCTCTTCATCCCACAGCGCAAACGCAAACATTCCATGCATGTGGTCTGCCATTTCATGTCCCCATGTTTCATATGCCCTGATTAGAATTAATTCCTCCCGCTCTTCTCTTGTAAGAGAAAGGTCAATGCCAAGGCGCTCACAAAGCTCCTCCCAATTGCGAATATGTCCACTGTATTCTTTGATTTTTATCATTTGTGTGCTTCCTCTCCTGTAAAATGGCTATCCCTATTATAAACGAAAGTTCCAATGATAACAACCTCTCCCTTTTGAAGTTTCTTTGTTACCCTCATTTATCCTTCCAGCACTGCCTAAAATAAGGACTGCCGCAAAATGGATTTCTCATACAAGATCATGGTATCTGCCGGGCAGGCAGAACATATTCTTGGTTGAATTCCCACATTTTGCGGCAGTCCCTGAGCCGATATACTCAAATAGTTTATTTCTATAGATATGTTTATAGCTAAAGCTATAAAGCAAGATACACTTATTGAACTACTAATATTCAATAAGGTACACCCTAAGAGTATACCCCTAATACATATCCTTCGGGCGGACTTTGTCTAATAAGGTACACTTTTATTCACATATCAAATTAAATATGAGAAATAATATTATAAATAATATATTACTTTACATTACTATTGTTATGCTCTATAATTTAAACATATTTTTAGCTGGATTAAATATCTATATAAGTAAAAATATTGTCGACTATTGTGTACCTTATTAGACACTGTATGTCTGCCTGCAAGGGCATGGAATGAAAGTTATCACGTTTCAGGCAGAACCCGTGCTAATCCCGAAGAGGATTCTTTATTTACAGTATAATCTTTTAGCTCTTTTCCCTAAACCGGGGATACACTCTGGCGTTTTTTCATATCTTATATTTTTTATCCAGCAACTTCTATGATATAATTATATCCAATAAGAATTAACTCGTGGGGGGAAATATCTTATGAATACATTGATAATCTGCGATGATGAACAGTCCATTGCCGAGGATTTACAGTCACGCATTTCTTCTATCCTTAGTGAGGAGTGGGATATTCAATTCTTCTGTTCGCCGGATAAGTTCCGGGACTATATGCGCGGCGCTAAAACTTTACCTGACATTTTATTTATGGACATACAGTTCGGAGCGGAGAATGGCATAGAACTGGCCTATGAGATCCAGTCACGCTGCCCATGGACTGCAGTCGTATTGATAACCGGTTATATTAATTTTGCCAATGATATTTTTACTATTCGCCCAGCCTATTTTTTAGTAAAGCCTATTGACGATGACAAATTGGCCGCCTCGGTAGAGCGGGCCCTTGAATACCTGAATAGCTGCCGCGATACTGCAGTCACCCTTCAGAGCAACGGAAATATTTTTACATTAAGAAGCAGTGAAATTTATTATGTAGAGAGTGAGAAGCGCAGGCTCCATATTCATACAACAGCAGAAAGGTATACTGTGTATATGAAACTAAATGAAATAAAAGAACAGCTTCCCGACTGCTTCCTGTCCTGCCATAAAAGTTACCTCGTAAATTTAAATTATATACATACTCTTACTTCACAAAAAATAACTCTGGTTAATTCTGCTGAAATTCCAGTAAGCCGTTCCAGATACAAAAAGTTCAAGGAGGACTTCATGCACTTCTTCAGTATGGAGAACCGCCGGCAGCAAAGGAGATTTTAATGCTTTTGTACAATCTGATAAGGCTTACATTGGCCACTGGCCTAGTTACATTCCTGATAAGTAAAGACGTGGATAAAAGAAAACTTTTTACAGTTGTATATACAAGTATATTTTTATTGTTTACCGCTGTCTCCCTTATATTCACGGTACATATTTCGTGGTATGCCGCCTTTTTTACGGAGTTTATGCGTATGCTCCTTCAGTTGGCCGCAGCCTATATTTATACAGAACGCGGATTTTATTACTTTATAAAAGAATCTGTATACTATGTATTATTCAACCTGATTTTCTCGGGACTCACTATCCTGGAGGGACTGCTGCTGTCTAACTGGCAGCATTTTATGACAACTCTTGCTGTCTTGGATGGAATACTTTTCCCCAGCCTTTTGACCCTTTTATCTCTTTTGGCTGTATGGTTCCTAATACGCTTGAATTTCTTTGATAAAATCCCCTACAATATCATGAAATTTCTCTTTATTTCTATGACATTAATGGATCTGGGGGCAGGACTGGTCATCCGCACAAGTCAGGTTCCCTTTCACCGTATGTTGGCGGTCTGTCTCTTAGTATTCTTTTTATGGATTTTATTTCTCACTGTATTTATATTTTTCCGCCACAGATATAAGTCTGAGGCCCGCAGTATCTATCAGGAGATTTTGAAAAACCAATATGCATTTTATCAGAATATACAGGCGGATCCCGATGAAGTCCACAAACTACGCCATGATCTTTCCAACCATCTTCAGATCTTAGGCCATCTGTCCAGTTGTCCCCAAAATACAGAGATACAGGAATACCGGCGTACCCTGATGCAAACCTTATATAATACTCCACAGCCTAAATCTGAGAGCCAAACGCCCCGATGCAAGCATACGGGGCATCAAACTAGCAGCACTGCAAGCCGGGGTATTAGACCCTCGCGGCAGTCGCCAAATGGACATGTAAACATGTCCGCTCGGCTCCTCGCTCTCGGGAATAAAAGCTTTCCTGTAAAAAGAAAAAACTTCATATACTACATTATCTGTATTGCCATAATGTTCTTCTGTATATTAGGGTTTAGGGTATTTATTTTTCCCCATATTTCCCAGAACTATAGCATATATGAGTGGGCCGCCTTTATTTTGATGAGTATACTGCTGGGTGTCACATGCCTGACAATCTCTATATATGCCAAGGCTGAATATACACAGCGCAGGACACGGCAGATGCTTGAGAATGCCGCTTCCCTTAAAATGCAATGGGATGAGGTCCAAAAAATGGCCAGCACTGCTTTATCTGGCAAAACAAATGAATTTAGTTTCCAAAAGGAACAGATATACTTTACTTCCCTTCCAGTTATAAATACTGTACTAAACATCAAGCACCGTTATTGCCGGCAGCATAAAATCCTGCCAGTCTGGCATATTTATGTCCCTCCCGTCTGCCAGATCGAACCTGTAGACATGGCAGGCCTTCTCGTAAACCTGATTGATAATGGAATCGAAGCCTGCCTGCTCCTTCCAGAAGACAAACGCAAACTGACGGTACAAATGCAGGCCAGGGCAAACTTTTGGATAATAGAGGTAGAAAACTCTAAACTTCCCTACGAGCACCCTACTCAAAATGGATTTCATTCCATGAAAGGGGAAGGGCATGGCCTGGGGCATCAGATTGTCATGGATCTGGTACATAAATATAATGGGGAAATTCATTATATTGATAAAGGCAATATATTTCTAACCACAGTTATGCTGGATGTAATGACTTAAAGTACACAAAAAGCTGCCGCAATCTTAGATATCCGGCGTAATATGGAGCAGGTATCCCCTGCAAATACCATACTCCGTATGGATAACTAATTTCGCGGCAGCCTCTTGCTGTCTGTTAAATTATATTGACACCAATGGAATCCTCTATCTTCCTATGTTCTCCATCACATTTTTTACAATCTCCTGGCGTACCTTTTCATCTGGCTCTGTCAAAGATCTAAAGTCCGCATAGCGGGCCGCGACATATAAATAATCTGCCAGCCGGTTCATATACTGCATGGCTTTACTGTCAGCCCCATAATTCTGGGCCACCCGCCGAAACCTGCGCTCCGCCCTCCTGGCAACAGCCCGTGCCACATCCAGGCGTGCGGACTGTTCACAGCCCCCATAAAGGACAAACTCTTTTGCCCGTGTAAACAGAGCCTCCATGCGGTCAATCTCCTCCTCAAGACCCAGTGTTTCTTCTTTAGTAAACCGATATTCCATATTTCTGGGATCAGCAATACCGGCCATCATCTGCATCAGCTCCCTTTGTATCTGTGACAGGCGCTCTCTTAAAGATGGCTCAGCGATCACTTTAGCAAGGCCAATATTGCTGCTTAATTCATCAATAGTCCCCAGCAGCTCAATTCGGTCATCAGATTTTGAAACACTAATTCCATTCATGAGAGAAGTTTTACCGCTGTCCCCATTTTTAGTATAAATCTTCATACTCATCTCCCCTTTTAAACATTATTTCATCATTTAACTGGAATCCTCCTGCAGGGCAGAAACATAGAACCTCCTATTTAAAAGGCAGCTTTTTAATGGCCCTGGCGCTATTAGCTCCCAGCATACGCGCCTGCTCACGGGTTGGTTTATCATACTCCTGCACACTGCGCTTTTTATTGGCTCCCCGCATCTGAAAAGCCGCATGGGAACCATTTAAGCCTATTCCCGACCCCAGCATAGAATCATTGGCAGCATTCCACGCCAGCTCACCCGGGCATATATCAGACATTTCCGCCACCTCATAAAACACGCCCTCTTCCTCTATGCCAGCACATATTTCCCGCAGGACTGCCGCATCCGGTAAATATACATATATAAAGATCGAAGGTTTTTTAATAATCATGACTGCATTTCTCCTGCATATGAAAGCACAAGTCCCGTGGCCACAGCATTACGGGGGCCCTGTGTACCCCTGATGTTTCCTCTGCCGCACACAATCCGGTAATTAGAAAACTCCTCCATAAGCATTTCAGGAATCTCGAAATCCTCAGCCGACCCACCCACCAATACCACATTCGTAATATTTTTCAGGTCATGCCCGGGAGCCACTTTTTTCAGCGCCCTGAAAGCATTTGTCAAAAAGACTTTCCGTTTCGCATCTCTGCGCACCTGTACAATCTTTTCCATAGGGATATCCTGTTCCATTCTGATAAACCCATCCTCTGCAAGCAATACTACCCTGCCATAAAACCTGGGGTCAATGGATTCTTCCACAAAAGTCATCTGCCCATTCTCCATACGCATATGAAAAAGGCTCTCCACCTTGGCGAGAGGATACTTCTTAATCTGTTCCGCCATATGACGGTCGCCTAACCCCAGCTCCGTCTCTATCAACATAGAAACAAGTTCTCCGGCGCCTGCCTGGTGTGTCATAGCCACACTTCCCTCCTGGGAAATCACGGCAGCATCGGTAGAACCGCCTCCCATATCCAAAATTGCCAGGGGCAGCTTTGTTCCGGGTGTAGTCAGAGCCCCCAGGGTAGCCATCACGGCCTCCACTCCCGCAACCATAACCTTTGTACTTAATTCCCCTTCCAGCCTTTGGGCAATCTGCCTCATGGGGAGCTGCTGTGTCTTAACCATGGCAGCAATCCCCACCGCTTTCTCCAGACAGGTTTCACCTGCAAGGGCGCCCGAGATAAGCACAGGCGCCAGTGTATCCACTGCAAGGATATCTGTGATGCGTATGTCTGCATCGGCTCCTGCATCCACCTCGCTCATGCCCTTCCTGATACGGGCCAGCATATTTCCTACATTGGTCCCTTCCTGGCCGCTGATGTCCCGTATATCCCCTGCATTAGACACAGCCTCCATAATCTTCTGAGCGCCCTCGTCCAGATTAACAGAAGTACTATTCTGCGCATCCAGATAAATTTCACCTGCAGGCAGCACATTCTCCCGGATATTGCCCCCCGGCGTCTTAATTACAACCGCACTGCGCTTGCCGATTAAGCTCTTGGCAATTGGCGTAATGACCCGTGTCTCCTCTGCATTTAGGCTAAGCAATGTGGCAATGCCATAGGGATTAGAAAGCATCCTCACTGTCTGCCCGGGAAGGGCTACCTCAATAGCCGCCAGAACACCGTCAGGCAGTTTATCGATGCGTGCCACTTCATCAATAATCGGCACTTTCTTCTGCAAACGGTTTTCCACAAGCACGGCCTCATCCGCCTGCAGAATGACCCCTGTAATATCCAGCGAATCCGCCGACTGATTTAAAATAGCCGCGGCCTCCTCATAGGAATATACTGCAGACGCAGCCACAATATAGGGAATCCCCGGCACGCCCCGGGATATATTCTCAATCAAGAGAATCTCCCCAACAGCCTGCCCTGCACCGGCCGGAGTGGAGGGATTATGGCCAATCATAGAAGAATCCGTAATAATTGTTTCCGTCAAAGTCTCCATGGCAGTATCCCCGATAACCGGCGCGGCTTCATTTAGCCGGATCAGGTCAATATCTGTCACCTCCCGGCCAATCTTACTCATTGCCTGGACTAGCGCAGATTTAATGGCATGGATATTTTCGACTGTTCCCTTTGTACCAGTGGTAGCGCAGGAGGCGCTGGTCAGAAAATGGATCCTGCCATCCCCCCCGGCCTCGCCAACGCAGACTTCTGTAGTTGAATTACCTATATCTACTCCAGCAATATAACTCAAAGCAGAATCCCTCTCTTCTCATACACTTCAGCGGCTTCCATCACAAGCCTTGCACAGTTCCTTGCGTGGTACTTCTCCAAAAGCTCCTGGGCCATCATAACCAGCTCCAGCTTTGTAGAGCGGTTCGGGCGCAGCTTATCATACATCTTCAAAATCACATCATCCGGCACATCCACCAGTTCTGCAGCCCTTTCAAAGTTCTTCTCCATAGGGCCATTATCCGCTTCCCTGGCTACCTGGCCCTGGGCCCTTAGCATTTCTTTTGATATTTTGATATCATCCGCCGCCACATGGTTCTTCATAACCTCATCCAATGTAATATCTGTCAGCTTCTTTCCTGTCTTTGATGTAATACGTTCCTTTTCATGTTCTCCTAATGGGTACTGCATATCATAATCCCTCCCATTCGATAATTCCTACTTCCGGATCCAGCTGTTCTGTCTCCGCAATATGCATCAGCGCCGCCTTTACCTGATATTTAGGCCTGGACATAGGGTCGTTAGTGCAGGGAACCGGCACAACCTGCTCGCCCTTTACATACTTAGCCGCGTTCTGGCCTATTTGACGGTATGTGTCCAGATCCATAAGGGGAGCCTGGGGAAACAACTCTAAATTGGAAAGGGGGTATAAATCCTTCTGATGAATTACCGTTGTCCCTTTTGACTGCAGGCCGATACCAATACCTGATCCTGAAAGCTTGGCAGCCTCCAATGCCATAAAGCATACATCCGATGTATCTAAAATCTTGACAACCCTGGGTATCAGCCCCTCTTCCTCTATGCCAGCCTTAATATTTCTCAGTACATCATCCAGAGGGATGCCGCAGATTGTCTTTTTTATCTCTCTCTGAAAGGCGGCCCCAACCCCAATAACAACTTCCTTAGGGTCTGTCCCCTTCTTCGCCCTGGGATAAGAAACATAGGAAGTCTTGATTTCATTCACCCGGTCATGCCCTGCGAGGGAAGGGGCGGGACTTGTGGACTGTACACTGTTTGAAGGTTCCTGTGTACCTTTCTGTTTTATTTCAGCCAGGACAGCATTCGCTATCTGTTTCACTAAAGCTTCGTTAATCTGCATGGTCTTTCCTCCTAAATATCCTGCGGGTTTATAATATGGGGAATCTTCTTAATCTCCTCCCAGCGCTCTCCCTCTACACGATAACCAGTCCCCGGCCCCATATAGTCGTTGGGTGTGTTGACTCCTGACAGGACATGGAAGTCTCTGTCCAAAATAGCCGCCGTCTGCATATAATCACCAGCAACGCGCTGCTTGAGCATACTCAATACGCTCTCCGCAATATCCTGGTACCCTGTCTCGGCCAATGCCTTTACGATATCTATACCGGTTATGCCCCGCTTCAGCACATCCTCTGCAGCCATAAGGTCCGCCGTCACATCGCGTGGCAGTGTGTCCTTACTGCCATGTGCATAGGTGACAGCGTCCACCTGCTCATCTGTCACAGGTGACAGTCCCAGCTGCCTGAACACAGCCTGTACCGCCTTTCCGGCTTTCCCTCGGACATGTATGACTTCTTCTTCTGTCACAGGCCTTAACCCGCCGTCCACCTGCATGTCCCTCTGCAGCACATTATAATCGTCAAAATCCTCTGCATCAAAATTAGACCCTGCAAACATATTGTCATAGTTAGGCTCCCCTGCATAGCCAGAGAAAATAAAATCTGTTCCAGGCAGGAACTGCAGCATTGTCCTGGCAGTTCTCCTCATATCAGAATTGGAAAAGCTCTGGTCATTGGAGGATGCGCACTCCAACCCTAAAAGAGCAGCCACCAAGTTCTCTGTCATGACCTCCCGTATGCCTCCAGGCACAGCCCCTGCCACGCCTATGCAGCTTACAGACCCATTCTGTATGCCCTGGCTCCCGGCGCCCTTTGTTGCATAGAGGCAGCGGCATTCCAGATAAAGCATGGATTTCTTCTCACTGCTGCCCATCAGGACCTCAGAGCCGGCGCCTGATGTAAAACGTACCTTCAGTCCTCTTGAGGCATACGCTGAATTAAGAAACGCTTTAGAATAAGGCGTGTCATCTCCATCAATAAATACTTTTTCCGTGCCATACACAGACAACGTCTCTGCATATGTGGTCAGTCCCCGGATGCCTAACTCCAGCTCAGTGGCCTCCTCCGCGGAACACTGGGTCAATACCCCCGGCCGCCCCACCTGGGATCCGATCAAAAGTGCAATAGAGCTTAACGGGGCATATCTGGCCACTCCCATAGTTGTCTCTTCCTCAGCAAACCCCCGAAGCGCCCCTTCCGCGGCATCCGCGGCAATCTGAACCGGATCGTCCTTTAAATTCGTGATGTGGGCCTGGTTCCCCGGAGTCCTCCGGGCCCTGATCTTCTGCATGCCCATCATAAGCTCAACTACATTCAGGTGGTTCATCACCTCCGCCATCTTCGCCGGGGTAATCCCACTTACAAGTTCCAAGATCTCTTTTCTGGAAACATGGATATCCACAATCATCCTTGCAATATCAAGGGACGGCACGCGCATAGAACTCTCTGTCCGTCCAACATGGATGGCATAATCTGCAATAAACTGGTCAATAAAGTCAAACTCCTCTCTTTTCTTCCCGTCCAGCTCTACAATCCTGCCATCCTCTACCCTGACAGAAGGCTGCGGGTCATAAGGACTCTTCATTGCAGTAAATCCCATCTCCGGCCATTCATTTATATAGCCATCCAAATTTACCGGACGCTTGTCCAATGTCTCAATACGTTTTGATCTTCTCATTTTCTTACTTCTCCTTACGGATACTCTCCCACGTTTTACAATATTTTTATTATACAACAATCCCCAAAAAATAGCAATTCATTATTCTATCAAACAATCAAAAATCCACACTTTTTATGTGCAAAAACCACACAAACCAACGTATCAATCCAGTCAAATGGGGCCGTTGCCAAATGGACATATAAGCATGTCCTTTTGGCTTGCTGCTCGCAGGAATACCGCCCGGCAAAAAGACAGGCCCCATAAAGGCTGTAAATTATCTGGCATTCTCTGGCTATCCAGGAGCCATTCTGCTATAATTATATCACTCTATATTTTTTGCCGTATAAAGTCCGCCTGCCTGTAAAGGCATAAGTTAAAGGATGCCCTTGAGAGTATATACCCCGGCGCAGGCATACGGGGCATCAAACTGGCAGCAACGCAAGCCTTGGAGTATTAGGCCCGGTGGGCAGCCTCCACATAGACACGTGAAAATGCCGCATTGCCCGAGGGAATAAAATCTGTTGTCAAAGGAGAAGCACATGGAAATAATCAAAAAAAGGACTGCATGGATTAGCGCTTGTATAATGGCAGTATGCCCCCTGTTTATTTCTGTTCCTATGGGGGAAAAACGTTATAATATATATTCCGCATTTGGGGCCGCTGTCCGCAGCCAGGATTATGTAGGCTTTTGGACAAAGGACTGGCAGGTTGACGGACTGATCATCATGGCCGCCCACGGCATGATCCTGCTGGGAATTGTCTTGTATGCCGCAGATGCCATTCTCATGCTGAAAACGACCCGCCATAGATGGATAAACACATTAAAGCATATAGAAATGCTGCTCTTGGCAGCCACAGTTTTTTCATTTCCCTATATTACTTCCTTCCTCATATTTTCTGCCATATCATTTGGTGAATTCTTTACACAAGTATGTTTATTTGAATTTAAAGATTCGAAAGCTGCAAAGGAACAGCCACGGCCGGCAAAAATAAAAAAGGCGAAGGAAAAACCTTATCCGGCAGAATTTTATCATATTATATTGAAAAATTTTACATTTTATAAAAGTCTGAACATCCTACTTACATTGGGAGGGGTCCTGACAGCATTTGTCCTCTATGTCTGTTCATCTGTTTATATGAAAATGCAGGAAGTCCACGGCATTGAAGATATTTTCAAAGGAAACGGACTTCTTCGGATGTTCATTGAGCTTGGGGGAATGTTATCTTTGGTGTTCCTCTTTTTGATGTTTGCCGTCGTCTCACATTATATAAAAAACAGAGGAAATAAATATGCCGTATATTTGATGCTCGGTATCCGCAGAAAAACGCTATATGCAATGCTGGTTCTTGAATATATGCTGTGCATCCTTACAGGCGGCGGGGCAGGGATTATTCTAGGGATCGCCGCATCAGGCATGTGGGTTTCACTGGAAAGCCTGGGAGTTACTTTTGGTATATACCTCTTTATCTGCTGCCTGGCTCTTATGCTGAATCAGGATCATATTGTCAGGGCGGGCATCGGACAGGCCGCAGCGCCTCAAAATAAACCAGAACCTGTCTACAGTAAAGGACTTGTCTGGCGTCTGATTGCCGGGATTATCCTGATTGCCCTTGCCTGTCTGTGGTTTTCCAGGCAAAAATCTGCAGAAACAGTCTATATATTCCTGGCGCTGGTTCCAGGATTCGCCTGGGTTCTTTCGGGCGGACTGGCTGTCTTTTTCAGGCATTACAGGAAAAAAGATTCCAGATATTTTCCTAATATACTGAAGGTAAGTCCTTTTTACTCAAAATTCAAATCAAATACCAGAAATATGATTGTATTATCCACAATCCAGATTTGTCTGTGGGGATTGGCAGGTATACGGCTGTTCAGCGCCCTTATTGCCGAAGACTCCCAGACCCTGTTCCCTTATGATGTTGTAGGTATGGCATACTCACAGGATATGGATCAGCTGCAGGAAATTTCTGCACAGTACAAAGCTCAGATGTCTGTATATCCCATGGTCCGCATAACGTCTATAGACGGGGATGAGGAGAGGGAACATTGGGGCGGCGGGCGCAGTGTCATATGGATACAAGGGCAGCACATAGGGATATCCCAGTCCACATACAATGAACTTAGGGCAGCACTGTCACTGGAAACTAAAAACCTGGGGTTAAAAGACCAGGAGATGCATGTGGTATATCAGCAGGACAGGTCTGTAAAGGCCCAACCAATAGACTGGGATATAGGAAGCCTCAAGCCAAGGCTCCGCTTCGGCCAGCCGCTGGATGTATACAATACCAGTGACGTGGATCATATTTTCCCTGAAAGAAAGATCAAAAGCCAAGAAAGGGCAGTACTTACCGGCGCCTTCCACCAGGGACTGGAAGAAAACCTTATTGTTATGTCTGACGAATGGTTTAATAAAATATACCAGACCATTTCCAGGCAAAATGAAGAGAACTGGGATGAACGCCTGCAGATAACAAATCAAGAGTGGAAATCATATACAATGGAACATGACTCCAACCTGACTGAAGGGCCGACCAATCTGGTAGTTTGGGATGTGCCCAGTGAAAATACTTCAGAGTTTATCGGATCACTTTCATTTCTGGATACTAAATATCCACATGAAAAAGACTGGGATCCCTCAATTAAGCATTTTTATACCCGGAATCAGCTGCTGGCAGACCATATGGGGGAGCAAAACTTCAAAATAACTATTTATGGAGCCGTGGCCTCCATCCTCTTTATTGCATATTTTTTCCTCCTGTACGCCCAGTATGAGGCTAATATCAGGGAGTTAAAGTGGCAATATAAATTTCTGGATCAGACGGGCATGAGGGTGCAGGAACGCAAAAAGCTGTTTATAGGGCAATACCGCCCCTTTGTACTTTTGCCTGCCGCAATTGGCATAGCAGCAGGCTTCATGCTGACCGTTATAATGTGGCAGATCCGGTTCTATTCTATTTCCGAGATCGGACTATATATTCAGGTATTCGCCCTGTGCCTATGCGCATATCTCTTTATACACTTTCTGGCAGCATGGTGCATATACCGCTGTCTCTGGAAACAGATAAACAACTAAGCAGGGAGGTACTATGAAAACAGTAATCAAAGCAGATTCAATCATCCGGGATTATTCCGAAACTATCCAAGTTCTAAAAGGGATAGATTTTTCCGCAAATGAAGGGGAGTTTATAGGCATTATGGGGAGATCCGGCTGTGGAAAGACCACGCTCCTGAAAATTCTTGGCCTCATAGACAGGCCTACCCAGGGAACTGTCTATTTTCAGGGGAGAGATACAGGAGAGCTTGACAAAGATGAACTATCTGATATCCGACGAAAAGAACTTGGATTCATATTTCAGGACTTTTGCCTGATGGACAACCTAACTGTAAGAGAAAATATTTATCTTCCGTCAATTCTGGACAGGGATGATATTTCTGCCATAAAAGAGCGGACTAAGTCCTATGCTGCCAGGACTGGACTGTCACATCTGCTGGATAAAACTCCCAGCGAGCTTTCCGGGGGCGAAAAACAAAGGACGGCCATCTGCCGTGCCCTTATGAACAGTCCCGCTGTCATTTTAGCAGACGAACCTACCGGAAGCCTGGATTCACAATCAGGTGAGGCCGTTATGGATATGTTGGAAGAAATTAACAGAAACTATGGAAAGACAATCATCCTGGTCACGCACGACGCAAGGGTAGCAGCATACTGTGATAAAATCATCACTATGCGGGATGGTTCCATTTCAGATATATTGCAGAGAGGGCAGGGGGAGGACAGAGACAGCTTCTGTAAAAGAATTACCCTTGGACTGCAGGAAAGCATCCGCTGAATTCGGCCTGTCTCTGTGGCGCCCTTACTTCTGTCTGTCCGTGAGGGTTATGCCATGGAACGCCCTGAGTTATGTATTAACTGATATTTAAAATAAGGATAGGAGGATCTAGTCTATATGGTTCAAATAAGTGCTTCCGTCTTAAAGGGATGGTTTGACCAAAATTTTGATTTTATGAGGGAGACTGCCCACAAAATATTCCGGCACCCTGAATTATCTGGCAAGGAAGTGTATTCCTCCAGATGCCTTGCCGAATTCCTAGAGAGCCGTGGTTTCTCCGTGCAGTGGAACATTGCCGGATTTGAAACAGCCTTTATTGCCGAATGGGGGTACGGCGAGCCTGTCATCGGATTTTTGGCAGAATACGATGCCTTGCCTGGACTTGGCCAGGAGGCAGTCAGCCAATATTGCCCTACCGGATTACCAGGCCACGGATGCGGCCATAACCTTCTAGGTACTGCCTGCGCTGGAGCCGCCTGTGCTCTCAAGGCACAGATAGAGGCGGAAATGAAAGGCAGAAAAGGAGCAGGGACGATCCGCGTTTATGGATGCCCGGCAGAGGAAATCGTCATAGGAAAGATCCGCATGAATGAGCAGGGCGTATTTGATGATTTATCCGTGGCAGTAACCTGGCATCCATTTGACAGAAACAGGGTGAGTTACGATATCTGGCAGGCCCAGGACATTAAAAATTATAAATTTTTTGGGACCTCAGCCCATGCAGCCAAGCATCCAGAAGCTGGGCGCAGTGCGCTGGATGCAGCCGAGTTGATGAATGTAGGCGTTAATTATCTCAGGGAGCATGTGGCTGACGACGTCCGGATCCACTATGCCTATACCAGTGATTGCGGCCCCGCTAATATCGTGCCCGCCTACGCCTCCACCAACTATTTTATCCGCTCAGGGAAACGCGCAAAGACAGAGGACGTATCCAGAAGGGTAGACGACTGTGCAAGAGGCGCTGCACTTATGACTGGTACCAGGGTGGAGATTGAGCTGGCCGCCAGCAATAAGGAAATGAAAGTCAACCGGACACTGGCCGAGATTTTCTATCATGCCATGGAACAGACAGCGCTTCCCATTTACACTGAAAAAGAATTGGAGTTTGCAAGAAATGTAAGCCGCCAGGCGGGACTGGAAAACAACGGCCTTTATTTCACTGGGTTAGAGCCGTTGGAAGACCAGCCAGTACCCCTGGCCATTGGGACAGATGTTTCAGACGTCAGCCACACTGTCCCCACAGTCATGCTCAGCGCCGCTGCCATGTGCAAGGGCACCCCTCTCCACCACTGGTCGGCTACTGCCCAGGCAGGAATGAGCATCGGCGAAAAAGGAATGCTGTATGCGGCAGAATGCATGGCGCTTGGCAGCTGGATGCTCCTCAATGACCCGGATGGATTAAAGCGCGCTATAGAGGAACATGGTTTACTATAAATCCTGTTTTTTTACATTTTTAATAAAAACATATTCTGTCTCTGTTGACAGGCCAGGCTGATATTCATAATCCAACCTCCTAAAGTCCCTAATATCTTCCACATTCGATATTTGATTTTCGGCCATCCAGCGGACCATTTCGCCCCTGGCCATTTTCGCTTGTGTGGCCTTTACCTTAGTTTTCCCCCGTACTTCTTCTCCGAAAATACAGGTAAAGCATCTCACAGGCGGCTTTATATAAGGCAGAATAGCACGGCTGTATTCTGCTGAGGCTAAGTTTAAAATATCCATATATTCTGAAGCAACGGCTTCTCCCTTCAATTTATCATACAGGCTCCCGCCCCAGAAATCATAGAGGTGGCTGGCGTTTTCTGTCTTAAGTTTTGCCTGCATCTCCAAACGGTATGGGACTACTCCATCTGTGGGCCTTAAAATACCATAAAATCCCGACAGAATCCGCAAATGTTGAACCGTATATTCCCATTCTGCTTCTGAGAATATATGGGGAGCCATATACTGGTACTGTATCCCTTCATAGGCAAGCAGCGCTGGCGTCAGCAGCCGGGACGGACTGTAAGAATGCAGGCGTTCCCAGTTAGCATGAACCAGCTTATCACTGCATCTCCATAACTCTTTTAATTCCTCCTGGGACATTCCTGACAATATACCATGAAGATAAAGCGCCTGCCCCAAAAATGCCGGATAAGTCACCGGGCAGGTAAACTCATCTAAAACATTCATTTTCTTGGCAGGAGATATTATGATTTTTAACATATAAGATCCTTCCTTCTATATTGTATATATCCAGGGGCATACATCGGAAAAACTCCTGGGCGCGGCTCTGTTGGGTGTATCCGCCTTCCCGCAGGGACATATGTAATGGAACGCCCTTCAGTATGTATTAAGGACCCCCCCTGGCGCCATTATATCATACAACCCCCAAGTATAGATTTTTTAGTATTTTGTGTTTATAATGTTGAATATGTGAATATGCTTATTGCATAGTACACTGCAGAATTGTCCCCAGCTTTATCTGGCAGGACATTAGGCATAGTTCATAAAAAAGAGGTGACTACTATGGATACAATAGGAGAATTATTACTGACAGCAGCAGTAGCCGGAGCCGGCGGTATGGGACTGGGAGGCCTCTTTGGAGCGCTGTTTAAAAAGGAATCAGGCAGAAGTGTAGGCATGCTTTTAAGTTTCGCTGCAGGTGTTATGACCAGCATAGTGTGTTTTGACCTTATCCTGGATGCCATAGAAACAAATATAAATATCTTCGCAGTTATATTTTCAATCATGGCAGGGGCAGTCATTATATACTTGCTTCACAATATAACAGAAGCCAGAAGCAGCGGGGCAGACCATTCTCTATTCATGGCAGGCGCTGTGATGGCCTGCGCGATTGCCGTCCATAATGTACCAGAGGGGATGACAATCGGCGCTTCCTATGCGGGCAGCCATGGAAATATAAAAGCTATATTAGTTCTGGGACTCCTCATTGGAATCCACAATGTTCCCGCCGGGATGGCAATCTCAGTCCCTCTCATCAGCGGAGGCATGGCAAAAGAGAAAGCCATATTATTGACAGCCCTAAGCGGCACGCCCACGATTATTGGAGCCGCTATTGGCTACCTGATCGGCGATCTGGGCTCCCTTGGCCTGGCCTTGAGCCTTAGCTTTGCGGGCGGTTCTATGCTGTATGTCATTTTTGGGGAACTTCTCCCCGAATCTGCCTGGATGTGCCAAAGTAAACGTTCCGTGCTGATGACAATTTTAGGAATATTAACAGGCCTGCTTCTCATTTATCACTAAAGGGCCTGGACATAGTCTGCTGCAAAATTGTTCCCAGCACCCAGCTAAGGTTTCGCTGGGTTTCAAGATTCTTTTACTGGCCAGGCTTCTGTCCTGCGGCCTCTTTTTCAATATTCTGTTGAAAACGGTTTTGGCTGGCAATCAGGCGTATTTCAAAATCCTGTCTGTCCTGCTGGACAATAGACGATAAGATTAACCCTGCAAAAAATGAGATAATAGCTGCCATATATACAAATCCGCACACAATTAACGTGGGGAAATTGGGAACCATCCCCGTCTGTGCATAAGTGACCAGCACTGGAATTAAAAAGACTGTACTGATCAGTCCAAGCATAAGAGATACAAATGAAAAAAATCCAAGTGGTTTATAGCTTCTGTATAAACGCCAAATTGTGCGGAGCACTTTCATCCCATCTCTGTATGTGTTTAATTTCGATTCGCTTCCCTCGGGACGGTCGCGGTATTCTATGATCACATTCTCCACCTGCATATTTTTGTCCACCGCGTGAATGCTCATCTCAGTTTCAATTTCAAATCCTTTTGACAGTACCGGAAATGTCTTAACAAAATTATAACTAAATGCCCGGTAACCTGTCATGATATCTTTTATATCATTTTTAAACAGTGTATTAATTGATTTGCGGACCAAAGTATTGCCAAAATTATGGAAAGGCCGTTTATTCTCCGTAAAGTAAGTGGAGGACAGGCGGTCTCCTACGACCATATCTGCATGACGGCAGAGAACCTTCTCCACCATCTCCCGTCCGAACTTTGCAGGGTACGTGTCATCTCCGTCTACCATTATATATGCCTTGGCATCAATCTCGCGAAACATCCTCCGAATGACATTCCCCTTCCCCTGCTGGTATTCATGGCGTACAACTGCCCCTGCCCTCTCAGCCAGTTCGGCAGTTTCATCCATAGAATTATTATCATATACGTAAATAACGGCTTCTGGAATTGCCTCCTTCCAGTCATGAATTACTTTTGTGACTGTCTTGCTCTCATTGTAGCAAGGAATCAGTACTGCGATTTCGTCCATAGGTTATCCCTCTCATTCGTAAAAAAAGATAATTTAATAATAAACTATTTTACATGTCCATTCAAGCCGTTGTATTAAAATAGCGCTGTTAAGGACATACATTGTACAAAAAGGAGTCCTTGAAAAAATAAGCGGCCCCTTTTATAATAGGAAAGTAAATATTAACTAAGATCCAGAGACCCTGATGTAAGCATACGTGGCATCAAACTAGCAGCGATGCAAGTATCGGGGTATTCGGCCCTGGCGGCAGCCGCCAAATGGACATGTAAACATGTTCCCTTAGCCCGCTGCACGCGGGATTAAATTTCCAACTATACTCCAAAAAAGAGGTCTGGTGTATTTATGCGGTTTTATTATAAAGTAAAAGACAAGGAAATAGAAATTTTCAGATGCCACGGCAGTGGTTCCCGTGTGGAAATTCCTGCTTATATAAATGGCCTTCCAGTAACCCGGGCTGCAGGATATGCATTTTCTGACAGAAAAGCCGAAAAAGATGCAGATATTCTGGTGTGGGAGAGCGAGGGGCAATTTATGTCAGAAGATAGTGGACAACCGCTCTGGGGCCCCAAAATTGAAGAGATTATTTTCCCTGATACTATACGGGAAATCGGAAATTATATATTTTATGGCTGTAAAAATCTCAGGCACCTGGAATTTTCAGATTCCCTCATGCACATTGGCAGCGGGGCATTCACCGGATGCGGGAATCTTTCAGCTTTGACTGTGTACATGAAAAATGGACTGCGCTCCTGCGTCAAGGAGATTCTCGGCGAGCTGTGGCAGCGCATTGACGTAACATTCTGCTTTCAAAATGGCGGCTGCGCCTACCTGGTATTCCCAGAGCATTATGAGGAAGCTGTGGAAAATACCCCGGCACGGATTTTATTTACCCAACACCATGGTTCCGGCAATAACTACCGCCAATGCTTTTACAATAAAGAATTGGATTACCGCAAATATGATAGCCTATTCTCTGTGGCTGCTGCCTGGGACAAGCCGAAAGTCCTGGCGGATATTGCATTTTCACGGCTTAAATACCCTTATCATCTGGCCGGCGCGCACCGGGAAGCTTATATTTCCATGATTCAAAAAAGATATGAGGAGATCTTAGAATATGTCATTGAAGAGGACCGTCTGGATTATATAAAAGTAATCTCCGGGCAGGTATTCTGGACTCCCGGTATGATAGAGTATGCATTAGAAGCAACAGCCGAATCAGGAAAAACGGAAATTTTAAGTTATCTTATGAATGAGAAGCAGAAATTTACGCCGAAAAAGAAAAAACTTTTTCAGTTATAAATATAGAATATATTAATCTGGTATATGAGTATAACCCTCATTCATATATGGCAGCGGAAGGGAGATGACCCTGTGACAGTACAAGAAAACAACGAAAACCGGGAGGTTGCCCAGAGGCTGGAAAGTATAGGAATACAAATACTCTGTGCAGCAAGGGATGAATTATATTTAGGGATGAGGTTTCTCGATGTGGCTCTGAGCAGTTTTGTATACCAGATGGATCCGGGAGCCGCTCCTTTTGGCACCGACGGGAATATTATGTATTTTCATCCCCAGCATTTAGGAGGCTTGTATAAGGAGAACCGTATTCTCGTAAACAGAGGATATCTTCATATGGTTTTCCACTGTATTTTCCGCCATATGGTAAAAAGGGGGATGGATGGGAGATGCTGGAATCTGAGCTGTGACATTGCAGCAGAACATATAATTGACAGCAGTTTCCACCGGTCCATCCGGTTTTCCAAAAGCCTCCTTAGAAGGGATACCTACCAAAGGCTGGAGTCCCTTGGACATGTCCTCAATGCTGAAAGAATTTATAAAAGCCTGGCATCCTGGGAACTTAGCGAAAAGGAGCTCGCTCAGCTTGAGAAGGAATTCTATGCTGATGACCATCAGTACTGGGAAAATCAGAAACCCGGCAGAAAGCCTGACCCCATCCTTAATCAGAAATGGCAGGATATCAATGAACGCATGGAGACAGACCTGGAAACCTTTTCTAAGGAAGCTTCTGAGAAGTCGGGAGATTTACTGGGACAGCTTAAAATAGAGAATAGAGAAAAACATGATTATAAAGACTTTTTGAGGAAGTTTGCAGTAATGCATGAGGAAGTTGCCGTGGACCCTGACTCCTTTGACTACACGTTCTACAGCTACGGACTTCGTATGTACGGAAATATGCCTCTCATAGAGCCTCAGGAGACTAAGGAGGTCAAAAAGATTTCAGAAGTTGCCGTGGTAATCGATACTTCTATGTCCTGTTCAGGCGAATTGATCCAAAAATTCCTTGAGGAAACCTACTCTGTGCTCAGTGAAAAAAATAGTTTTTTTAAAAAAGTAAATATCCATATAATCCAGTGTGATGAAAAGGTACACTGCGACCAGAAGATTACCAGCACAAAAGACCTTAAAGAATATATGGGCACAATGACTTTGTATGGGGAGGGCGGGACAGATTACAGGCCGGCTTTTGCTTATGTGGATGATCTTTTAGAAAAAGGAGAATTTGAGGAACTCCGCGGATTAATATATTTCACAGATGGCTATGGAATATATCCTGCCAGGATGCCCGCCTATAAAACTGCATTTGTATTTATGCAGCAGGATTACCAAGATGTAGATGTCCCCCCCTGGGCCATCAGGCTAGTTTTGGAAGAAGAAGATTTAATTGAAAAATGAAACCTTGCTGGACGAAGTCCACCCGTCCGTAGGACATGTATTAGGGGGTGCCCTTGGCGCATAAAATATTTAGAAGGGAGAATTATACAGATCAATTCCCAGATTTTGATTTGTATTTTTCAGGCATTGCCAACTTTTGCCTGAAAAGCTTTAAAAATATGGATATTAAGAGAGCGAAACAGGAAATTAAAGATACAATAGAAGCCTATTTGTTGAAAGATGCCTTTGGGGAGTATAAAATCCCCACCGTGCGTCAGCGTCCCATCCTGCTGATGGGGCCTCCAGGAATCGGCAAGACTCAAATTATGGAGCAGGTCGCAAGGGAGTGCAAAATAGGCCTGGTGTCCTATACAATTACACATCATACAAGGCAGAGCGCTGTAGGCCTTCCTTTTATTCAGGAAAAGGAATTTGGCGGGCAGAATTTTTCTGTGACAGAATATACTATGAGCGAAATCATTTCCTCTGTATATGAAAAAATAAAGCAGACGGGTATCGATGAGGGCATCCTCTTTATTGATGAGATCAACTGTGTGTCTGAAACTCTGGCCCCCACGATGCTTCAGTTTCTGCAGTGCAAAACTTTTGGAAACCAGAAGGTTCCAAAGGGATGGGTCATTGTAGCAGCCGGGAATCCCCCCGAATATAATAAATCTGTCCGGGAATTTGACATCGTCACACTAGACAGAATCAAAAAAATTGATGTGGCTGCCAATTATGACGTATGGAAAGAATATGCATACCGGCAGGGTATACATCCAGCAGTTATTTCTTATCTTGAATTAAGGAAAGAAAATTTTTATAAAATAGAGACAACGGTGGACGGTAAGTACTTTGCAACTGCCAGGGGATGGGAGGATTTATCTGAGCTTATCTCAGTATATGAAGTTCTTCGCAAACCCATAGACAGAGATGTGGTATATCAATATATCCAGCATCCCAAGACTGCAAAAGATTTTGCCAATTATCTGGAACTTTATTACAAATACAGGAAAGATTACAATATTGAGGATATACTAAAAGGCCATTGGGATGACTCCCTGCTTAAAAAGATTCATGCCTCGCCCCTGGATGAGCATCTCGGCATAGTCAGCCTGCTCAATGGACGGCTGGCCGAGCTCTTTACAGAAAGCTATACGCAGGATGCCTATGTAGCCAAGCTATATGAATATCTTATTTATTATAAGGAAAATCAAATAACCACAATGGCGGAGGACATCTGGCATATGGCCGAGAGTGACCTGGCCCGGCAGAAACAAGCCGGGCACCTCAGCCGCCGCGAGGAAGCAATATTTAACAGAGTAGTCTCCACCCTGGAAAGATATTCTGTAAATATACGTGGAGAACTATTTATTGGAGATGGTGTATTTGACGAAATTAAAGCTTTATTCGAAACCGAAGTAAAAGACCGGGAAGAACAAATTGCATACACATCTAAAACACTTCAAAATGTATTTAATTTCATGGAAGAGGCATTCGGCGAGAGCCAGGAGATGGTGGCCTTTATCACTGAGCTGAATGCCAATTACTATAGTATCTGGTTTATAAAAGAAAATGGCTGTGACCAATATTACCGGTATAATAAGGGACTGCTGTTCGACGAGCGGCAGGTGGATATTGTGCGGCAGATGGATGCGGCTGAGGAGATATTAAATAGAGGGATTAAATAGAGAGATAAAGCTGCAAAAGTGCCTCACAGCAAGGCTTTTCATGTGTGAGGCACTTTTTGAACCATATAGAGGGGATACCGTACACAGCATAAGAATTACGCTAATAAACTTTTTGATTTCTCCAAGCTGTCCCCCGACAGATGATCAAACGGAAATACACAATGCGTCTGTATCGGCAAACCTGACTCACGCATAATTTCTTTAAAAAGTTTCTGAGGATTACTCTCAAGGGTATACAGTCCCATCAGCTTTTTAATTTTTTCATATATTTCTCCCTGCAGTTTAAAATCCCCCCTGTTCACTGATGATACCCACTCAGCCCAAATACCGGGGCGGAGATTCGACAGGGCGCCTATTCCCCCTGCCCCTCCAAGCCATGCATTCAAAAGGAATTGATCATCATAACCTGAAAATACTTCAAAATCAGGTCTGAATGGCTTAACTTTTTCAAGAACAGCTTTTGTGTGCCCAAAATCTTTCACAGAATCCTTTAAACCCACAATATTTTCGTATTTCTCTGCCAGCCTGGCAATTATATCCGGGGGAATACTATGGCCTGTCCGCTCGGGATAATTATAAATATATACACGTCCTCTGATTTCATTGGCAATACGTGCATAATAGCGGTAAAAATCTTCGTCATCCATATTATAATAAAACTCTGAAATAACAAGGACTCCTCTGATTTTTCTGCCATGTCTGCTGAGAATATAGTTAGACAGATGAATTGTGTCCTCAGCATTTTCCCCGCCTGTCCCTGGAAGCAGTTCTACCCGCCCTCTGGCAGTGGTTATATATTTATCCAGATAATCTTTTTTTGCCTGAAGAGAAAGGGTCGGATATTCCCCGGTAGATCCAAGGGGCACTATGCCGTCTACCCCACCGTGTATCAAATGTTCCATTACCTGTAAATTACCATTGAAATCAATACTGCCGTCTTTGTTAAATATTGTAACGGCAGGCGTATATATTTTTACTTTCATAATCTCTTAATACTCCATTATTAGTACTTAATCAACTAAACAGTCCGAATCCGCCAAGGACAATTGCCGATACTATAACCATTGTCCCTCCTATGACCGCCTCGTATGGGATAACTTTGAGTCTTTCCCGCATTTCCATCTGCACAGACCCTGCGCTCACGTGGAAGAAACTACCGTGGGGCAATCCGGCAAGCATGACTGCACCTATATTAATCATAGCTGCCGCTCCAACTGCACCAACCCCGGCCTCCAGCAATGCCGATCCAAAAATCTGGCTTGCAACGGTGGCCCCTGCACTTGCAGATGCAGTGGCAGCCCCCATAAGCACACCGGAAAACGGAGCCAGTATAAAGCTGGGCAGTCCGAGAAACTCAATAGCTGAAGTAACTGCTGCCTGTATATCAGAATTTGAAATAATGCCTGCCAGACACCCTGTACCAATCAGCAGCATAACAACACCACTCATTTTTCCAAGTCCATACTCCAGATATTCGCGGAAATGCCCCCATCGCCGCATAGCCGCAGCGCCAACAATAGCGCCTATAGGCATGGCAATGATTGGATCTATTTTAATTCCCACTATCGGATCCAGAAACAGCAGAGCAATAGTTACAACAGGGCCGCTTATGGCTCCTATCAGCTTTGGACGGTCAATATTCTCTGACATTTCTACTGGCTGTAATATAATCTCTCCCTTGTCCGCAGCAAAAAATGTACAGGCCACTGTAGCAGCAATCCCTGCCACAGATGGAATAATCCCTGCCATCATCACCATGGTAAGAGGAACTTCAAATATCTCTGCCACTGCGATCGTATTGGCGATAGGTCCACATATAACCCCCGACATCACGCCACCGATCAGGCACACAATAACAGACCGGCGGGACATTTTAAGTTTGAACGCCATGTCAAGGCCAATAGGCGCCACAGTGAGAATAACCACATCCCCGAATATCCCTGCCACGCACAGCAGCCATCCACATATTACAAGAGCTACAATAGAGAACCGTTTCCCAAATACCTTGATAATCGCATCCGATATTGTTTCAGCAGCGCCAGACCCTGCCAGCATTCCCGCCAGTGTTCCTGCGGCGACTATTCGTACGATGGTTGGCACAATATTCTTAACTCCGTCCAGCATAATACTGATCGTTTCCGTCATTCCCGCACCGCCTACGATGCCTCCCACAAGCGCGCCCACCATCATGGAATATGTAGGATTCACTTTTATAAGTATCAAGATAATAGCGACTGCCATGCCGATCAGCGCGCCCAGCAGTGTTATTTGTACATCCATACTTTACCTCCCTTCTGCCTGTCCTTTCGTCAGACTTTCAGTACTGCCCCCTCTGCTGCTGATGCCGCCAGTTTACCATAAATGGAAAGATATCCTGTCTCAAACCGTGGTTTGGGAGCCTTCCACTCTTTAAGCCTGCTGTCCATCTCCTCCTGTGTAATATGAAGATCCACTATTCTTTTCTCGATATCTATCTCTATCTCATCTCCATCCTGAATGATGGCAATTGGCCCTCCTTCCTGTGCCTCCGGCGATATGTGGCCGACAAAACACCCATTGTTTGATCCAGAAAATCGCCCGTCAGTAATCAGAGCAGTACTCTTATTCAGTCCCCGGCCATACAGATATTTCATGGCTGAATACATCTCTCTCATTCCCGGCCCGCCTTTTGGCCCCTCATACCTTATCACTACTACATGGCCCGGCTCTACCTTTCCATCAATGATCGCTCTGTTTGCCTCCTCCTCACAGTCAAAGCAAATAGCCTTTCCCACAAAGTGCTGGACACTCGGATCTATGGCTCCCGGTTTCGCCACCCCGGTCTGCGGGCAGAGATTTCCTTTCATAATTGCAACTGAACCTGAATATCCGAACGGATTATCAAGAGTCCTTATCACTTCAGGGTTCACTGGGAATTTATAATGGAAAGAATTGATATTATCATTCATTGTGTTCCCGGTTACTGTCATGACATCCATACACAAAAGAGACTGCATATAGTCTACAACCCTCACGATTCCGCCTGATAAGAAGAAATCCTCCGTGTTATACTCATAACTGCTGGGATTAATCTTTACGATAGTTGGGATATCATATGATAAAACGTCAAACTCATGCAGGACATCAACATCTGCCCCGGCTTCTTTCGCGATTGCTATAAGATGCATTACCACATTCGTGGATCCGCCTATAGCTATACATACTTTAATGGCATTTAAAATAGATTCTTTTGTAAGTATCTGATCCGCGCATATATCCTGTCTCACAAGTTCCACTATCTGTCGGCCCGTCTCAAATGCCAGACGTTTCCTATCATTATGGACGGCAGGAACCAAAGCGGCTCCAGGCAGGCTCATACCAAGAGCCTCTGCGATACAATTCATAGAATTAGCTGTTCCAAGAAATGAACATGAACCACATGTAGGACAGCAGGTCTCTTCAAGATCTTTAAGCTCCTGCTCTGTTGTCTTACCCGCTGAAAGCATTCCATATCCCTCTGCGCAGGAGTTCACATCTGATTTACGTCCATCAAAAACAGCTCCGCCGAGCATGGAACCACCACCCAGAAAGATCGCGGGAATTTTAAGCCTGGCAGCGGCTATCAGCATTCCGGGAACAATCTTATCACATGAGCCTAATAGCACAATGCCGTCAAGTCTGTGTCCCTGTACCATAAGCTCTACAGAACTTGCAATGAGGTCGCGGGATGGCAGTACATATCTCATGCCCTCGTTAGCCTGTCCGATGCCGTCACACAGTCCGATGGTTCCGAACTCCACAGGGGTCCCTCCTGCTGCATATATTCCATTTTTTACTTTCTCTGCAATCTCACGCAGATTGTAGCTGCCCGGACAGATCTCGCTAAAAGAATTGGCAATACCAATTTTAGGCCTACGTACCTCCTCATCTGTGTAACCCATGGACTTCATCAGAGAACGGCCAAGACTGTTGTGTGCTCCTTTCAGAAACTCATCACTTCTCATTTGTTTTACCTCCTTTTGCAAACTTTCCCGCATTATGGGAATTGTTTCTCATATTGTGGGATTTTTTTGCCGGGCAATAGAGCCCGGTTTTTATAATTTTTTTATTTTATAAGATTGGGGTGTTAAAAGGGTGTGCCGCACCCACTCTATAGCATATACTGATATATATGTTTGCCCATAATTACAATATATGGTATGAGTGTGGCACCAAAGGTACTTTTGACACTCTAATCTTTATAAACGTATACCCACAGGGTACCCCCTAATACATGTCCTACGGACGGGTGGACTTCGTCCAATAAGGTATACCCACAGGGCACCCCCTAACACATGTCCTTCGGACGGGCGGACTTCGTCCAGCAAGGTATACCCACAGGGTACCCCCTAATACATGTCCTACGGACGGGTGGACTTCGTCCAATAAGGTATACCCACAGGGCACCCCCTAACACATGTCCTTCGGACGGGCGGACTTCGTCCAGCAAGGTATACCCACAGGGCACCCCCTAATACATGTCCTACGGACGGGTGGACTTCGTCCAATAAGGTATAAAAGGCTAAATATAATGATGTACTATCTCCCGGGATACCCGAGTTCTGCTGAAATCTTCCGCGCAGCACTAATAATTCCTGGTTTCAGCACTTCTTCCTGTTCAGGGGTCAGGCGGTATGATGGCACAGAAACGCTCACTGCATAGTTTACCTGTCCTTTATAATCGAAAATTGGAACTGCAAAGCAGACCAGATCCTCAATAAACTCTCCGTTATCCTTTGCCATGCCTTCTGCACGCACACGTTTAAGCGCATCTAACAACTCTGCACGTGATCCTATCGTATTTACCGTATATCTTTTAAGAGTCTCAGGAATATATTCCTCAATATAGTCCCCGGAGCGATACGCTAAAAGCGCTTTCCCAAGTCCAGATACATAGGCAGGAATCGTATCCCCGCGTTCTGAATTTGTTTTAATGGGATGGAAACTCTCCACCTTTTCCAGGTATACTGCAAACCCATTCTCCAATTTTGCAAGCTGAACTGTTTCATTGACGCTATCCCTTAACTCTGCCATAAAAGGTTTAGCGATATCTATAATTTTAATTGACTTCTTAGCAATTTCTCCAAGCTTCATCAGATGAACGCCCAGCCGGTATGACCTGGTAACTTCATCCTGCTCCAAAAGATCCAGCGCTTCCAATGTGCTGATCAAATTAAACGCAGTACTTTTATTAAGGCCTGTCCGCTCCACAATCTCTGTAAATCTGAGCTCCGGTCTTTCTGCTGAAAATTGATCAAGAATGTGGACAACACGCTCAACTGATTGAATTCTATCTGTACTTTTCTTTTTTCCCATATTATAAAACTTAGTTCTTTCTTATTTTCTTTATAATAACATACAATATAATAGGAGTCAACGATAATTAAAAATCATATAGAAATCCATATGGTGACAGGCAGTCCCACTGTAAACAGGTACTTTTGTCCCTCAGGCAGCTATATAACGCTGCCCTCCTATTTATTTACCTAACCCTCTCTCCAAATATAACAGCAAAGCTAGTTGATATGGCTTGACGAATCCGGTATAATTTTATAGTATTTGGAATTTGTTGCTCCATACCTTATTGGACGAAGTCCATCCGTCCGAAGGACATGTGTTAAGGGATGCCCTGTGGGTATACCTTATTGGACGAAGTCCACCCGTCCGTAGGACATGTGTTAAGGGATGCCCTGTGGGTATACCTTATTGGACGAAGTCCACCCGTCCGTAGGACATGTATTAGGGGGTGCCCTTTGGATATACCTTATTGAACATTAGCGGTTCAATAAGTGTACCTTGCTGGACATTAGTAGTATAGTAAGTATAGGTGATTACTCATCTGTCTTGCAATATTCCTTACATGTTCAATATATTAGAATTTCAGGAGGAAAATAATATGATAAAAGTCATTGCTTCCGATATGGATGGCACACTGCTTAATAATCATCATGCAATAGACCCTGAAACCCTCCGGGCCATTCATAAAGCATGTGATGCCGGTATTCGGTTTATGTTGGCCACCGGACGCAATTTTCGGGGAGCGCTGGTTGAACTAAAAGATATGGATCTAGTATGTGATTATATTGTAGGAAGTGGAGCTGAAGTGCGCAACCCAGAAGGCGAGCTTGTACTAACCAATCCTATTAATATAAACCTATGTGAGCAGGTATATGAAATACTCATAAAATATCCTGTCCCCGTAGTTTTTTGTACAAATCATTTTGACTATAGAATCGGGGACGCAGAGGAAATTGAAGAAAGTTTTATACATCAGTTAAAGGGATTTCACACTGAGCAGGATATGGATGACGAACAAATACGCCAGGATCCTGTCTATATACGTATCAAAGAAAATACAAAGATCATCCCTGATTTTTCCGAAATTAAGAAATCCGGCTTGCCTATATATAAAATTTTTCTCTATTCAGATAATATCCCTCTGCTGAATAACATCCGGCAGGAACTATCTTCCAATAAACAGATAGCTGTTGCCGCATCCTTTGAGACAAACTTGGAAATCACGGATATAAAAGCACAAAAAGGGCCGGTACTGAAAAAATACATAGAATCCCTGGGATATACCATGGATGAGGTCATGGTATTAGGTGACAGCATGAACGACTTTTCCATGCTGGAAATGCCCTTTGGCGCTACTGTGGCAATGGAAAATGCAATGCCAGAAGTAAAAAAAGTGGCTAAATATATAACAAAATCAAATGAAGAACTAGGCGTGGCACATGCGATAAACCGTTTGTTAGAACAATATGGCCTATAAATTAGGTACAGGTCCATTTACATTTAGGTACAGGGGGGCATTAAATTAAGGACGTAGCCTTTTTTCAAAAGGCTACGTCCTCATTCAGAAACAAATCAACCCCATTCGCGATCCCCTGTACAATTCGCTCTTGATATGCAGGTGTCTGCATCAGCATATCTTCCTGGGGGTTTGTCATATACCCTATCTCCACTATTGTAACAGGAACCCGGCTCCAGTTGTTTCCACTCA
Organism: Luxibacter massiliensis; assembly: GCF_900604355.1. Classification (NCBI taxonomy): domain Bacteria; kingdom Bacillati; phylum Bacillota; class Clostridia; order Lachnospirales; family Lachnospiraceae; genus Luxibacter; species Luxibacter massiliensis. Next base: position 170,394 of record NZ_UWOE01000002.1, on the reverse strand, counting down.
TGGTATCAGTCTCCCACACGCTGTCATTCTCACATCCCGCAGACTCACAGAGTTTTATAATAATGCAGTCGGAAAGCCGCCGGCTTGCAGTATATAGTTCTGGAGCATAGGGACTCTGGGGAGTTGTGCATATAGTCATGGCTCCCTGGGCGGACGAATCCTCAGAACCGTTGGCATGAACCCTGACATATGCGTCTGCCCCTGCGTTATTTGCAGCATCTGCACGTTGAATACAGCTGACAGGGACATCATTTGATTCCCTTGTCATAATCACTGTATAGCCTCTGTCTTCTAGTTCATTTCTAAGTTTTAAAGATATGTTTAATGTCAGCTCATATTCGGGCACATTGCTGGCTGCTCCCCTGGTGCCGCTTGTATCCGCCGCCTTAAGCTCAGAGGATCCTGGGCCTAATGGCTCCACCCCTTCTGCTACTACCGCCGAATGCCCGGGATCTAAAACAATGGTTTGGGGCCTGCTCTTTTTTTCTTCAGCTTTCTCCGCAGCCTCTTTCTCCTTCTGTGTCTTTAGTTCCTCCTGCTTCTTCAAATCCTCCTCTCGAATCCTTTCCTGCTCTTCCTCCTCTGCTGTAGCCTGTTCTCCCTCTTTTACTTGCTCTGCTTTTGTCCCATCTGCCTCCATCTGCTTTCCAGAGCAGCCTGTGAAAAGCAAAGCCATGCCTAAAATAAGAAATATATATTTAACTGTTTTCTTCTTTTCACTTGCGCTTTCCATAACATATCCCCCATTTTATGTAAAATTTATAACCTTTTTCTACTATGATTTTCCTGCGTATATATTATTAAATATACTTTATTTTTTAACTTCTTACAAAACATCAACGCCTAATTACTATTATATTCCCCTCTCCCCTCTTTCATTCCATACTTATTGAACTGCTAATGTTCAATAAGGTATACCCACAGGGCATCCCCTAACACATGTCCTTCGGACGGGCGGACTTCGTCCAGCAAGGTATACCCACAGGGCACCCCCTAACACATGTCCTTCGGACGGGCGGACTTCGTCCAGCAAGGTATACCCACAGGGCACCCCTTAATACATGTCCTTCGGACGGGCGGACTTCATCCAGCAAGGTATACCCACAGGGCATCCCTTGCTGAATATGCGTAATCCAATAAATATAATTTCTTATATTGGGGATAACAGTCAAAAACCCAGCAGCAGGATTTTTGAATTTTTGGCCTTCGCGTCGCTTTGCCCGCTGGATTAAAAAAGATATCAGCAGTGCCCATACGCTTACTGATATCCTTTCCAAAAGTCATCTATTGCCTCCAAGATAAATTGCTTCGTTCAGAACTATAGCCTGCTCTCAATCTTACTTACATATTTTTTAAGCAGCATCGCCCATTTATCAATATTCTCCTCTGTAAAATGTGTAGCAATCCCGCTGATACTGACCGCGGCATAGACCTTCCTGCTGCGGTCAAAAATAGGCATGGCTATACATTTAATACCAAATTCATGCTCCATGTCATCTACCGCATATCCTCTCTGCCTGGTACAGGCTAGTTCCTGATAGAATATGCCCTTGTCCGTAATGCTCTTATCTGTAAATGCCTCGAACTCATGCGTATCCAGATATTCCCGGATTTTCTGTTCCCCCATATATGCCAGCATTGCTTTCCCAAGTCCAGTACAATACATCTTAGCCCTTTCACCCAGTATTGAACGCATTAGCTCAACTGCCGCCTCTGGATACATGGCTTCCAGATACAAGACTTCATCCCTGTAGGGGACTGCCAAATACACTCTCTCATTGGTCTGGTTCGCGATTTCCTGCATATATGGCATTGCGATTTTGGTTATTGAATATGTATCGGCCATTGCCTTACTCAGGTTAAACACCTGGATCCCAAGACGGTATTTGCCTGACTGCTCATCCTGTTCAAGATACTCCATTGCCTTTAACGTAGACAGAATATTATGTACTGTGCTTTTGTACAAACCAAAATGCTCACTGATTTCCGTCACTCCCAATAAAGGCTTTTCCGTGAAATAATTTAAAATCTCAAGGGCTTTCTGAAGGCTTTTTACTTTAATGTCACGATTCTCTACCATCGGCTTTCCCCATTTCTCTCAATTTCATCCCCGTTTTACATCCCACACCTAAGTTATATTATAACATCGAAAATATCCAGATTCAATCAGGTTAACTGCATTATGGAAGATTATATTATAGAACAACGCCCCGGCCAATTACGGCCAGGGCGGATATTGAATTAAGGGGTGCCCATAACACAAAATTTATTTTGTGGCAGTCCCTATATAGACTTTTCTTGTTACACCAAACAATTTTTAGGCTCCCTGCCATCAAATACGGCCAACACAGCGTCTGCTGTCGCCACGGATGTCGTTTCACAATTTTCATATGTCTCTGCAGATACGTGTGGGGTTGCAATATAATTCCTTAACTGAAACAATTCTCCGTTTAAGTCCACGGGTTCCTTTTCAAATACGTCTGTCCCCAGGGCTAGGACTTGGCCGCTTCTCATAGCCTCAGCCGCATCTGCCTCACAGATGACACTGCCCCGGGCCGTATTAATCAGTATAACCCCCTGCTTCATCATAGAAATGGTCTGGCTACAGATTAGGTGGCGGGTCTCTTTCGTAGCAGGCAGGTGTACAGATATAATATCCGCCTCCCTCAGCACTTCCTCCAATGACACCATTGTTACGCCCAGGCTGCGGGCCGCCTCCTGATTTGGATATGTATCATACGCAATCATGCGGGGATGGAATCCCTGAAGCCTCTCTGCCACATTTCGGGCGATTGCGCCAAATCCTAAGAAACCCACCGTCCTGCTCTTCATTTCATGGAACATAGGGCGGGGCCAAAGGCCTTTCCGTATTTCTGCATTTAACCCGGGTATATCCCGAAGTACACAGAGCATCAACGCAACTGCCTGTTCTGCCACAGCGGAAGAATTAATTCCAGGACAATTACAAACCCTAATTCCGAACTTTTTAGCATCTTCCAGGGAAATATTATCTACTCCCACCCCGAATCTGGCAATAACCTTCAGTCTGGGAGCTATCTTAAAGACATTTTCATCCCATGTGTCTACCCCTGCCACTACACCGTCAATATCTCCAATGACAGCTTTTAGTTCCTCGAATGTATACGGCCTTCCATATGGATTCTCAACAATTTCACATCCCGCAGCTTCCAGCATTTTTTTCCCTGGCTGGCAGTATTTCGAATAATTTGTGGCTGTTACTAATACTTTCATCCGCATATCCTTTCTTCCTTCAGGCCAATCTGTTCCCTTATCAAGTCTGTCATACGCATGAGCTGCTCCACCTCCAGGGTGGCCGTCTTATTTAGCAGCTCTTTATCCTTTGTCCTTGTATAAACAGAATCAAAGTTCCCCAGAAGTTTCTGGCAGTATTTTGCATTTACAGGGTATACCTGACGCTCAATCAGAGAGGCCAGTGTAAGAAAGTCTGCCACACGGCGCGCATCAGCCGGACACCTTTGGAAGTTGCCGCACAGCCATACATACAAGTCTGTATGGAAATTTGCCATTACACCGCTAAACCCGCTGCCTCCCATCTGCAATGTTTCCAGCAATGTGGAAGAGTTGGCGTTGAAAAGCTTGAGCTGGCTTCCCTTTATCTGCTCTAACTTCTCCCGGATAATTTTTATGTCACAGCTTGTATCTTTAATAAAATAGAAACGCCCTGAATCGGCACACCATTTCAGCAATTCCGGAGAAATGATCCTTTTGTAAGGGTATGGGCATTCATAAAATCCAAGGGCCAAATCCTCCGGTAATTTTCCTAATAACTTTTGGAGGTTCTGCATCCAGGCCTCATCACTTTCATTCTCCCGGGCCAGACGGTTTGTCAGCAGAATCACTGCGTCAACACCGGTCTGTGCAATAGCGTTTAACTCCTCTGCCTGCCCTTCAATAGTGTCTGATATATGTCCGGAAGCAATTACAGGAACCCTTCCTGCTGCTTTTTCTTTTACAAAGGCCGCAATCTTAACCCGTTCTTCCAGTGAAAGAGAGAACATCTCGCTGGACTGGCAGTCTGCAAATAACCCGGCAGAGCCATTATCAATATACCAGTCCACCAGCCTGGCAAGTGACGTATAGTCAACTGTATTGTCATCCTTAAATGGAGTCAGCATGACCGGCCAGACTCCATTTTGAAATTTTTTGCTTATCATTTTACTCACCTATCCCTTCACGCCGCCTGCAGTAATACCGCTGACCATATTTCTGTTAAATAATAAATATAAAATAACCACTGGAACAGACGCTATCAGAGAGCCTCCCATCAGCGGGCCCCATGCGTATACATCTCCCACGACCATATCTGCCAGCGCCAGGGGTATGGTCTTAAATTCTGCCTTATTGATAATAACAAGAGCATACAGATATTCGCTCCAGCACAGCGTATACGAAAATATTAATGTAGACACAACTCCCGACCTGGCCAGTGGGAAACATACTTTCCACATTGCCTGTACCCTGCTGCATCCGTCTATAATTGCCGCTTCCTCTATATCATAAGGGATCCCCTGAAAATACGAGATCATCATCCATGTGGCATAAGGAATGGTGATGGTCGGATAAACCAGAATGAGTCCCCATAAATTGTTGCTCAGGCCCAGCTGTGTGACCAAAAGATACAGAGGTATAAATAGAACCGTCCTGGGCATCAAATAAGAGATTAGTATTCCTTTGGACAGATGCCTGCGCCCCCTGAATTTAATTCTGGCAATAGCGTATGCTGCTGGCATACTGACTGCAATGGAGCCAAACGACACTACCAGTGATACAAATAGGCTGTTTATTACATTTCTGATATACCCTGTCTCCAGAAACAATTCTTGATATCCTTCAAAAGTTAGCTTTTTAGGCCAAAAAGTAGGAATAATCTTATAGATCTCTGTACTTGTCTTTAAAGATGTTATCAACATCCAGTAGATTGGGAAAAGACAGAACAAAATTAATACAGCAGCCACAACGTAAGATATCAGTTTTGATTTGACAGTTGTTTTCATCCTGTTCCCCCCCCTAATCTTCATCTGCCAGAGATGATTTTGTTATAAAATGTACTAATACTACTAAAATCGGCACAAGAATCAGTGAAGCTGCTACCGACCTTGCAATATCACTATTTAAAAATCCCTGAATATAGCTGTACGTAGATACCAGCTCTGTGGCATGGGACGGGCCTCCTCTGGTCATGCACCACACGATCTCAAAGTCATTCAGCGTCCATACTGTAGTCACGAAAGCTGACAGCTTAATTACATCCTTCACCGATGGAAGGGTCACATACCAGAATCTTTTCAGCATATTTGCCCCGTCCAACGCAGCCGCCTCATATAAATCTGCAGAAATATTCTGGAGTCCTGCAAGGACAGAAATTGCAATAAATGGAGTCCCTCTCCAAATATTTACAAGGATTACAGAAAACATGGCCATATTTGTCGTGGACAGCCACCCTATCTGGTGGTCTGTAATATGCAGTACCATTAAAATCCTGTTTAGGGCGCCTCCTACATCAGAATAAATCCACTGCCACGCAAATACAGACACAATCGTGGGTATTGTCCAGGGTAAAATCATGGCTACTCTGATCATCCCCCTTCCTTTAAGAGGCTGATTCATCGTAAGTGCCATAATCATTCCTAAGAGCACCTTGCCGACTACGGCAAAAAATGCAAATATGAATGTATTTAACAGAGCCTTTTGAAAGACAGAATCTTTTATAATATCAATATAGTTCTTCAGTCCAATAAAATTGATTTCCGAATTTCCGATTACTTTATCAGTCAGGCTGGTATAAACCGCCCATAATAGAGGAAGTCCCATGACCAGTATCAGGTAGATGACTGCAGGGGCTACCAGTATCATAGCCAGCCTTTTTTCCTTTTTCTCCATGCCCGGCGCTCTTTTCATCTCCCCGCCTTTGGCTGCCGCAGCTGTGCTTTTCATTTCGCCCACCTCCATCTTACAGCGGGGCGGGCCCCGCCTGCCGTTAAAATACCCCCCTGCCCGCCACTCAAACTATTCTTTGTCATAGGCCTCCTGCATCTGTGTCTGAAGAGAGGCAATTTCCTCAGATACATCACTGCCGCTTACAATATTTGTAAAGCAGTTGCTCAAGAGCCGTGAATTAAACACTTCACTTGCTGCCGGAGTATATGCATTTGGATATCCGAGGAATGTAAAGTTCTCAACCGAATCAATGAACGGTTTATTTCTTTCCTCCTGCCATACAGAGTCCTCCTTCATTCCCTGAAGTACAGGAATCTTAAATGGTGCTGTCTCATTCACCCACTCTGTGTACCATTCTTTTTCCATGAGATATTTTACTAGTTCCTTAGCGCCGTCCTTGTTAGATGCATCTTTGAAAATCCCATATCCATCCAGAATACCAGGCACCATGGCGCCGGCGCTTCCGGAAGGCATAATCGCAATCCCTGTATTCTCATATAAATCTGGGTCATCTGTCTGAATTGTATTTAACAGGCTTCCAACGTTGAAAATCATAGCGCACTGGCCACTTAAATACGCCTTGTTATTTCCTGAGTCATCCCAGTTTACAGCAGTCGGAGGAGTCACCTTGTCTGTCAGGAACAAATTCTGTATGTATTGGGCGGTCGCTATTGTTTCCTCACTGTCAATAGCAACCTTGCCAGCTTCATCTACATCCACGCTTCCATTGGACCATAACATAGCCCTTGTCAGCCATTCTGCGTCCGAATTGCTTGCCCCATATCCAATGCCAGCGCCGTATATGCCGTTTGCTTCATCCGTAAGCGCAATTGCAGCTTCCCTAAAATCATCCCAGGTCTCAGGAGCCTCAAGGCCTGCCGCCTCAAACATATCTGTGCGGTAATACAATACCTGGACAGATGCCCATCCCGGAATGCCATACACGATACCATCAGAGGATGTAACCGCAGAGGCCAAGGTCTCCTCAAAAGGATTCATATCATTAATTTCATTATAAACATCTGTTAAATCCTCCAGAATACCCTGATTGTAATACTGCCCCATTTCCTGATAACCAAAATAGCTCAAATCAGGCAGGTTTCCTGACTCAATGGCAGCCGCCCACTTAGTATAGAAATCCTCATAAGCGATAACTTCTACTTCTACATTTACATCGTTCTCCTCAGCAAACTGTTCACATCTTTCCTTAAACATATCATTTGCCACATCTGTAAGGTCCTTTTTCATCCAGACCACAATCGTCTCATCAGAACCAGATGAACCTTTGTCTTCTCCCGAATCTCCTGATCCGCTTGCACAGCCTGCAAGCATTGTGATTCCCATCACCGCACATAACATCAAACTTACCAGTCTTTTTTTCATACCTTTTTCTCCTCTCTTCCTACGGGTGCAGAATTACCTTAATTGCTCTGCTGTCTCTTTCGCACAATAGGTCAAATCCCTTTTTCACTTCCTCAAGTGGAAGCCTGTGAGTTATGACTTTCTCAATATCCACCTTATCCTGCCTTAAATATTCCAGTGTTGTCCCGCATTCTCTGGCGTACCCAGTACTTCCCAACACATGCAGTTCTTTGTACACAATCTGCTGTATATTAATCTCCAGCACTGGCTTTGTAAACCCAAGGGCAATCACCGTACCCCGTTTCCTGCACATATTCACAGCCATATTATATGTGGCGCTGATCCCTACTGCTTCCACCACAACATCCGGCCCCTTCCCATCTGTCTCCTCTTTGATACGTTCCATGAAATCCTCTGCATCAGACCTAAGGCATATGTCTGCGCCCACCTCCTGCGCCACTGAGAGCTTATAATCAGACAGGTCAACAGCTATCACCTTCATGGCCCCTGCCAGTTTCGCAGTCTGCACTGCAAGAAGGCCGATGGTCCCTACGCCCATGATAACTACCGTATCGCCAAGCTGTACTGTCCCCCGGTTAATCAGATGTATTGCATTCCCCAGCGGATCCAAAAATGTCCCATAATCATAACTCACCTCATCTGGCAGGCGGTAGAGCTGCTTCTCATGAATCACAATATACTGGCACATCGCCCCGTCCAGGAACCCCCGCATAGAGGAACCTATCAGCAGAGAGTGGTCACACAGGTGGGGCAGTCCCTGCCTGCACATCTCACATTTCTCACAGTTGATTTGGGGGTTCACCGCCACTCTGTCGCCTGGCTTCCACTGAGAAACATTTTTTCCTACTGCCTCCACATCCCCGGCAGCCTCGTGCCCCATAATAATCCCCGGCTCCCTCCGGTCGATCCCATTTCCTCTATAAGGATGAATATCTGAGCCGCAGATGCCTACCGAGCGCACTCTTATCAGCACTTCGTTTTCCAAGGGTTCTGGTTTCTCCCGGTCGCATATCTCAAACTCATATGGCCCCTTAAAAATTGCCGCTTTCATTTTCTCCTCCTTTCTAGTTCTCTTATATTGAACATCGTTCTCTAATATCGGTAAAAAAGAAAAGGTGCAGATGCATCCTTTGCATAAAGTTCTTTAATAATGAACGTTGTTCTTTATATTTTTATATTATCATAATTAACTACATATTGCAATTATACTAATTTATCAATTATTGCAGTCTATTTTTGTGCAATTTAGCTATTTTACTCCCTAATTACTAAGTCAGAATATATCCGCTTATATATTTATTGAACTATACCAGTTCAATAAATATTCCCCCCTTGGCTGGTTTCTCTCGGAAATAAAAAGTCCGTCAGCGCTATATCGGCTGACGGATCATTTACCACGATATTTTACCATTCCCCAGGGCTGCGCCTGCCGTGCATATGTCTCTCGCGTTCCAGCTGCCTGCGCCTCTGAATCTTTCTCTCCAGCCGTATTCTGCTTCTCTCCGCTATTCTGGCCGGGGCAAGAACCGTCCAGCAGCAGATTCTCACGGCAATAATGCCGGCAAAGACTCCTATGCTATCAATACCCACGTCTCTCACTGAGGGCCCCCTGCCATCCACAAAAGACTGATGGTATTCATCCCCACAGGCAAATCCCACACATATCAGGCCAGCCACAAGCATAAGTCCGAACCCCCTGAGTCCATAAACGTAAAATGGCAGAGAGACTGTGACTGCCAAAATAAAGTATTCCGTCATATGGGCCAGCTTTCTCACCGGGTACTCTATCTCATAAGCCTTCTGTTCAATCTCCCAGTCCTCCATGCCCTTCTGAAGTACCTCATTGCCTATTTCTACAATCTTATGGCTGACCGTATAGCTCAGATTACCTGAATCCACGCCAGTCTGTGCAGAAAAAGAAAATATTATGTACATCATTAATACCGCCGGCAGAAAAGACAGGGGTTTCAATATAAACAAAATAAATTTCTTCACTTAATCATCACATCCTTTACCAAAAAGTATTTTATTATCATACTCTGGTATGCTCAGAAAATCAAGTCGTGTTTAACCCTCTGTACATTTTGCTTTATATCAGCCTTTCAAACGCCCCTGCTATCTGGGCAGTTAAAAAGCAGACGACCATACCAGCCAGTACTGGAATTATCAGGGCCGCTAACGTCCATTTCCAGCTTTTCGTCTCCTTTTTTATAGTGAGGAGGGTGGTAGAGCAGGGCCAATGCATCAGTGAAAACAGCATAGTGCAGACAGCCGTCACCCAGGTCCATCCATTGTTCACAAATAAGGTTTTCATTTCCGTGAGATTATTTAAATCCCCAATGCTGCCCCGGGCCATATAAGCCATGACCATAATAGGTACTACAATCTCATTTGCCGGAAGGCCCAAGATAAAAGCAATCAGAATTACGCCATCGAGTCCTAAAAGCCTGGCAAATGGATCCAGAAGCGAAGCGCCATAGCTCAAAAGGCTTTGCTGCCCCACATAAATATTGGCAGCCGCCCATATGGCTAACCCGGCTGGGGCGGCGGCAACAACTGCCCTGCCCAGAACGAAAAGTGTCCTGTCAAAGATGGAACGCACGATTACTTTTCCTATCTGAGGCCGCCGGTAGGGCGGCAGCTCCAGCGTAAATGAAGAAGGGCAGCCCTTGAGCACTGTCCGCGACAGTATCCAGGATACAAGAAACGTCATTCCAATCCCCAGCAAAATAAACGCCGTCAAAATAACGGCCGAAGTTAAAGAAGAAAGAACCCCTCCGCCTACAAAAAACATAGTAATCAGAGCAATCAGAATAGGAAATCTCCCGTTGCAGGGGACAAAGCTATTGGTTAAAATTGCAATCAAACGTTCTCTCGGCGAGTCTATAATCCTGCATCCTGTCACACCAGCGGCATTACACCCAAACCCCATAGCCATTGTAAGGGCCTGCTTGCCGCAGGCATGGCATTTACAGAATGGTTTATCTAGATTATATGCTATGCGCGGCAGATATCCTACATCCTCCAACAAAGTAAAAAGCGGGAAAAAGATAGCCATAGGAGGCAGCATGACAGAGACTACCCAGGCAAGCACCCTGTACACTCCCAATACAAGCATATCATGAAGCCAAACAGGCGCCTGTAAATATCTAAATAAATCTGTCAGTCTGTCCTGCACCCAAAAAAGAGCCGTTGAAAGTATCTGTGATGGATAATTTGCCCCTGTAATAGTAATCCACAAAATTACCATCAGCAAAAAAGCCATCAGCGGATACCCCAGCCTTTTCCCAGTCAGTATTTGGTCAATTTTCCTATCTCTGAAATCCGGCCTTGCCCGCTCAAAGCTTACAGCCAGACGGCACATTTCCTCTGCCCTTCCCATCACTGCAGATACAATCTCCTCCTCAAGCTCCTTCTTTCCAACAGCGTTTATTAATAATACCTCCTTCGCTCTTTTTGCAGCATCCTCTATATGGGGTTCGTTTTGTATGTCCAAATCCATGCTGCGGCATATCCCATCTAAAAAGGAGCGGTCATCTTCCAGAAGCCTCAGCGCTGCCCATCTGGAGGGCAGGCAATATGGATTCCCTGCATTTTCCAGAACCCTTTGAACCTCCGGCTCCAGCACAGATATAGCTTCTTCCACTACTTTTGAATATGTAACCAGATATCCGCCCCTACCTATAGAGCTTCTGTTTCCCCTGCTGCCTGACCTCTTCCCCGCCTTTTCCATCATAATATCCAATGTATCTTTCAGGCTGTCCAGTCCCTTCCCCTCCCTGGCTATCATACCCACCACAGGCACGCCCAGGCTTTCTGAAAGTGTATCTAATGAAATATGGATCCCCTTTTTCTCCGCCTCATCCAAAAGATTGATGCATAAAATCACTTTGTCTGTAATCTCCATGGTCTGTAGAGCCAGATTCATATTCCGTTCCAGACAGGTTGCATCACATACAACCAGGACAGCATCTGCGCCGCCAAAACAGATAAAGTCTCTTGCCGCCTCTTCGTCAGCTGAATGTGCCAAAAGCGAATAGGTCCCTGGAATATCAACTACTTTATAAGAGTAACTCTCCGTACTGAAGAATCCCTCTGCATTGGTAACTGTCTTTCCCGGCCAGTTCCCTGTATGCTGATGCAGATTAGTCAGACTGTTAAAGACCGTACTTTTTCCCACATTAGGATTACCTGCTACTGCAATTATTTTTTGCTCCGCCATCCTACACTCCTTCCGCCCTGTCTACTATAATATTTCGGCAGTCCTCCAGACGTATGGCAATTACCGCGCCCCTTATCAAAAACGCAGACGGACTCCCCGCCGGACTGCGCCCCACACACTCTACTTTGGTTCCCCTGACAAGTCCTATGTCAAGAAAACGTCTGTGGATGCTGTTATCCGCTTTCAGCTCTTTTATTACAGCTCCCTGCCCCGGCCTTATATCACAAAGGGTCGCCGTCTGTTCCATAATTGCCACCTGCCATACTATATTTGAGATAGGAAAATGTATTTTCCTCATAATATAATATTAATTTATTTAGATTTTGTTACAAATCAGACATTCCAGGGAAGACCGCTATATTTAGCTATTTCTGATCCGGCAGCTATCCCCAACCTCCTTCTTCCAGTAGATTTGAAACTGCCTGTCATTAATGCGTTCTATAAAATGGCTCTTATACTGAATGAAATCCTCCAAATCCATCAATATATGATAGAGTACGGCCCTGCTCTCGAACTCTTCCCTTGTTTTAGGAAGCTTTTGCCCCTCCATTTCTTTAAACAGTTCATAAAGCCTGTTTAACTGTCTGTCAGGTATATTCATTTCCGTGATGTAATTCACAAGCCATACTATAAAATCAGCTATAATTTCAGCCTGCCTTGGAAGTTCTTTAAGCTTTTCCATCTCTGAATGAAGATGATATAATACAGCACACTGGCTGGCACGCATTTCAAAATATTGGCTATAATAGCTGGTATGAGCCTGAAAAGTATTGTTTTGATAAAGGTAAGCCTGCTCCTTGAAACGTCCCAGGGCCGACTCTAAGTCGCCCAGATCTTTCCACACGTTAGAGTTAGCCTGATTATTCATAAGGTATCCAGCCAGCTGCTCCAGCACTTCCTTAAAATGCTGCTCTGTATATCTCATATTTTTTATGATTTTATTTTTTTGGCTCCCATTATTCTGAAATAAGTTCATAAGAATGGCAACTGTGATACCTATCAGCACAATAAAAAACTCATTCATAATGAATGCTATACTGAAATCCCGTACTGCCAGAAAGTGGGTCCCGATTACAGCATTTACGGAAACCGTAACCCTCCACCCAATAGCCTCACTTACCATAATTAATACAAAAATAAGAACCCCAAAAGCGATACTGTCATTTTTGAATGTTCCCAGTATCATCCAGGCCAATAATACGGCCATAAAAAAAGTAAGTATCCTGGCAGCAGAAAGCTTCAATGTCTCCCATTTAGTCGTCAATATTGTAAGCAGCGCTATCATCCCTGCAGATGTTGAAAATTCTAATTTTAAAGCTGAAGCGGCCAGGATCGCCGCACCACTTCCAACAGCCAGCCTGACCGTCTGTATTAGTAGTCCTTCTTTTAATTTGTTTTTAAAATTTTCGCGTCCAGTACTCATTCCTGCTCCTCCCTTATGGGTGCAATTATTCCCCTTTTCACTTATATCTATCAAATTTTTTTCAGTCAAAAAACCCGCTGCAATTATATGGTCATCAAACTAGCAGCGATGCAAGCATTGGGTTATTAGACCCTCCCCGCAGCGGCCAACTGAACACGTAAACATATCTCTTTGCTTGTTGCTGGCGGGCATAAATGAAAAAAGCCTGTACCAGTACTTATAAAAGCACTTGTGCAGGCCTTTTCTATTTATTTACTTATCTTAATTACTTAAATTCATGCCTGGCAGCCTGCATGAATAGATTCTGCCTAATATTGGTGCCCAAAATTACAAATAATTTACGGACAAGCTTCCATATTCCGGGGCAGTAAGTGGCAGAACCCCCCCTAGGGTTACCTTTGTTATCCCTTCAAAAAACCCCAGACAATTTGTCAACATACGGTTGCATCCCATAAATGCGCCGCTTAAGCATTATATTCTTCCATCTCCCGGAGCATATCTTTCTCGCAGGACCGCATTGCAAGTATAGTCTTTTCGAATAATTCATTTAATTCCCAACCCAGCTTCTCCGCCCCCTGCCTGATAATATCCCTGGAACAGCCTGCTGCAAACTTTTTATCCTTAAATTTCTTCTTCAAACTGGAAACTTCCATATCCATCACACTTTTAGATGGACGCATCAATGCGGCCGCACCTATCAGTCCTGTAAGCTCGTCTACCGCAAAAAGCACCTTCTCCATCTCATGGGACGGCTCAATATCACTGCAGATGCCAAAGCCATGGGAACATACCGACCTAATCATGTCCTCCCCAACATTTCCCTCCTCCAAAAGTTCCCTGGCCTTCTGGCAATGCTCTTCAGGATACATCTCAAAGTCAATGTCATGAAGCAGGCCTGTAATCCCCCAGTACTCTTCTTCTCCTCCGTACCCGAGTGCATTAGCATACCATCTCATCACCCCTTCCACAGTCAAGGCATGCTGGATATGAAAAGACTCCTTATTATATTTTTTCAGAAGCTCAAATGCCTCTTCCCTCGAAATATCTGAACAATACATGAAAACCATCCACCCTTCTATCTATGTATTCCTTACTTATAATCTTGCTTTTTAAAGGCAAATTTGTCAAGAGTAAAAATGGGTTACAAAGGGGACAGTCCCTTTTGCAAAAGGGACTGTCCCCTTTGTAACCCATTTTCAGTCTTTTAATACTTCTTCAACGTATCTTAGCCTTTCCTGAATTATTTTATACACAACTGATACTATTCCCCTCTCAACTCAAAGCCTTCCTAAAATAATTAATCCACAAATATTGAATAGAGACAGCACTCCCTTAATTATCTCAAGAAGAACCTCCCCTACGCTGCTTATTTCCATATTACTACACAAATATACTAACAGCACTACAGCCAACAATACTCTGCCAATATAAACCATCATATTACCTCTTTTTTTGTACAGATTTTCTTTATATCTTTTTCTCTAAATGTAACTATAATGGATATTCCTGCTACAAACAGCAGTCCTGTGCCAGCCAGTATTTTTTCTCTTCCCCATAACATAAATATCCTGCCGTCTGCCCGGGCACTTAATACTTTTATATACTCTTCCCATGATATTATACCAGTTCCATATTGACGAAACGCTTTATCTAAACCTTTCTGAGTAATTGTACAGCTTAAAAATCCCATCCCCAGCATACAAATAACTAAAACAAGTAATATTGCCAAAGCAGGTTTTCTCATTTGTATTCTCCTTTTTTAATTTTATTATATGAGTATATATCTACTCATATAAAGATACCATATATTTAAACCCCTTACAATATACTCATAAATAAAATATCCTAATTATACGGGAGGGCAGATATATGGAAGATTTAGAATTTGGTACAATCAAATTGCATTTAGAAGAGTTAATGAAGGAACGGAATATTTCTATTAATAAATTATCCTTCCGCGCAGAAATGCAGAGGACGCAGCTTAAGAAATACTGCCGGAACGATGTTCAGCGTCTGGATATCTCCGTTTTATCACGCTTATGCTACGCCCTAAATTGCGACCTCCATGATCTGCTTGAATACATCCCCCCATCAACAGATTGATTTGCGCACAACAAAAATCACTGTCCCCAGAGCCTATTTGCCCCAGAAACAGTGATTTAAACTGCGCAGCCAATATCATTCCAATGCTATACCCAAAAGGCCTCTCCTAGCTCACGCCCCCACGGACGGGCAGATTTCCTCCAACAAAATTATACTTATGGACTGCTAATGCTCGATCAGTATATTTTATTCCTTATATATCTTTGCTTTAATATATCACTTGATATTTTTTATTCATCTCAGGATCAGGCTCTACCTCAATGGCTATTAGTTTGCTAATCATTCCATGGCGGTATAAAGTTCTAGCTATAGAATATCCCATATAGTTCGCATGAGGCCAGTTATCCTCTGTTTTCCCATTACCTACAGGCACATGTAAAACCATCTCAGTTTTACCCTCCTGGTCTGCAGTCACAATCTGTCCAATCAAATCCTGATTTACTGCAATACAAACTTGAGGGTTAAGAGAACCCATATTTGATTCTTTGAATATCCGTTCCCCAATCATTGTATTCATAAGAACTATATACAAAACCAATGGGAGGACTAAAATTACTCGTGGATATTTCTGTGCCACATACAACATCGAACCCATAATAAATAAAAAGCCATAAAAGAAGATTCCAAAGGATACATCTGCCCTTTCTAAATAACCACTCCCCGACACCCCACAGAGCAATACTAAGAAAATAGCAACAGTCACTGCACATACCAAGGACCGTATCACTGTGCTGATATAGCGCTTGTCTATTTCCCCTTTATTTTTAGACCTGAACCAAATTATCATTGCTGCTATAATTGAAATAAAAAATAAAAGGCATGTCATTCTATTAAGTCTAGGCAAATATCCAATTAAGGCTAAAATAGAATCCTTAATCTGAATACTGTCAGATGCAATATCTACACTCCGCTCTCCGCCAAACTCGAAGACTAATGAAATCAGCCATAACGTGATACTTGCAACTGAAAAAAGATTCTGTTTCAGGAACAAAAGAATATTTTTCCGCTTTTCCTTGAAATACACTATTAACCCAAGCAGCAAATCGTATCCAATATAGGCAATCAGGATAATTGTCTGAAATAAATTCGACAAAATCGCCAGATAAACTAATAAAATTAAGCCGCCTTTACGCAGAGGGTGTTCATTATCCCACCTTTCATTGATACCTGCTTTGCTGCCCATAAACCATAACACTATACTTGCGTTTATTAGATTTGGCAGCACATAATAAAAGTAGCATGTAACATTATCTGAAAAGAAAAGGTACGAATTATCGTTCCATTCCACTTTTAGGATGCTGAAATGAAACAGCAGGAAAGCAAGTGTAAAAACGAATGCCTGGGCCTCCGTGGCTCTAAACTTTGCCTGAATCCATCTGTAAAATACAAATAGATAAACTAATATAGCAATGCTAATCACAGCCCCATGGGTAACAGTCATGGACAGGATATAATCATGGACAAAAGGTTTAACCAAATATACTGCCACATAAGAAAGTATTGGCATAAAGGTTTCGGGAAATACACGGCAGGGATTCCAGTCACTCCATAGAGGAAAAGCCTGCCTTACATAGGATATATTGCTCCAATCATCCGAATCATAAATTACTAGGGGATGAATCTTTGTAAAAAAAACATATAAAAATGTAAACAGGCCTGCCCAAAACAGGACTTTATAATATTTCCTTCGATTATAAACAATCTTAGTATCTAATTTTTTTTCCACTTATAGCTACCCCGCATCCTCAATTTCCTACTTCAGTTTCAATAAACACCATACTGCCCTAAAATACACTCTAATACTCCCACCGCACGACCCTATTACTTCTATAATTATACGCTTATGATACAGTAACTTTGGCTAACTATCAATATTAATTTATGAAAGTCTTTGTAATCAGCTTAAGCTTTACAAAACATGTATTATAAATGGAAATACAAAATTGCCTAATACATTTTTTAATTGTTCCAACATACAACAGCTATAACATTAAAAAAGAATTTTACCACAGCAGGATTCTCTCCCTTCGGCAGATCCAGTGAGCGATATAATTCCACTCCGCCACAAGTGCAATTCCGCACAGAGTGCTGTTTAATTACATGGGAAATCCAACGGAATTTCCTATATAATTAAAAAATCACCGTCCCCGGAGCCTTCTTACTCCAAAAACAGTGACTTAAACTGCGCGATCAGGGGTTCGAACCCTGGACACCCTGATTAAGAGTCAGGTGCTCTGCCAGCTGAGCTAATCGCGCACAATTTTTCTATTTTGCATTATCCTTAAGTGGTAACGCAAGTGATATTATATATTATGTGCCAAAAAAATACAAGGGATTTTTTACATTTTTTTAATTATTTTTAACATTTCTACATTTTTCTTTTCCACAACCCCCGCTCTTATCCAATTTGGCCAACGAAATTAACTTTTCCGGACAGAATCCATCCCTTCGCCCGTGAGTACTCTCAAATGTATACTTCCCCAAAACCATGGTTTTATCCATATTTGTTTACTCTCCTCTTTCCACAAAAAAATTCAGGCTTGTATCTCCCTACATAATTTTGGGTGCAAAGGCCAAGTGAAATATTTGTCAGCGATTGTGCAAATGAATTTTCTTTGGCCTGTACACATGCTGCCAGGGGACTTCTGCGAAATGAATTGCTATTTGCCCATTGGATTTTTGAGCACATCCTACATATTGAACTGCTTAGATTACTTGGATATCTAGCTGGTGTAAGAAATGGGTTTCCGCTTAACACGGGGAAGCATAACAAATGGCTGTTACACTATCTTGCAGAAAAAGAACGTGAAGAATTATCCGGGACTTATAAACTTGAAAATACAGACATGGCCTGGGATTCATTATATACAGCTATCCATTTATTTGAAAATGTCTTAAGTGAGGTCTGTGCTTCACTGTCATATACCCGCCCCAATTATTTAGAAAGGGCCCAGAAATATATTGAGGTATT
Organism: Luxibacter massiliensis; assembly: GCF_900604355.1. Taxonomy (NCBI): domain Bacteria; kingdom Bacillati; phylum Bacillota; class Clostridia; order Lachnospirales; family Lachnospiraceae; genus Luxibacter; species Luxibacter massiliensis. Next base: position 152,313 of record NZ_UWOE01000002.1, on the reverse strand, counting down.
AAAGGGACTGAAATAAATTGTGCATTTCGGCCAGTCCCCTCAGTTCACCTCTCCCGCTATCTGGTAAGCTTTCTTGCCCAGTTCCCATAATTAGCTTTTAAGAATGCAGGAATACATTTAAAAATCTGGTCAGCATTCAGACAGCATACGACTATTGCCGGGGAGGCCTTAACTACGAACGCCATCACAAAAGAAAGAGGAATCACAATACACCATATACTTATAATATCCATTTTTACGACAAACACTGCGCTGCCGCCACCCCGGATAATCCCATTATTAGTAGGCATCTGGTAGGACATCCCTACAATGACAATGCTCAGGATAATAAGAAACGTGTCAGCCATATCTTTTGTGGACGCTGCCAGATCATAAAAGCTGAGGATCGGTATCCGTATACTAAACAGCAGGCATCCTGATATAACTCCTATAATAATGAAAAGCTTTTGCATCGTCTTTGAATATTTCCTCACCAATACCATATCACCGGTTCCGATGGTCTTGCCAATTATGACAGAAGCGGCTGAAGCAGCCCCCACCGCCATAGATTTCACCATAAGGAATATGGTAGACGCCACACTGTTTGCAGCGATAGCCGCTGCAGCCATATGGCCTAGTATCACTGTCTGGAGCGCTGTATTTACCCCCCACAAGCCATTTACAAACAGCATAGGGGCCGTGATTTTAAAATAATCCTTAATTAAAACCCTGTCTGCCTGTAAGAAACTTCTGATTCCTAAGTGCAGGTTCGTCTCTCTCCTGGCAATATAGACAATTAACACTCCACATTCTATAATCCGCGCCGCCAGGGTCCCTATTGCCGCCCCTGATGCCCCCATCTCAGGAGCACCAAATTTCCCATAAATCAGGACATAATTAACTCCGCAGTTGATACAAAATGCCATAACTGACAGATAAAACGCAACCCTCACAACCTCCACACTCCGCAATGTGGCCAGCAAAATCTGAGTTACGGCAAAAAAGAAATATGTAAACCGGATAAGTGAAAGATACTCCACTCCCTGCCCAATAATTGCCTCATCCGTGGTAAAAATACTCATGGCCTGATAGGGGAAAAGGCTGATCAGGGCAAATAAAATAGCTGCCACTGCTATCGCAGACTGCATGGCTGTGGCAGCTATTTTTTTCATTGGCCCTAACTGTCTTTTTCCCCAGTACTGGCTGCAGAATATGACCAATCCATCACCCAGCGCCATAATAAGCTGTTGGTAAACAAATTGGATCTGGTTTACAGCAGCAACACCGGACAATGCTGTTTCACTATAAGTGCCTAACATAATATTGTCAGCCAGGTTCACACTTAGGGTCACAACATTCTGCAGAACCAGGACGACATAAATAGAAAAAAACTTTTTATAAAATAATTTACCTTCCGTATTGTACATTGTGTACTTCCTTTAAATTTATATATTCTTTTAATAAAAACTGGCCATTACTTAGGCAGCTTTTTATAGCTTATTGTTGTTCACCAATTACATCACACATATTTCCAAAAGTGATTATCTCTCATCATCAAACATAGAAACTCCCATTCCCCTATACATAAATTTTAACTGCTCAAATATTTTAATTGTCACCTTTTTTTACATACTTTTTAATTATTGTCTTTTTTAGAAAAAGGTAATTAAATGAACAAAAAGTAAAATTCATGTATTTTACTGTAGTATTCTAACATTCTTTAGTAAATGTAACAATACTACATCTGTTTTCTTTATTTTAACCTTTTCAAATTACACATTTTCTAATCCCACTGAGACTACGCCCCATAATATAAATCCAAAGCAAAAATCTTGATAGAAATATACAACATTTTATTTTGTGCATAGATAAAAACCGCAGATATGCCATCCACTTAATTGTAATGTACACATCTACGGTTTACTCATATCAGATTACGGCCTATAGCCTGATCATATCATCCAGCGTCTCCTTTTTCAGAATCCCGCTGGCCGCCGCTGCCGGATTCCCTTCCCTAAAAAGGACAAAGGTGGGCACGATTTCCACCTCAAATTGCGCGGCCAATTTCTCACTGGCCTCAATATCAATTTGACATACCTTAACTTGGCCCTCATATTCTCCAGCAATCTCCTCGACAATATCCTCCATCATAGCACACTTCCCGCACCAAACAGCAAAAAATTCAACCAGCACAGGCAGGCTTGATTCAAGTACCTCCTTTTGGTAATTATCCTCCGTCACTCTGATTTTCATAGTAAACACCTGCATTTCTCACTAATTTCTATTTGCCGCAGCAGCCTCCATGATTAAGAATCTCACATACCTCATCAAAAGAACGCTTCAAACAAATTAATTTGCGGTTTAAATCCGGCTTACTATATAACTTACGGCAGATATAAATTTTCCACTTATTTCCCTTCATCACTTTTCCCATCTTCCAAACCATATCTCCTCAAAATTATATTATGATAAATATGAAGAAAGTGTGAATTAGGACGTAGCCTTTTTAATTTTGTTACGTCCTTAATTGTTATTTCCTTACCGCAATTAGTTTATTAATTGGATTACCTTTCGCGGAAAACTTTATTTCATACTCTGTCATAATATTATTCTGGTTTAAAATCTCATGATGATGCAAATCGTATGTATAATTCCCTAAAGTCCATCCTGCCTCTTTTATCTGTTCTAATGAAAAGTTGAATAATGCTGTATTATCTGTCTTAAATTCGATTTGTCCGCCGGGAGCTAAAATCTTCTCATATCTTCTTAAAAAGTCTATAGAGGTCAGCCGTCTTTTAGCGTGACGTGCTTTTGGCCAAGGATCAGAGAAATTCAAATATATCTTCTCTACCTCATTGTTCGCAAAAACTTCATCAATGTTTCTGGCATCCATACAAATAAATCGTATATTCTGGAGTTCATTAAACCCGTCAGTATCATATCTCTCAACAGCTCTCAACAATACACTTGTATACCTCTCAATTCCTACGAAATTAATCTCCGGGTTCATTGCAGCCATATTTAATAGGAAGCTCCCCTTCCCCATCCCTATCTCAATATGCACAGGATTTATATTTCCAAATACCTGTCTCCAGCACCCCTTTTGTGCATCTGGCCTCTTAATAACTGCAGGGTGCACCTGAATTGTACTCTCTGCACGTGGAATATTTCTCAATCGCATAAGCAAAAACTCCTTTTTATTACTTCCCTCTTTGAAATAGTAATTTTTATTGGTATTTATGGTAAGTATAATACAGAACATATAAAAAGCAATCAAATCACTGCTTAAAATTCAATGACTTTTATAAAAAATATAATAACATGCAAACAGGTACAGGTCAAAGTTCATTTAGGTACAGGACTAAAGCTCATTTAGGACGTAGCATAATTAAAAAGGTTACGTCCCCAACTTGCTTTTTTTATAAAAAGGTGTATTATAAATACAGTTATAATCAATGATTAACAGGAGGCTTACCATGGATTCTATTGTAAAGAGATTATCGGAAATAGAAGCCGCCGCTGCAGCTATTGTGGTCCATGCGGAAGGGCAGAAGGAGATTCTGGATAAGGAATATGAAGAGAAGCGCCGCAGGTTCGACGAGAAGCTGGAAGGGAAGACCCAGGCAAAGCTCCTCAGAATCCGGGATGAGCTTGAAAATAAAACAAAACAGATTCTAGCCAGCCAAAGCGGATCCAACAGTGCTTCTATTCAAGCGCTGCAAAAGGAATATGAAGAAAAGCATACAACTTATGCCCAGGATATTCTGAGGCGGATGACAGAGGTATAATCTATGGGGAATCTACTTGTCTATAGCGGCATAGTGACCAAAATCCGCGCTATGGAAGCACGGCTTTTAAAACCCGCCAATTTTGAAGAAATTGCGAACCTTCACAGTGTGCCGGAGGTTGTTACTTATTTAAAAGAGAACTCCTCTTACTCTGATGTCCTGGAAGAAATTGATGAGGCCAGGCTTCACCGTGGAGATATTGAAAAACTTTTAGTGCAGTCCCTATACCGGGACTATACAAAAATATACCGTTTCTGCAGCCTGGAACAGAGGGAATTTTTGAAACTATATCTCAAGCGGTATGAAATTGAGCTGATTAATTATTGTTTTCGGATCGTCATTAATCATTATGCTGAGCCATTTGATTTGAATTATAAAAAGCCTTTTTTTGACAGATATTCTCAAATATCAATCGAAAGGTTAATTACCTCACGGACTACAGATGAATTGGTAGACAATTTGAGAGATACCGAATATTATGCTCCACTCAAAAAACTCAGGGACACCCAGTCCGTCACACTGTTTGACTATGATTTGACACTGGATTTATATTATTTCTCTGCCATTTGGAAAGAGCGGAAAAAAGTCCTGAAAAAGAAGGAACTTGAAATTTTCACACGGGATTGCGGGTCTAAAATTGACCTTCTGAACCTCCAATGGATTTACAGGGCCAAAAAATACTATAAAATGGCACCGGCAGATATCTATTCACTGCTGATACCTATCCACTATAAGATTTCTACAGACTTAATTAAGGAACTTGTAGAAGCCGCAAATACAGAAACATTTTTTAACACGCTGAAAAAAACCAGTTATATACGCCATTATGATTTCGGGCAAAAATTGACAATCGAACAGATGTATGCGGACTGTCTTTATCATTTATATACTGTTGACCGCCGCCGTAACCCCTATTCGATTGCTATTATAAATACGTATTTATTTTTAAAAGAAGAAGAGCTTAAAAAGCTGACGACTGCTCTGGAGTGTATACGCTACAGTCTCTCTCCCAGTGAAACGTTGGCATACATTGGAGGTAAGACTCAATGATTGTTAAAATGAAATTCATCAATATCTCCGGCCCCCGCAACGATATTGACCGTGTCACTGACCTTTATTTGTCACGGTATGAGATTCAATTGGAATCCGCCCTGTCTGAACTAAAGACAGTGGACAACTTAAGGCCTTTCGTGGAAATCAACCCTTACCGGGACGCCCTGAATAAAGCCGTTCAATTTGTGGGATATCTGCCAAATGCAGACGACATTGAGCCCGATACATCCCTGGGACTTGACGATATGTTTGAGGTCGTCCGCAAAGCAAACCATGACTACATGGGCCTTGAGGATAAAAAAGAGAATTTAAAGAGAAAAATAGAAGATCTGCGTAAGAAGCAGCAGATAATCGCCCCCTTCCGGCCCCTGGATTGCGAATTATCAAAAATTTTACAGTATAAATATATCGATTATAGATTCGGGCGGATTGCAATAGAATATTATCACAAGATACAGAAATACTTGATGGATGACCTGGGCGCCATTTTTGTAGAAGGTGAGAGGGATGAAAGCTATGTATACGGGGCATATTTTGTATCTCCCGGTGAGTCCCAGAAAGTAGATGCTGTTTTCCGTTCTCTTCATTTTGAGAAAATAGAGCTGCCCCCGGAATTTTTAGGAACCCCTTCAGAGGAATACCGGAAGCTGGTAAAAGAAATATATCATTCCAGCCAGGATATTGAAGATTTAGATAAGGCCGCCGGGGAAATGCTTGCTGGCCGCGCGCCACAGCTCATTGCTTCTAAAAACCGCCTTGAAGAATTAGCAAACAATTTTGACGTCCGGAAAATGGCCGCACGCATGGAAGACAACAAGGAAGATTATTATATCTTATGCGGATGGATGGCTGAGGAAGACGTTGACAGGTTCCTTCTGGAAATCAGAGATGATGACAAGGTTTTTGTGGTGGTTGAGGATGATCACGACACCTATTTCGGGGAACCACCCACTAAACTGGAAAACCCCAAAATATTTAAACCTTTTGAGATGTTTATACAAATGTACGGCCTGCCTTCCCATGATGAGATGGATCCAACCGTATTTGTGGGCCTGACCTACTCTTTTATTTTTGGCGTCATGTTTGGCGATGTAGGGCAGGGCCTTCTGCTCCTGATTGGCGGCGGCCTCATATACCACTTTAAAAAGGCACCCCTTGCAGGGATTATTTCTACAGCCGGTATTTTTTCTGTCATCTTTGGGTTTATGTTCGGCAGTATCTTTGGCTTCGAAGATATATTGCCCCCCTTGTGGCTCAGGCCCATTGAACATATGACGACGCTCCCGTTTATCGGAAAGCTGAACACAGTATTCATTGTAGCCGTGGCATTTGGCATGGCAGTTATACTTGTCGCCATGGTACTCCATATTGTCAATGCTGTCCGCTCACATGATACAGAAAATATATGGTTTGACTCAAACGGTGTGGCAGGATTTGTTTTCTATCTCTCCGTTGTTGCTACCATTGTACTGTTTATGACAGGCCACAAAACCCCAGGCGGAATCTTAATGGCCGTCATGTTCGGGATTCCACTTTTACTGATTTTATTTAAAGAACCTATAACAAAAAAAATACAGAAACGCGCAGATACAATGGAAGAGAGTGCCGGAATGTTTTTAGTCCAGGGGTTTTTCGAACTGTTTGAGACACTGTTAAGTTACTTCTCCAATACATTATCTTTTGTGCGTATCGGTGCTTTCGCAGTCAGCCACGCCGCCATTATGGAAGTTGTCCTGATTCTGGCCGGCGCAGAGTCAGGTTCCCCCAACTGGGCTGTCATTGTTTTCGGCAATCTCTTCGTCTGTGGTTTTGAAGGGCTGATTGTAGGCATTCAGGTGTTACGTCTGGAATATTATGAAATGTTCAGCCGGTTTTATAAAGGCAGCGGAAGAACATTCCAGCCATACACCAAAAAAAATAATAAGACCAAGAAAAGGCAGGGAGGATCTAAATTATGACATTAGCAACCAAAATCATTTTAATAGCAGCTCTTATTTTGAGTATTATCATTCCATTCGGATATTACTTGATTGGCGAGAAAAACAAGAAACGTTATAAAAGAACTGTAGGCGTAAACGCTTTCTTCTTTTTTGGCGCATTTGCCATCGCTTCTGTGATGATGCTGGGAGGCGATGTACAAGCCGCTGAGGCAGCCGCTTCTTCCGCCTCCACTGCGACAGGGTTGGGTTATATAGCCGCTGCACTTGTTACTGGATTATCCTGTATTGGCGGCGGTATTGCCGTAGCCAGCGCTGCCAGCGCTGCTCTCGGGGCCATCAGCGAAGATTCCAGCGTACTCGGTAAATCACTTATTTTCGTAGGTCTTGCAGAAGGTGTTTGTCTTTACGGGTTAATCATCTCTTTCATGATCTTAGGTAAGCTATAAAATGAAAATGTATTTAATTAGTGATAACGTGGATACTTATACAGGAATGCGCCTTGCAGGAGTGGACGGCGTGGTTGTCCATGAACGCAACGAGCTTCATGAGGCGCTTCGGAAGGTGCTCCAAGACAAAACGATTGGAATTGTCCTCCTGACCGAAAAATTTGGCAGGGAATTTCCTGATATTATTGATGAGTTCCGATTGGAAAGAAAGATGCCTCTTCTAATAGAAATTCCTGACAGGCATGGAACCGGGCGGCAAAAGGATTTCATTACCTCTTACATTACTGAGGCTATTGGCCTGAAGCTATAACAATTGCCAATATACGAAGTCAAAGTCCCCGGTGCAGGCATACAGGGCATCAAACTAGCAGCGATGCAGGACATGGGGCATTAACCCCTGGCGGCAGTCGCCAAACAGATATGGAAACATGTCCCCCTTGGCTCGTTGTCCGGGGAAATAAAAGACGCCCGCAGAATTATAAGATATCCCTTCAGATAAGGCATATTCTGATGGGCACAGATAAGCAGCGTATAAGGATACCTAAAAGGGTATCCTGTAAATTTATGCCCCCTCGGGCAGTCCTGCCTTAAAACCGCAGAATTAAAGTATAAAAGGAGGTACCCCTCTTGACTCTGGAAGAAAAAATCTCACATTTACAGGCCCTCTCTATGGAAGAGGCCCGGGCCGAGGGAAATATGATCATTGACAATTATACAGACGCACTGGAAAAAGTATTGCAGGATCATAAAGAAGAGGCCATTCGCCAGTCAGAGACCCGTATAAAAGCAGAAACAATCAGCGCAAAACAGCAGTTAAACCAGGTCATGGCTAAATCCCAAATTGAATTAAAGCGGATGCAGGGAAAAGTGCAGCAGGAACTGAAGGATAAAGTTTTTGATGAAGTCCGCATACTTATCCAGGATTTTATGAAGACAGATGCCTATGAGGATTATCTTGTAAAGTGTATTCGCAAAGCGGTTGCTTTTGCCTCAGGGGATTCTATGACTATTTACATCAACCCCTCTGATGAAAACCGCATCCATGATTTAGAAGATGCCTCCGGGGCCAGGCTGACCATAAGTGCGGAAGATTTTACAGGGGGTATGCGTGCAGTTATACGCAGCAGAAATATCCTGATTGATAATTCCTTTAAAACGGCCCTTCAGAATGAATACGACAATTTCATGTTTTTAGGGGGTGACGGCATTGCTTAATACTGGAACAATATATGGAATTAACGGCCCTGTCATTTACCTGAAAGGCAACACGGGTTTCCGTATGTCAGAAATGGTATATGTGGGGAAGGAAAAGCTGGTTGGTGAGGTCATTTCCCTGGACAAAGATTTGACTACTATCCAAGTTTATGAAGAAACTACCGGGCTGCGGCCTGGTGAGGAAGTGGTGGCAACTGGGAATGCCGTATCCGTTATTCTCGCGCCGGGTATTCTGAACAATATTTTTGACGGTATTGAACGCCCTCTCGAAAAGATTGCCCAAGCTGGGGGAGCATTTATCACACGAGGTGTCAGCGTAGACTCTCTGGATACTAAAAAGAAATGGCAAACCCACATTACAGTTTCAAAGGGTGATTATCTGCATGGAGGGGATATTATAGCAGAAGTGCCCGAAACACATGCAATCCTCCATAAATGTATGGTGCCGCCTAATCTGGAAGGTACCGTTATAGAGGCTGCCGGGGATGGGGAATATACAATTGAGGAGACAATCGTAACTATTGAATTACAGGATGGTACCCAAAAATCCTTAAGTATGGCACAGCGCTGGCCTATACGTGTGGCCCGCCCTACCCACCACCGTTTCCCGGCATCAACTCCACTGGTCACTGGCCAGCGTATCATAGATACTATGTTTCCCATTGCCAAAGGAGGCACTGCGGCAGTACCGGGAGGGTTCGGGACAGGAAAAACTATGACACAGCATCAGATAGCAAAATGGTCTGATGCAGATATTATTATATATATTGGCTGTGGGGAGCGCGGGAATGAAATGACACAGGTTCTGGAAGAGTTTGGAGAGCTTACAGATCCCAAGACAGGCAATCCCCTGATGGACCGCACTACGCTGATTGCAAATACATCTAACATGCCCGTTGCCGCCCGGGAGGCCAGCATTTATACAGGACTGACCCTGGCTGAATACTACCGGGACATGGGATATGACGTAGCCATTATGGCCGACTCTACATCCCGCTGGGCAGAGGCACTCCGTGAATTGTCCGGACGCCTGGAGGAAATGCCCGCTGAGGAAGGTTTTCCGGCATATCTTGCCTCCCGTCTGTCTGCTTTTTATGAAAGGGCAGGCATGATGCACAACCTAAATGGAAGCGATGGTTCAGTCACAATTATCGGTGCTGTTTCACCCCAGGGCGGTGATTTTTCCGAACCCGTCACCCAGAATACCAAACGGTTTGTGCGCTGTTTCTGGGGACTCGATAAGAGCCTGGCTTATGCAAGGCATTTTCCTGCCATCCACTGGCTCACAAGCTACAGCGAATATTTAGGTGACTTGTCACCCTGGTACCAGGACCATGTATCTCCTAAATTCGTAGATTACCGCAACCGCCTGATGGCTCTTTTAAACCAGGAGAGCAGCCTCCTGGAAATTGTAAAACTTATTGGAAGCGATGTCCTCCCCGATGACCAAAAGCTAGTTCTGGAAATTGCCCGGGTTATCCGTCTTGGTTTCCTGCAGCAAAATGCATTTCACAAGGATGATACCTGTGTATCCATGGAAAAACAATTCCTGATGATGGACACCATTTTGTATCTCTATAAGCAGGCCCGGGCCCTTGTGACAATGGGGCACCCCATGTCTGTCCTAAAGTCGGAAAATATATTTGACAGGGTCATCGCCATTAAATATGATGTTCCAAATGACCGGCCGGAAATGTTCGCACAATACAGACGTGACATAGATGCGTTTTATCAGCGCGTCCTGGAAAAGAATGCATAGGGAGGGAAAAACTTTATGTCAATAGAATATTTAGGCCTCAGCAGTATTAACGGCCCTCTGATTGCGCTGGAGGGCATTCAAGATGCCTTCTTTGATGAAATTGTTGAATTTGTTATCGATGGAACTGAACGGAAAATCGGCCGTATCGTGGAGATTTACGAGGATAAAGCTATTATACAAGTATTTGAAGGCTCTGAGAATATGTCCCTCAAAAATACACATACCCGGCTGACCGGACATCCCATGGAAATTGCCCTCTCCCCTGATGTGCTGGGACGTACTTTCAATGGTATTGGGCAGCCTATAGACGGCCTGGGGCCTATTACATCTACATTAAAACGAGATGTAAACGGACTGCCCCTGAATCCAGTTATGCGTGAGTACCCCAGGAACTATATCCGTACAGGCATATCTGCTATCGATGGCCTGACTACCTTGATACGGGGCCAGAAACTTCCTATTTTCTCAGGAAACGGACTGCCCCACGACCAGCTGGCGGCACAGATCGTAAAACAGGCATCCCTGGGCGAGAATTCGGATGAACAATTTGCCATTGTATTTGCGGCTATGGGCGTCAAACACGACGTGGCAGACTTCTTCAGGCGTACTTTTGAGGAGAGCGGCGTGGCAGACCATGTGGCCATGTTTCTTAACTTAGCCAATGACCCTGTTGTAGAACGTCTTATCACTCCGAAAGTGGCGCTCACTGTAGCAGAATATCTGGCTTTTGAACAGAACATGCACATACTTGTTATTCTGACCGACATGACCTCATTTGCGGAGGCAATGCGCGAGGTCTCCTCCTCCAAAGGCGAAATCCCCAGCCGTAAAGGTTTCCCCGGATATCTATACAGCGAGCTGGCAACAATATACGAACGTGCTGGTATCGTACAGGGGATCAACGGATCCGTAACACAGCTTCCTATTTTGACAATGCCCAATGATGACATTACTCATCCCATCCCCGATCTGACAGGCTATATCACTGAAGGGCAGATAGTGCTCGAACGGGAGCTGCACGGCCAGTCCATCTATCCTCCCATCAATATCCTCCCTTCCCTGTCCCGATTAATGAAGGACGGCATAGGGGCAGGGTACACAAGAGAGGATCACCAGGATCTGGCAAACCAGCTATTCTCAGCATATGCCAAAGTTGGGGACGCACGTAATCTTGCATCCGTAATTGGTGAAGATGAACTTTCGCCAATTGATAAAAAATATCTACAATTTGGAAAAGAATTTGAGGAACGCTATATAGGGCAGGGGCCCGGTGAAAACCGCACTATGGAAGAAACCCTGGATTTAGGCTGGGAGCTTCTGGGCCTGCTCCCGCGGGAAGAATTAGACCGGGTAGATACCAAAATACTGGAAAAATACTATAGAGAAGGGTAGAGATAAAAACAGAGGGGGACAGTCCCCTTTGCAAAAGGGACTGTCCCTTTTGCTCTCCATTTTCAGACTTTTCAGAAAACTCACGAAAGGAGGAGGTTTCATGGATCCACGCACCTTTCCCACAAAAGGAAATCTTATGCTGGCCAAGAACTCACTTGCACTGGCCAAGCAAGGTTATGACCTAATGGATAAAAAAAGGAATATTCTGATAAGGGAACTCATGGATCTGATCGAAGAGGCCCGGGATATCCAGGATGAAATCGATACTACCTTCACCCATGCATATCAGTGCCTGCAGCGGGCCAACATTGAACATGGCATTAATATGGTAGCCCAGCTTGCTTACACAGTCCCCATAGAAAACTCTATCACGATTCAGACCCGGAGCATCATGGGAACCGAAATCCCCCATGTAAAATATAGTCCTGGAATCCAGTCTCCAACCTACTCTTTCAGCACTACAAAGGAGTCCATTGATCTTGCCACAGAGGCTTTCCATAAAGTTAAAGATCTGACAGTAAAGTTATCTATGGTAGAAAATGCAGCCTACCGCCTGGCCAGCAATATCAAAAAGACACAAAAGCGTGCCAATGCCCTGCAAAATATAACAATCCCCATGTACACACAGCTTGTCTACAGCATCACAAATGCACTGGAGGAGAAAGAGAGGGAAGAGTTTACACGCTTAAAGGTCATCAAACGTATGAAGCAAAAAAAGAGGGCATAGGCCCTCTTTTTTTAATCACATCTCAATATATCATGGGCAACAGGTTCATAAAATCCCTTGCTGATACTCTGAAAATCTTGATACTTTCCCAAAAGCCACATAAGCTTTGTAACTGTTGACTCTATAGTCATATCATAAGCCTGGAGAAGCCGGTAACGGGACATCGCCTTTGCCCCAACCTCGTACAGCCTTAGATCGCTTCCCTCAAGCATAACCTGGGTAGCAATGACAACAACGCACTCTCTTTTAAGCAGGTTATCAAGTTTCTCGAAGAAATTCCTCTCATCTGCAAATGGAAGCCCACCCGCCCCATAACTCTCAATAACAACCGCATCATAAGTAACCCCTATATAATCTAGAATGTCGGGCCTCATACCAGGAATCAATTTAAGAAGAAAAACCTTGGGGATCAGCCTGTGATAAAATGTAGGCTTTCCCCCTGTTCCCCGTATATCAACATATTTAATCACTCTGTCATTATCTATAAAAGCTAATATCGGATAATTAATACTGTCAAAAGCATTGTAACTTTTTGAACGTATCTTCCGTGCCCGGGTGCCCAGGATCACTTCTCCGTTAAATACAAGAAACACACCGCTTACATCCTCCTCACATGCAAACCTGAAGCTGTCTCTAAGATTTTTCCTTGCATCTGTTATTGTCATAACCAGGGGTTTCTGGGAACCAGTAATCACAACCGGCTTATTTGGATTCTGAATAAGGTAAGACAAGGCTGCGGCAGTATATGCCATTGTATCGGTCCCATGGGCAACTACAAACCCATCATATTGCTGGAAATTTGCCTCTATGGCCCTGACAATCATAAGCCAGTGCTCCGGCTGGATATTTGTACTATCTACGTTCAGAAGCTCCAGAGTTTCTATCTGGCAGAAATCTGCAATCTCCGACATATAATCCAGCAATTCCTTCGAGGAAATTCCAGGCCGCAACCCCTCCTCTGTCTCTACAGATGCGATTGTCCCGCCTGTTAAAACAAGTAATATTTTTTTCATTTTATATCCCCTGAAAAATATCTGCTTTTAATTACCGGCAGCCAATGGTCATTTACTCAACTCAGAAATCAGCTTGTCATCAGTCTTAGCATCCGGCGTTATTTTGTAGATTACTATATAAACAATAAAGGAAATAAACATAGCAACCAACCCCGAAGGCAAATCTAATGGAAGAGGTACAACATATTGGAATAAGAATCCCAGAACGGCTCCAATTAGAAAGGAGATAACCCCCGCCCACCGGATATTGGGATGCCTGTTTAAAAGTGCCATATTATACTTGTCCTTACTCCTGCCTATAATAAAATAATCTGCTAAAATAGGCGCACATAATGGAGGAGCCATAGACCCCAATATATCAATAAACTTTGCAAAAAACAGTTGGTAAAAAGCAAATGCCCCAAGAATTGTTCCAATTGTTCCCGCTATAATAACTAATTTCTTTCTTGAAACATGGATCCCAAAAGAATTTAAGGATGGCCCTGTATAAAGTGCATTGCAATAAAGCTCACTGTTATCTGTGGTCCAAAGCGCAGTCGTCCATACAACTACGCCTAATATGGCAACCACAATATTAACCCCCAGCATCCACAGCACATAATTAAAATCTCCAATATGGACCGTCCCGATATAACCCACAATATTTAGAATGGGGTTTGTAAGAATGAAACATGCCGCGGCACACCCAAAAACCGCCTTAACGCTTTTATTAAAGCGGAACAGGTCAACGCCCATAACAGCACCGGCAATCCAGCTTCCTACAACGGCTGTAACTGCATTCCCCATACCCAGTCCCCCAAGAGCGCTCGCTTCGTCAATAAAACTGCCCACGCCTCCGCTCTGAAAGACAAAAATAACTCCTACCACAACTGCAACTATCAAAATCAGCGGTGCAAATATGTCAGAAACCTTCTCAATTGCTCCCATCCCCCTTACAGCAGTATATGTAAATACAATACCCCAGAATATACAGGAAATCACTACCTCCAGAGTAATAGGCGCCACGCCTGTCACCCCGAAATTAGCTGGATCAAGGACTATAATGCCTGAAGGATTTCCTATAAAAGCTCCCCATATATCCCCTATCATTCCAAGGATACTGGAAAACCATCCAAGGGTCAGCAGCGCCATAACTATCATCGGTATAGCACTTCCTTTATACCCATAAGAAAATCGGGACAGCAAAGAAAGGTTCAGTCCTGTTTTCTGTGCCACAATCCCAAGAAACGACGTAATAAGGTATAATGCCCCCATTCCCAGGATGATCGCCATAACTGCCTGAAACGGGGGAAGCCCGCCAGTCCCGCCGTATCCCCCCAGGGTCCCTCCAATAATCAAGCCTGTCACCGCATAGCCAAAACCAATCCACACCATAAATTGACTTTTTGTAGAACGTCTTGCAGTTACCGGTACAGGCTCTAACATAAATTCGCCATCTTCAAATTCCTTATTCAAGGCTTCACTCTGCATATTTTTTTCTTCCATATGGTCTCATTCCTTTCTGATAAGATATCACTCATCCATCCACTCTTCACAATCTATCCATCTAAAAGAATCCTGGTATGGCAATTCCATCACAAATTATTGTATTTTCTCACAATACGTGATGTATATCACATGTATATCACAGAAATACTTTATTGTCAACGATATCACTGATTTTTCAAAAAAACAGTCAATACTCATAAAATTATCAGAATTTTTTTGTTAAATTTAGAGTACTACTTATTATTGCATATTTAAAATTATATATTTATAATTGTATATAACAAATTCATCGTCATCTCAAATCAATTTTATAAAAGAATCTAGTCACAGACAAATAGTTTCCAGCCACCTGTTCATACCAAACCACCGTTTTACGTCTGGGTTTTATAGTCTGGAAATAATTATGAAACAATCAGGTTGGCTGAGTCTGCCCCAGGAATATGAGGGACAGATACAGCCGTTTATGGATTAAAGGAGAATGATTATGCTGAATGAATTATGGAAAATGACTGCGCATCAGGTTAAAACAGGGAATTTTAATAAGGCCATTATTTCGATTGGCTCCTGCGAGGCACATGGCCAGCACATTGCGGAAGGCTGCGATACTCTAGTAGCTTACAAACTGTCCAAACAAATTGCAGACCGTGTAGAAGGGATGCTCGTACTTCCTCCCATCACTATTGGATATAGTGCCCACTATGACAGTTTTCCATTTTCACTGACTTTAAGTTATGATACAACTATTGCTGTTCTATACGACACTATAGAATCCGTAATCCGCAACGGAATACAGCACATTTTTATTATGAACGGACATGATGGAAATATCGCCCCAATTGAGATTGCATCCAGAAAAATCAAAGAAAAATACCCGTCTGTCCAGATTGCTGCACTGACACAGTGGTGGGTCGCAGCAGGGAATCTTCTGCCCAAAGACACCTTTGAAGTCTGGGATGGACTAGGCCATGCAGGCGAAGGGGAGACATCTATAGCATATTATCTCTTCCCAGACTGGTGCGAACCAGAATATGCAACATGCGTAGTGCCAAACCTTCCTACTGAGGTGGAGATTAAATGGGACTTTTCTGAATTGACAGATACTGCCCAGACGGGAGACGCCACAAAGGGCACCGCAGAAAAAGGTAAAAAAATGAATGATGTGATTGTTGAACACGTGGTTAAAACCTTAGCAGAGCTCGATTCTACGAATTGGAAATATAAGCCGGCAAACTAACCCAGGTTCATATATGCAGGCAAAAAGGGATCCTGGATCTATAATAAATCTATTTTACAGGAGGTCGTAATCATATGATAGTAACTTCTAAAAATGGTGCTTCTGTAACCGACACAATTGCTGAACAGTTAAGGAATAACATCAATAACTGCGTCTACCAATACGAACATTTTATTACCGAGGCTGAAATCTCCTCACAATTCCAGGTAAGCAGGACTCCCGCACGGGAGGCGCTGAACACGTTGTGCCAGGAAGGATTATTAGTCAAGATCCCCAGGAAAGGTTATACAATTAAAAAGCTTACGCTGGCCGAACTACAGCAGCTTTGCCAATACCGTTCTATACTAGAATGCGGGGCAGTAGAACATGCTATCAGATACGGCTCTGATTCAGAATTAGAGAGGATATCCGAGCTTGCAAATAAAAAGATTGATATGGACGATTCTAACTTTTATAATCAATACAATGATTTAAACTTTGAGTTTCATTTGTCCATTTCCCGGATTACAAAAAATGCTTACCTGATTTCTGCTCTGGAAAATGTTATGAATCTACTGCGCCGGGATCTGTTAATTGACGGCCATTTAAATCTGGAGCTTGCCCTTAACACGCACATACAAATTGCAAACGCACTCAAAAAGCGGGATTTGGAGCAGGCACGGCGTATTACAGCAGATCAGATTGATTTTGTAGAAAAAAGGCTTTATTTACATTAGAGGGCAAAGTCCCATTGGTTGATTATAGTTCCATCCACTTGGGAGCCGATGCAAAGTATTTCCAGTATACAAAAGCATCCCCGCAGGACTCCGTGTATTAGGAAGTTCCCTGCGGGGATATTTTACTGTTCTCTTTCACAGCTTAACTTTTTGTTCTGATTTAGTCAAAGACCCCGATGCAGGCATATAAGGCATCAAACTAGCAAAGATGCAGGCATGGAGGTATTAGACCTGGGCGGCGGCCGCCAACTGACATATAAATTTGTCCCCTTGGCTCGCTGCTCACAGGAATACATCTTTGGCATCTCCTAAGATACAATCAGAATTCAAACACTGCAACTCCATAGGCGGGCAGAGGATATGCAAAAGAGTATTTTCTTCCGTCACATTCTTTCTTCTCTGGTTTATATATTGCCGGCTTTTCTTCTCCCTTTCCACCGTACTTGACATCATCCCCATCCAAAATCAGCTTATACTGCTTTCTCCTTGGTACGCCCACTCTGTAATCCGGGCGTTCCATAGGTGTAAAATTACATACAAACAGTAAATTCCTCTTGCCATCCCTGGAATGCCTTACAAAGCTGAATATACTGCGGAATGTGTCATCCTTATTAATCCACTCAAAGCCTTCTTCTTCTGTATCCAGCTCAAACAAAGCCTTATTTTTCTTGTATAGATGAAGTAAATCACGGTAAAATGCCTGAATCTGCCTGTGCGGCTCCTCAGCCAGAAGATACCAGTCCAGCTCCCTTTCCTCACTCCACTCTCTAAGCTGGGCAAACTCCTGCCCCATAAACAGCAGTTTTTTACCTGGATGGCCAATCATAAAGGCATATCCAACTTTTAGGTTGGCAAATTTATCAAATCCCAGTCCAGGCATTTTATTAACCATGGAGCACTTCAGATGCACGACCTCATCGTGGGAGAGTACTAGGATATAATTTTCACTGTATGCATATTCCATAGAAAAGGACATCTGATAATGTGCATTTTTCCTAAACAGAGGGTCAAGTTTCATATATTCTGTAAAGTCATGCATCCACCCCATATTCCACTTCAGGCTGAAACCCAGCCCGCCTTCCTCTGGATCCCCAGTAACCTTGGGCCACGCTGTAGATTCCTCTGCGATCATCACGGCGCCATGGTTACGCCCCAGCACCACTGAATTCAAATGCTTGAAAAACGCAATCGCCTCCAGGTTCTGGTTCCCCCCATGTTTATTCGGAACCCACTGTCCATCCTGCTTTCCATAGTCCAGATAGAGCATAGATGCTACCGCATCCACACGCAGTCCGTCCACATGATAATGCTCAATCCAGAATAATGCATTGGCAATCAGAAAATTCTGCACTTCTGGTTTGCCATAATCAAATATCTTCGTTCCCCAGTCAGGATGCTCCCCTTTCTTGGGGTCCCCATACTCAAATGTAGGAGTCCCGTCAAAATCTGCCAAACCATGTGCATCCCTTGGAAAATGGGCAGGAACCCAGTCCAGTATAACACCGATTTTATTCCTGTGCAGATAATTAACAAGATACGCAAAGTCTTCAGGAGTTCCATATCTGGATGTGGGAGCATAATATCCTGTCACCTGATACCCCCAGGAGCCGTCAAATGGATGTTCTGCAATACCCATAAGCTCTACATGGGTATATCCCATATCCTTTACATAGTCCACAATAGACTTTGCAAACTCTCTATACGTGTAGAATCCTTCATCCTCCCTGCCAGGATGCCTCATCCAGGAACCCATATGGACTTCATAGATAGACATTGGATTATTCTTATTGTCCCATGTTTCACGTGCTTCCAACCACTCATGATCAGACCATGTTAAATGTGAAATATCTGTAACCCTGGACGCTGTTCCGGGACGCATCTCCGCATAATTGGCAAAGGGATCTGCCTTAAAGATTCTTTTTCCCTGCTCTGTCTCTATACAGAACTTATATAAATCTCCTTCCTTGACCCCTGGAATAAAACAGCTATAAATGCCTACAGGTTCCTGGCGCTCCATATAATCTGCCCCAAAATCCCATTCATTAAATTCTCCAATGACAGATACTCTTCTCGCATGAGGGGCCCACACCGCAAAGTAAACGCCTTCTTTCCCTTTTACTGTTGCCTTGTGGGCACCGAGCTTCTTATATATCTCATAATGTGTCCCCTGGCCAAACAGATACTGATCTAATTCCCCAATCTCATAGGACTGAACCTTTTTTTGCATGGTTTTTTTCCTTCCCATAAAGCTCACCTCACCGCTCATATTTTGTACATTACTTAACAGCTTTAGATAAATCTGCCCTAGGGCATACTCCGCTTCACAATCTTAGCTGTGGCCCACCCCAAAAAGTATGGGACAGTTTGTCCTTTAATATATGTTCAATTATACTTGATATGGCATAAAAAAGAAAGAAAAATCCGCCCACATAAGAGGAAAATCATCAGGCAATATTCGATAGTTTATATGCCTTACTAACTGGCCATCCAATCAGGCCGTAAGGATTAACAGAGTCAAAAACCCTGATGCAAACATATTGGGCATCCAATTAGCAAGGATGCAGGCATCGGGGTACTGACCCCTGGCGGCAGCCGCCAAATGGACATGTAAATATGTCCGCTTGGGTCGCTGCTGGAGGCAATAAAAAATACTCCCCTTCGGCAAAGGCCAGTATATATCAGCCCTCGCCAAAAAGGAGTTATATTTTATATATTGAAATCTTTCTCTGACAAAATAATTCTGTCAGCATCATCCGTATTCTTTCCGAACACACGCTTTACAAGCTTCTTTGCAGATGCTTTCTGGGAATGCTCCATAGCTTCATCCATAACCTCTTTTACTTCAGCTACTGTAACCGCATGGTCTTCTCTCTGCAGGTTATCGATTCTGCTGTAAAGTGCCAAGATTCCCATTTCGTCAATACGATAGCCATTCTCCTGGGCATATGTCTGGCCAAAAGTAACCAATTCGTCATTAATAAATATTGGTACCTCAAGCCGGCTTGTAAACTTCCTGCGGAATTCCCTGTTAGAAGAAAGAAGTCTGTCTAAAGGCTTTCTCTGCTCTTCCAGTACAATCATCATTTCTCCCGTGTCACGCTCCATAGCCTTATTGATCCGTGCAACCGTTTTTTCATTTAACTTGCCAGCTTTCTCGATAATCAGGGCGCCGCCATACAACTTTGTAAATATATCACTTATTTTCTTCTTATTTAAAGAATCCCCTGTTACAATTGCAACCTTGCCCTGACGGATATTCCTTTGCTTTTGGATGGCTTTGACAACATCTACTGCAAGGACAGTCTTGCCATTCCCCTTATTTCCAATAATTAGGAGGTTCCCGGTTCTGGATGTGCCATTCCTGTTCGTACAATTCCTATCCTGTTCTAACACATCTACAAGCTGCTCACTCATACCTCTTACCGGCACAAAATAAGAAAACAATTTCTTCTGCTCTTCAGTCAGGCCAGCTCTTGTACCGATGCCGCTCTGTGTCTCCAAATCATACCGGCCATGTACTATAAATCCAGTGTCGGACATAGAAAGTGCATCAGAAATTTCATCTATTGGTATGGGTGCAGTTTTGCCCGTAGCAATCATTTTAGCTGTTTCTTTCCTACTCAGAGGTGTCGTGGCTGACAAAATATCCATGTTATCATCTTCATCTGGAATCTCTCTGTCATCAGGCTCGCTGCTATGTTCTGGATTTATGCGGAATTCCTCTTCAAAACTAGCCTCAATATCCTCCAGGTATTCCTCGCCCTCTTCTTGTGGGTACTCTTCATCATAGGCCTCTGTTACCCCGTCTGCAGAGTACTCCTCCTCTTCTCCAAAATCATCAGCAGTCTCGTAATCCTCCTCATACTCAGATTCAGCCTCTTCCTCATATTCCTCTTCATATTCAAATTCATCGGCTTCGTCGTAAGCTTCCTCATAATCAAGGCCAGGAGTTTCCTCATAATCTTCCTGATAATCTGGTTCTGCCACATCTTCATACCCAGCCTCGGTTTCCTCTACATAGGCTTCTTCATACTCAGGCCCGACAACACCGCTGTAGTCCTCTCCAGCCACATCTTCCTGCATATCCTCATAGGCAGATTCATCCTCTTCTAGCTCTCCCTCATAGGCAGGTTCATCCTCTTCTAACCCTTCCTCATACTCTTCCTCGTACTCTGCTTCAACCCCCGCCTCTAACTCTTCCTCATATTCAGGCTGGGCAGCCTCCTCGTATTCCTCTTCATACTCAGCTTCAAGATCCTCTCTATATTCTTCCTCATACCCAGCTTCAAGATCCTCTCTATACTCTTCCTCATACCCGGAATCCACAGCCTCTTCATACTCTTCTTCGTAAGCAGCATCAAAGGTTTCTTCGGACACTGTCTCATAGCCTGGCTCCGCTGCATCCTCCTGCGCGTCCTCATACACAGGTTCATCCTCTTCTAACTCTTCCTCATACGCATCGGCCACCTCTTCATCTTCCATCACGTACGCAGGCTCAAAAGCCTCCTCATAGGACGCCTCAGGAGCTTCTTCATAGGCAGGCCCATAGTCCTCAGAAAGCACCCTGCTATCTTGTTCTGCCAACTCCAAATTATCCTCCTGATGGTCTTCTTCCCCTTCCGTATACGCTTCCGCCGCAGGTATCTCAGCCTCACCTGCCTCTGTATCATCCAATAATTCATCAGGATTATCCAGATTAAACTGCTGGCTAATCCCGCCTATATCTTCACGGATCTCTTCAATCACATCTTCGATTTCAGGTTCTGGTTCCGGTTCAGCAACTGGCCCTTCCGGGAGAACGCCCTCGATTTCATCTATCATTCGCTGTATATCTGGCGGAAGAATCGGCTCAGCCTCCTTCTTCTCATCTGCCGTCTCTTCCACTTTCGCCGGCTCTCCCCAGCCTGCAAAAATATCTTCCATGCTGAGCTGGCCTTCTACCTGGTCATCCTCAGGCTGTTTTTTACTTTCTTCCAAATTAAATTTCTCTTCACTTTCTTGATCTGCCTGTTGGATTTCAGATGATGCAACCAAAGTCTCTCCTTCACCTGCCCCAAATATATCCGGATCCTCCAGAACATCCATATCCTCTATAGAAATACCAGTTCCTTCGGCTGCGGCTTCCGCATGTCCAGATATATCTTCCTCTGCAGCAGATAGTTTTGCAATCCCAGCCACATCGGAGTCCATTAAATCACCCTTGTCACTCAATCCTGGCTCATGGTCTTCCGGCTCCTCTAATGGCTCTGCACGCAGTTCCTCTAAATCTGCATCAAACGTAGCTCTTTTTTCAAGTTTCCCTGACAAGCCTTTTACCAACTCCAAATCTACCACAGATTCAATCTCTTCAATAGCGGTTTCAAACTCAGAATCTCTCTCTGTCTCCTCATGGCCCGAATCTGTACTTTCTGCCTTTTCAGGTTCAGGGGCGCTCTCCGTATTCTTTGGCCGCAGAAGGCTCTGAAGAGCTTCCCCCAGCCTCATGGTGCTGGCTATTCCTTTTTGAGTAAGCTTTTGCACAATCTCATCATTCTGAATAGATTCCTCTGGTTCCTGTGCGGGAGTGTCTGCCTCTGGAGCTGTGTCTGTATGACCCTCCTCCTCATGCACAGGTGCAGGAGTGTCTGCTTCTGCCGCCGGATCCTTCTGAAGCTGATACTGTGTTAGGTCTGGAATCTCCTCAGTCTCTGACTCTAATTTTTCATATCTATGGTCATATTTTTCCTGTTGGGATGGAGTTAATTGCTTGTACTGCATCTTAAGCTCCATAGCCTTGTAAACATACTTCCCTTCGCTGAACCATAAAATCAAATCATCGCATTCCTCAAGACATTCAGCCGTCATCCCCGCTTCCTGGTAAAGCTTAGCCAGTTCATAGGCCCACTCTTCAATATATTCCGCCTTTTTAAACTCCTCTAATGCCTCGATTTGCTGTTCTACAGGGGATCTGCGTGCCCTGAGAATTTTATATTTTAAAATATGCTGATTAGGATCTTTAGGCGCAACCTGTATGAAATCGTCATAGTAGTCAATAGCTTCATCTACATTGCCAGTCTTAAGGGCAAGCGCACACAGGCGATAAATAACCTTCCTGCTTCCTTCAGCACGATGATAAGCAATATTCAGAACATCATAACTCTTCTGGTAATCTCCATTTTTTTCATATATATCACTGACATTTGTCAGCATAGTGGCATTTCTGACTCTTTTCCAGTCAATGGTATCCGCAGCCTCAGCCGCTTTACTGTATGCGCCTTTTTCCATAAGTTCAAGCATCTGTTCTGTCTTTAACTTATATTCATACTTATCCACTGCACTCACCTCGTTAAAATAATATTGTTCATACGCATACGCTACTTTATACGCACACAACCCATAATTCTGTCCTTAGTTTACCATAAGCACCCCACAATGTCAAAAAAATGCATCTTCAATTAACGTTGAAGATGCATTTTAATTTTTATTTAATTTTCTCATTCTATATATTTTATAAATCGGAGGAATCCTTCGATTTTTGTTCCTGTAAGACCTTTGCCATTTGTCAATTGATACTTCAGTCTGCTCACTAAGACTGGCTTACTAAACCTCCTGTCCTTCAATATAACAAATCTGCTTTTATCAAAATCCAATAATTTCATCTACTGGTATTCTTCCATAGCGCTTAGATAAACATCTTAGTTATTCATCCTATAACCTTTTAACTGCCGCAGTACCGGTTTTGATATTCCAGCTGTCTAATCAGCTATTCGCTCTATAACTATGTATATCTCCTATGAATTAATATTCCGTCCATGTTTCTTTACACATTTGTGGAAATTCTGATATATGTGATACTATATTCAATACGTCTGTAAATGCAAAATCTTTTGATTTTATCCAGTTTTCAAACTCTCCGATTAAATCCTTTTCATTCTTCTTTACTGGACTCTTTTATCTTAAGATGGCAAAGGCCTCTTGATCACAGGAACTTCCATCTACCGTACCACTAACATATTGAATTTTAACTGATATTGTACTGTCCATTGGACCTTTCCCTCCTTGACTAAATATTTTAATCCAATTGAACATCTTAGAATTATGTTCATTTAGATATATTCCTTGAGATTGTCTTTTAATTTGTCTATCTCTTTTGGATTGACTTTATAATAGCATATGAATTTTTATTTGTCAACTCATTTCTATTGTTTTTTATAAATAAATATATAATTGTATTTTTTATATATAATTATCAGATTATTATATTTATCACACTGTATCTTAGATAAAAATCCATGGGGAATGAATATCCTTTCTCCCCATGGAAGAATAGCGCCCCCTAATGCACGCCGTAATCCATACCTTGTAATATATGCCGTCAGGAAGAACATAAAAAGTCTATGCTACGATCTTCCCATCCTCGATTTGTATAACTTGGTCAGCCATCTGCGCAATCTCAGGATTATGGGTAATCATCACTATAGTCTGATGAAATTCCTTACTGGTCATTTTTAACAGGCCTATCACATCTTCACTAGTATTCCTGTCTAAGTTTCCTGTGGGTTCATCAGCCAGGATAATAGAAGGTTTGCTCGCCAGGGCCCTGGCAATAGCCACCCGCTGCTGCTGGCCGCCGGAAAGATTGTTTGGCAGGCTGTCCAGTTTGCTGTCTAAACCCAATAATTTTACAATTTTCATAATAAATTTTTTGTCTGGCTTCTGGCTGTCTAAGGAAATGGGGAATAAGATATTTTCCCATACTGTTAATACTGGAACTAGATTATAATTTTGAAAAACAAAACCAATTTGCTTGCGCCGGAAAATAGTTGCCTGCTCACTGTTTAATTTTGCCAGCTCAGTACTGCCGATTTTGACGCTGCCTTCTGTGGGGGTATCCAGGCCCCCCAGCATGTTTAAAAGAGTGGATTTGCCTGAGCCGGACGTACCGATAATGGCAGTGAACCTACCCCGTTCAATTTCTAAATCAACGCCGTCCAGCGCCTTAACCATTGTTTCGCCTTTGCCATAATATTTTTTAAGACCGCAAGTTTTTAAAATACTTTCCATAAAATTACCCTCCTTAATAATAAATACTACTTTATTCTGCTATACGAAGCTGCTCCACAATACTGCCCTTGTTGAAAAGCCGCAGCGCGACGGCAGGAATAACGGCAGATATGACTATCAAAACCATACAGGTAATGAGGGCGGGAAACAGGGTAAACTGAAATGTAAAATACCAGACTGACCCTGTCAGTCCCCGCACCAGTGTCAGTCCGGTCAGTATAGAGACTACGGTCCCGAGTACACAGGCGCCGGCTGCATAGTATATACCCTCAAAAGTCATCATTTGTACAAGCTGCTTAGGCGTCATGCCAATACTCTGCATGGTGGCAAATTCAGGGCGCCGGGCAATAATAGTAGTTATGATAGAATTAATTAAGTTGAGTACCCCTACAATGCCAAAGATAGATCCAATCAATATCCCCACAAAGTAAATCATAGTGCGGGTGCCTTCTGCGCTCTCCCTTGCACTTTCAGCTGTTGCATAGTACAAATCTGGGTCGGCAGCCATAGCATCTTCTAAATAGGCGGTTACATTTTCACGCTCTGTCTCTTCCACGTCAAAAGCATATTTATATACGGAAGGGGTGTCATAAAGCTGCTCATATATGCTGCTTGGCAGATAGAGGAGCAAGCCGTCCCCACCGATACTCATGGGGCCGTTACATGTGTATCCGATTTCTTCGTCATCCCCATTCACGGCAGCCTTGGAGAGTACAGGCAGTTCCATCAGAGGTCGGCCGTCACGGTAAACAGTAATAGTATCCCCCACGTCCAAAAAGTCCAGAAAATCAGCCAAGCTCATATCCTGCCGGTTAACCTGTACACCCAGCAGCACTCCCTGGCCATCCTCCATCTTGGAATACAAAGCGTGGGGGTCAGTCTCTCCTTCCCGCAAATCCATACGGCTTATAGAAATTTCCTCCATCCCATAAACATTGCATACAGGGCGGCCATCCTCCCCTAAGCCAAACCAATAATAGTCCTCTGTAGCTGCGTGGGGCAGGCCGCTGACCTGGTTGACCATTGTCTCCTGAGTCAGCGGAATGCCAAAATCATAGGTAATATTTGTATCCTGGGCAGTATTCTTATAGACTGGCGCTGCATCTTTTACTCCCGGCAGGGCAGAAATGGCTTGCATCCATTTAGGGTCAAGGCTCTGTTCCCGGCTGGTAAACCCCTTCTGGCCATTGGCTGACGCCGCATTGACAACAGCATAATCAGTACGGATCATGTAATTTACTTGTTTCTCCACATCCAGGCTGGCCGCGGCTATGCCTACGCCATTGAGAAGCGCAATGCACAACATCAATGACAGCATAATAAAAGCGGTGCGGCGGCGGTTTCGCCCTAAATTTGACCAGGCCATACGGTAGATCCTCGCCTCAGTAAAGCGGCCCCTCGCCCTGGGCCCTGCTCCTGCCCTTTCCACATAGCGAAACGCCTCAATAGGCGGAGTATTGGCGGCCACACGTATTGGTTTTCGGGTAGAGAGGAAAACTGTCAGTGCTGTCAATGCCGCTGCTCCCAGGAAAATTACTGGGGAGGGTTCTACGCTCACAACAATGTTCTGGTATTCGGAGGACATAGTATCCATAACCACTGGGAGAGCGGCTTTTCCTACAAAAAAACCAATAGCCAATCCCAGGGGGATACCAATGCAGGAAAGCCATAATGCCTGCCGGTTGATGAGCTTTTTTACTTGCTTCCGGCTCATGCCAATGGTGCGGTATAGTCCATAGCGGCGTATTTCCTGCATAACAGCAATGTCAAAGACATTATAGATGAGCAGGTAGCCGCACAACAGAAACAGCGCTGCCACTATACCGCCCATAATATATACGGACAAAGACATCGGCTGGTTGGTAGTTGTGTTAATGACGGCAGCCAGGTAATTGTCCGCTTTCATGTCCTCTGGTTCTCCCCCCACGCTGTATACCCAGTCATTCATTTTGTCCTGCAGGCCAACAGTACTTTTAGCAATAAAATCTGACGCATAGGTACCCGCCAGTTCCCGATCCTTAACATAAGTATTTTGAAAAATTTCCGGATAGGTATCACGGAAAGCAATTCCCGCCCACAGCATACTTATCTGGTCATTGGTAGCTTCATACCATCCCGAAACTACCATAGGAAGGACATACTCCTGGCCATGTGCACAAAAGCGCAGAGTGACAGCCGCTCCAACTTCCGGTTTTGCCCCTAACTCCCGCAGGGCAGCGTCAGAAGCGACAATCTCATTGGCAGCCTGGGGAACTGTTCCATGGCTGGGGTTACAAAATGTCAGCTCTGCCTGAGTCTCATCTAGCACATCGAACTCGATGTTATGATGGACTGTATCCGTAAGGAAACCTACTGCCATCCGCAGTCCATAGCTTTCGATAAAATCTGCCCTTTCCAGGGCGGCAAATTGTTCAGCTGTCATGTTGCGTAAGTCGCCGTCAGATTTGCTTCCTTTTAGTATCTGCATGGTCAGGGTCATGGAATCCATGGCGCCCAGGCTAATAGTCGTTACAGATGTAAACAGAACTGCAGTCAGCATAATCGCTAAGACTGCGACCAGATTCCGGGGCCTGCTGGCGGCAAGACTCCGCCTGGCGAGAGTTTTCAGCATTATTTTCATGTTATCGCATCCTCCTGTTTCTTGCTGATACCAGCATAACCCCACAATGTTACAGCCAGGGTACAGGAAAGTTACATTTTTGTACCTTTCCTGTTTGCAGCAAGAAAATCCTGTCTATGAAACGATGCGCCCATCCTGCAGCCTTACTACCCTGTCAGCCAGTTGTGCCAGCTCCAGATTGTGGGTAATCATGAGTAGTGTCTGGTGAAAGGTTTCTGCCGTCAGTTTCAAAAGTCCAGCTACGTTTTGGCTTGTCTTAGCATCAAAGCTCCCTGTAGGTTCATCTGCCAAAATAATAGATGGTTTGGCAACCAGTGCCCTGGCAATAGCCGTACATTGCTGGCCGCCTCCAGAGAGCATATGCGGAAAGCAATTTAATTTCTTTTTCAGTCCCAGGAGGGAAATAATTTCTGCCAAAAAGGCCTCATCTGGGCGGGAATTATCCAAGGCCAGCGGAAATACTATATTCTCCTGTATAGTTAGCTCAGGGACTAAATTATAACCCTGAAAAACAAAGCCTATTCTCCTGCGCCTAAAAATAGTCATTTGATCCTCTGACAAGTCCGACAGATCGGTGCCGTCTACAATTACAGTCCCCGCAGTTGGACAGTACAGGCCGCCAACGGCATTTAAAAGTGTTGTTTTTCCGGAGCCAGATGCTCCAATAATAGCAGTAAACCTGCCTTTTTCAATTTCCAAATCAATTCCGTCCAAAGCCTTTACCAAGCGGCAGCTTGTGCCAAAATATATTTTAAGATTGCGAATTTCAACAATATTCATACGGTTTTTTCCTCATGGATTAGGTCAGGACAAGAGGAACACAGAAAATGTACTTCCTTTGCCCGGCTCTGATTTTACACTGATATACCCCTTCTGACGGGCAATAATACCCCTGGCCAAATACAGGCCCAACCCTACCCCTTCCTCAGACGCAACCTGCTGTGACCGGTAGAACCGCCTAAACACATCGTTATAATGTTGGGGGGCAATTCCAATCCCTGTATCCCCTATATCAATCCTCGTATAAAATTGCCAGGGCCGGACACTGATATATATGGCTCCCCCGGGAGATGTGTATTTTACACCATTATCTAAAATATTTCCCAATGCCTCTGCTGTCCATTTTGGATCATGCCTGACAGTTACGCTGCTGTCACAGGACACATCAATAGTAATCCCTTTTTCATCTGCCTTTGCCCATATCCCGCTGACCGCCTGTGCAACGGTATTATACAAGCTGGCCTCTTCCATATGGAGGACAAAAGTCCCCGTTTCCAGCCGTGACATTTTAATAAGAGACTGCATGAGAAAATCTAGTTTCTTAATCTGTACTTCCATAGTGTTTAGAAAGTCAGCACGTTTTTCGTCAGATAATTGGTGCTGCTGTAAAATGCCCGTAAACATTTGAAGGTTTGCAATAGGAGTTTTAACTTGATGGGATATATCACTGACCAGTTCCTGGATAGTTTCTTTGTCCTGCCTGCTTTGGCGACGCCCCTCCTGCATCCTGTCATAATACTGCAAAAGCTTTCCCTGTACTCTTGAGATATGGGAATCTACGTAAGGCTGATAATCTTCCAACTTACGTCCGTCCATAAGTGTATCTACTGTCTCACAAATATCATTAGCAAAATCTGACTGCAGCTTCCTTTGGCGCCAGTCCCATAAAAGCGCAAGTGCAAAAACCAGAAGTCCGGACACAAGTAAGCAGGCCCTGATGATCCAAAGGGGAATATACTCCCACGCCAGTCCAAAGGTGAAAAGAAGCGCAGCCAGAATCACTACAATGTTTCTAATTTTTTTCATATACTTGTACCTGTCCAGATATACCCCATGCCTCTGACAGTCTGAATATAAGAATGGCTGGCATCTTCTATTTTTGCCCGCAGCCGGGCCATTGTGACAGTCAAGGTATGGTCATCCACAAAATTTGCGTCGCAGTCCCACAGCTTTTCCAATAAAATCTGACGTGTCACAATACTCCCCGCACTAGCAGTCAAAAGACGCAATAATTTATATTCGTTGGGGGTAATTGCCAGTTTTTTACCGTTTCGTATGGCCGTAAGCCTCTGGAAATCCAAATGCAGAAAGCCATCCTCATAGCCATCGGCAGTTATTTTTGCCATGGCCGCTCCCCGGCGCAGAGTGACCTCTATACGCCGTTTCAGGATCTGCGTATTAAATGGCTTGGTTATATAATCCTCTGCCCCAAGGTCAAAACCTTTCAGAACATCCTGTTCCAAATCATTAGCTGTTAAAAAAATTATAAGCTGATCAGGCCGGACGGCCTTTATCTCCCGGCACAGATCAAAGCCGCTGCCATCTGGAAGGTTTACGTCTAAAAGTATCAGCTCAAAATAATCACTTTCCAAAAGCTGCCTGGCTTTCTGGCAATTATAAGCGGCTACTGTCAAATATCCACACGTATCCAATTCAAAACAAAGTCCCGCACTGAGTGCGAGATCATCTTCTACGATCAATAATTTCATCCCCATAATCCTTTCGAGTTTTATTACTTTATAAATAATTCTCTCATACCATTCTACATTATATATAGTTTTTGTGCAGCCTAAATAACAGCAGGTGGTACCCCCGGGCATTCCTTGTAGGACAAAGGGCGTCCGCCCATAAGGACATATGTTTACAGGCGCCCTTGGGTATAAATCAAAAAGGGATTGCTGCAAACCCAAAATTTCAAACAGGTTATGGAAGCGCCCAGCCTGACAGCACCATAATCTTATATGAAAAGGTTGATATGCAACAGTCCCCTCTAAATTCGTAAAATATTATAATCCTAACTAATTTCTGCCCCTGCCGGCATATCCTTTTCAGGAGTCATCAGTGCAAGATTTCCTTTTTCATCTTCTGCACAGAGAAGCATTCCTTCAGACAAAACACCTGCCAGTTTTGCCGGCTTTAGATTAACAAGAACCATTACTTTCTTGCCAACCATCTGCTCCGGCGTATAATGTGCTTTAATACCTGAGACAATCTGCTTAACCTGACTTCCTACTTTTACCTTAGAACAAAGCAGTTTCTTGGACTTTGGAACCGCCTCACAAGCGATAATTTCCCCTACCTGGAACTGCAGGGCGCCAAACTGGTCAAATGTTATTTCAGGCTTTGCCTCAATATCAATAACATTCTCATCCTTTTCCTGCACAGGAGGATGCAGCTCTTCCACTTTCTTTAAGACCTCCTCCACATCCAGCCTCTGGAAAAGAATTTCTGGATGAGCAGTCACATGGCCTCCCCCAAGCTGCTCCAGAATCTTTTTGCTGGCAGACGGCATAAAGGGTTCAAGGAGCACGGCACCGCTTGAAATACCCTGGATCAGGTTCCACAGCACAGTCTCCAGCCTGCCCTTTTGTGTTTCCTCCTTTGCAAGGGCCCACGGCATCGTCTCATCAATATACTTGTTACACCTTTTAAATAAATTAAAAATCTCCGTGATTGCATCTGCCACCCGCAGTCCATCCATTTTTTCCTCAACTGCCTTTGGAGTACCTTCAATAACTGCCTTTAAATCTCCATCTATCTCTTCAGCTATCCCCCTGTCTGAAACAGTTCCGCCAAAATATTTATTTGTCATGGATACTGTACGGTTTACTAAATTTCCCAGGGTGTTAGCTAAATCTGAATTCATCCGTTCTACCATTAGCTCCCAAGAAATTATTCCGTCATTTTCAAAGGGCATCTCGTGGAGTACAAAATAACGCACCGCATCTACTCCAAAGAAGTCAACAAGTTCATCCGCATAGAGTACATTCCCCTTTGACTTACTCATCTTCCCATCCCCCTGCAAGAGCCATGGATGGCCAAATATCTGTTTTGGCAATGGCAGATCCAGAGCCATCAAAAATATAGGCCAGTAAATCGTATGGAAACGGATGATATCTTTTCCAATTAAATGTAAATCTGCAGGCCAATTCTTTTTAAACTGCTCTGTACTGTCCCCATCGCAGTCATATCCAATCCCTGTGATATAGTTTGTAAGTGCATCCAGCCATACATAGACTACATGCTTTGGGTCGAAATCAACAGGTATGCCCCACTTGAAAGATGTCCTGGACACACATAAATCCTGGAGGCCTGGAAGCAGAAAATTATTCATCATCTCATTTTTTCGGGATACTGGCTGAATAAATTCGGGATGGGCATTAATATGATCAATCAGGCGGTCCGCATACTTACTCATTTTAAAGAAATAGGCCTCTTCCTTTGCAGGCTGGACTTCCCGCCCACAATCAGGGCATTTCCCATCAATTAACTGAGACTCTGTAAAAAAAGACTCACAGGGCGTACAATACATCCCCTCATAATGCCCCTTGTAAATATCCCCCTTATCATACAGCTTTTTAAAAATCTTTTGGACCTGTTTCTCATGTTCCACATCCGTTGTCCGGATAAACTTGTCATAGGAAGTATCCATCAGATCCCAAATCCCTCGTATCTGACGGGCCACATTATCAACAAATTCCTTCGGCGTAATGTTTGCCTCATCAGCCTTCTGCTCAATCTTCTGGCCGTGCTCATCAGTCCCAGTCTGAAAAAACACATCAAACCCCTGGCTCCGCTTGTACCGCGCAATCGCATCCGCAAGGACAATCTCATACGTATTGCCTATATGCGGCTTACCAGATGTATATGCGATTGCTGTGGTAATGTAATACTTTTGCTTTTCTGACATAATGCTCTCTCCTTTGTGGACGTAGCCTTTTACAAAAGGGATACGTCCTAAATTAACTTTTGACCTGTACCTAAATGAAGTTCTTCGTAACGATTTCTTATGCAATAAAAATACCCGTCTTCTTATTATAAGAAGACGGGTTAATTCCGTGTTACCACTTCTAGTTTGCCCTGCCCTCACAGACAGAACCTCAGTAAGTGCCGGCCAGCACTTCTTCGCTGTAAAGGGCGAACCCATTGCAGCCTTGCACAAATCCTAAACTCTGTGTTCGGTGCACCGCTCAGAAGCCATGTTCACCTACCCTCCATTCATCCCTCTCAGCTTAAAGCCTCTATCAGGCTAGTAGGATTTCTCTGTAAAATGTCATGCAGGCTACTCTCTTCATCACTGCGTTTTCTTTTTATCTTTGAAAAAGCGTAACACAGCATTTTGGGAATGTCAAGGCAGGGATTTTATATTTTTTAAAGGATGCTTTCATAAACTCTTAATCTTACCAACACATTTTTGTCACAAAAATAATTTATCTTATACTTATACAAAGCAGCAATGCTTTTTTACATAAATTTTTTTCATTCCTTTTCTCCGCCGGATGCATTTTGCTCCGGCTTTTTTAGCGCTTCTTGTTTCAAATTTATCAAACAATAAACTAATATTATTATATATTTCACGCTTTTTATATTATAGACCAAAATACACTTCGTAATTTATACCTCTTAACCAGCAATTCCAATTATAACCTATTAATCTATAAGATATCCTTTGCTGCACAGCATCTCTTCAATTGTATCCAGTATTTCTTCACTGTCTGCTTCCACCTTATGATAGTGATAATTTGATGTAATATTTTTAAGGGGACTGGATTTCCCGTTTCGGATATCTTTCATAAATTCTATCACCTGCTGCCTGGAATTAATATGAAGGTCTGCTTCCATATGCCCGTAAACCCGGTGATTCACCATTACATTCACTATACGGCCCCCCAGGTCTACAATGGCACAAAGCTCATTTTCCAGCTCCTCATCTGTATGACAGACCTTAAAGATCCTGGAAACCGCAAAAGGTGCATTTAAAATATACCCCCGGTTTGTAGAAATAATGTCATAGCCTGCTGCCCGGATCAGGGCAATATCCTGTACAATTACCTGCCTGCTTACATCATAAGCCTGAGCCAGCACCTTCCCAGATACTGGCGATTTACTGCTTCTAATCCTCTCTACTATTCCCTCCCTGCGCTCTGCGCCTGAAACCATATACCCACCTGCTTTCTATAAAAAATGTCCAAATATATAAATCCATTTTTATTTTAAACTACTTACCGCTAAAACAGAAGAGCTTTCTGAAAATTGAACTAAACTACATGAAGATTTTTCATTGAAATGTCCAAAATCGGAGCCGAATGCGTCAGGGCCCCGCTGGATACATAATCTACTCCAATCGCTGTGATTCTGGATATATTTTCCTTTGTCACATTTCCAGAACATTCTGTCTGCGCCCTCTTATCAATAATGCGGATGGCCTCCTGCATTTCCTCTGTTGACATATTATCCAGCATAATTATGTCTGCCCCGGCTTCAACCGCCTCCCTCACCATATCAAGGCTTTCTGCCTCAACCTCGATTTTACGGACAAAGGGGGCATATTCCTTGGCCATCTGGACGGCCCTTTTTACACCTCCGGCAGCACTGATATGATTGTCTTTAAGCAGGATTCCGTCCGATAAATTATATCTGTGGTTAAAACCACCTCCCACTCTCACAGCATATTTTTCAAAAATACGCATATTAGGGGTTGTTTTTCTTGTATCTAAAAGTTTTGTTTTCGTACCTTTAAGAAGTTCCGCAACAGAATGTGTATAAGTAGCTATCCCACTCATTCTCTGTAAATAATTCAAGGCGACTCTCTCGCCAGATAAAAGGACGCGGATATCCCCTGACAGCTTTCCCATAAGCTGCCCGTTCTTCACCTCATCGCCATCCTTACAGTAAAACTGGGCCTGAATACTTTTATCCAATAACTCGAATACTCTTTTAAATACATCCAAACCTGCAACCATTCCATCTTGCTTGCAGATTAAGTCAACTTCTCCTTCTATAAACTCCCTCATCACTGAATTTGTGGATACATCCTCGCTGGAAATATCCTCCTTCAGAGCCTCCAGAATTAAGTGATCTGCCTGTAGATCCATTGTAATATTATTCATACCTTTGGTTCTCCTTTTCTCAATAAATCAATCTGCCATTTTCTATACCCAAGAGTTTCCCTTAATCCGCGTTACTTTGAACTTTAGGACAGGCCGTCTAAGGCTATCAGGGTTTGCTAAAGGGCAATAAACTAAAAATAAATCTCTATGCTGTCTCCTGCTCATCTCCCCGGGCCTGGTACAACTCTCCTATTTTCAAAGCCGCCCGCTTGGCAAATACAAGGCTTTCAAGGAGTGAGTTACTTGCAAGGCGGTTTGCCCCGTGCACGCCATTGCAGCTTGTCTCACCTGCTGCAAACAAGCCGGGCATAGATGTCCTGCTGTAGGAATCTACCCAAATACCACCCATGAAATAGTGCTGCGCTGGAACTACGGGTATGGATTCCTTGGTCACATCATACCCTTCCTCCAAACAATGTCTGTAAATATTAGGAAAATGATTGAATATAATTTCCTTGCTAATATGTTCCATGGACAGCCATACATAATCCGTGCCATCCCTTTCCATCTGATTTTGGATGGCTTTTGTAACCACATCCCGCGGGAGCAGTTCATTTACAAACCTTTCTCCATTTTTATTATATAAGATTGCCCCCTCCCCACGTACAGACTCAGAAATAAGAAATCTTCTGCCGGGTTTTTTAGAATAAAGGGTAGTTGGGTGAATCTGCACATAATTCAGATTCTCCGTTTTTATCCCGTGCTTTTGTGCTATTCTAAGGGCGTCTCCAGTCAGGTGCGGATAATTTGTAGAATGTTTATAGTTTCCCCCTATCCCGCCACTGGCCAAAATCGTATAGTCTGCATATATTTCCAATGTGCCTCCATCTTCTGTTCTTGCTACAACTCCATTACAATTTTTATTACGCTCAATAATATCTGTCATAGTCGTGTGCTCAAGGATTCTTACATTTTTTAAGCCTGCAGCCTTTTCTAAAAGCCGGCCTGTTATTTCCTTTCCAGTGATGTCTTCGTGGTATAAAATACGTGGCCTTGAGTGTGCCCCTTCTCTCGTGTATGCAAAATCCTCACCATTTTTCTTAAATGCAACGCCGCACGCAACCAAATCTTCAATAATCTGCCGGGAGCTTTGTATCATAATATGTACCGATTCCTGCCTGTTTTCATAATGTCCGGCCTTCATTGTATCTTCAAAATAACTTTCATAATCATCCTCATCCCTGAGGACACAGATACCTCCCTGAGCCAAAAAAGAATCGCTGCTTCTGGTATCAGACTTAGTAATCATTAATATTTTTTTACTAGCCGGCAGTTTTAAAGCACTAAATAATCCTGCCACACCTGTGCCGACAATTACAATATCTGTTTTTATTTCCATTATCTGTCTCCCAACACTCCTACTTAGCCAATGCAAGCATCCTTTCCAGTGGCTTCCTGGAGTTTTCTCTTAACTTATCTGAAACGATAACCTCATTTTCTCCTGTTTCCAACACATACAGAATCTTTTCTAATGTTATCAGTTTCATATCCTGGCAGACTGGCTCTGTCTCTGTAAAATAAAATTTTTTATCTGGACACTCCTTCTCCAAATTATGGCGCACTCCGCTTTCAGTACAAATAATAAACTCTTGATTGCCACTGCGCTTGGCATACTCAATGATACCAGATGTGCTCCCTATATAATCTGAAATATCAAGAATCTCTTCCGGGCATTCGGGATGGGCCAATACTAAAGCATCCGGGTGCAGGCCGCGTACATATTTAATCTCATCTGTCTGCATATTCTGATGTACGGGGCAATAGCCGTCATTATAAATAAAATTTTTATCCGGTATTTGGGAAGCCACAAAATGCCCTAGGTTCCTATCCGGAATAAAAAATATATTCTTATTGGGCAGCGCCTTTACAATTTTAACTGCATTCGCCGAAGTTACGCAAACATCTGATAATTCCTTCAGCTCCGCTGTTGAGTTTATGTAACAGACTACTGCCAAATCCTTATACTGGCCGCGTATTTTCTTTATTGTACATTTATCCGCCATATGGGCCATCGCGCAGTCTGCAGACGCATCCGGCATCAAAACAGTCTTACCTGGATTCAGCACCTTAGCGCTCTCCCCCATAAAGGATACGCCGCAAAAAACAATTACTTGTTCCTTAAGGCCAACTGCAATTTTACTCAGATAAAAAGAATCCCCTATGTAATCAGCGATTTCCTGAATCTCTGGATTCACGTAATAGTGGGCCAGGATTACCGCATTCTTTTCTTTTTTGAGAGCATTAATTCTATCAACTATCGTCATTTTTCACACCTCTCCCTGCCTGTTCAGCAAATTCACATCATTATAGCATATAACTTTACATATGACAAGACAGTTGTGTAGCAGTCCCAAAGATCTTTCTGCTTTTTAAAAGCAATAAAATTAACCATAGGATATCCCCTATTATCAAGAGAAAAACGCTCTAATTATAATCTATTGTATAAAATAAACCAAAATCATAACCACCAGTGAAAACTGGTGGTTTGCTCTATCCCTATAAGGGACGATTGCCGGCTTGGGCCTCAAAGGCCCTACGAAAATAAAGGCCCCAACCGCACCTTATTCCCGGCTATCCCTTACAAGGGATTTGTTTATTTGCCTTTTGTTACTGGCTCACCCGTAAACGGGTCTATAAATTCTTTTAAACTTAATTGATCATAGGCTATGTCGTCTTGTAATTGGTTTTTTATATGCTCTTCTATTTTCTTTGCATTTTTTCCGGCTGTATCCACATAATATCCACGACACCAAAATTTTCTATTCCCATACTTATATTTCAAATTTGCGTGCCTATCGAATATCATGAGCGAACTTTTTCCCTTTAAGAATCCCATAAAGGATGACACACTTTGGTTTGGTGGGATTCTCACCAGCATATGAATATGGTCTCTGCAGCATTCTGCTTCTATTATTTCCACTCCTCTTCGTTTGCATAAGGTACTTAAAATGTTCGCTACATCCGCTTTGATGTTTCCATATATAATCTGTCTCCTATATTTAGGTGCAAATACAATATGATATTTACATTCCCAAGTTGTATGTGATAAAGTATTTTTGTCCATGTTGGACACCTCCTTTGTTATTTTAGTGCGGTTTAGGACCCACACTCATTATAACAAAGGAGGTTTCTTTATCTAGGGCTTGAAGCCGGATGGGGGTCCACTTGCATAGCAAGTGGTTTATTTGGATTTGTATCCAAATAAAAGATACCTCAATGCAGCAATACAGCTGCCTTCGGTATCTTTCGAAATATTCTGACAATGGAAAGCAAAAGGGACAGTCCCCTTTGCAAAAGGGTCAGACCCCTTTATCATTTTTACAGTATACTGCCCAATTTTGTTCCCCGTCATCCCTTATCTGTATGTCATCAAAACTTTCAATATATTGTTTAAACTGGGAATACCCATAATCTCTGACTTTAAAATCGCCAAACCGATTTCGTATTTTATTTCCTAAAGTTCCCAGTGACACTCCTTGGCTGTCAGCATTTTCAACTAACTGAATAATATACTCCTCCAGCATTTCTTTTTTACTTTTGTCTTCATAAACTGTCACTGTCACCTGAGTCCCATCCTGTTTTAATTTCAGTTTTGGAAACTCTTCTAAGAACTTTGATAGTAGGCTATAGCCGTAACGGCGAACATCGAAATCTGGATACAGCTTAACCAGACGGCTCCCCACCTCGCCAAGTCCTGTTTCTTTATCATTATTCTGATTTTCTGTAATAATCTTGACAACAGCTTCCTCGATCTGATTTTTGGAAGCTACATCTGTATTACTTTTCTTGCTGTCCCTTCCAGTGGCATGTACTGTTACTTTCTCTTCCTTATCTATAGTGTTATCTTCCAACAGCAGCTCAAGCACTGTGAAAATATCGCACGCCTTACGAAACGGAACCGGAGTTTTATCTTCCCCCATACCTATCACTGTTTTGCCACTTTCCCTAAGTCTGCTGGCTAATTTTGTAAAATCACTGTCACTGGATACCAGGCAGAACCCCTCCAGGTCACTTGTATAAAGCATATCCATTGCATCAATTATCATAGCAGAATCAGTAGCGTTCTTACCATGTGTATAACTGAACTGCTGTATAGGAGTAATTGAATTCTGCAAAAGCACTTCTTTCCAGCTAGAATTATAAGTACTGGTCCAGTCTCCGTAAATTCTCTTGTAAGTTACATTCCCATATTTTGACAATTCATCCAATATTGGTTTTATATACTTTGCAGAAACATTGTCTGCATCTATTAAAAGTGCATACTTGTCTTCCATGTCTGGTACACCTCTCCATTCATAACTTTCCATTCAAATACTTGATTATAATAAACCATATAACTATGCTCAGAATTTTCTTTTGGAATAGAAACAGAACCAGGATTCATATAAATATATCCTTCCATTTTATCACATGCGGGAATATGTGTATGTCCATTCAGCAATATATCCCCCTGCCTGATCATCGGTGGATTCTCAGGATTAAATATATGTCCATGAGTAGCAAAGATTGTCTGTCCATCTAAATTCAACAGACAGTACTCTGCCATTATTGGAAAGTCCAGAACCATCTGATCGACCTCAGTGTCACAGTTCCCGCGTACACATAATAGTTGTTCCTTCATGGAATTGAGCATCTCTATCACCTTTTTGGGGTTATATTCCCTAGGCAGATCATTCCTCGGCCCATGATACAGAATATCTCCAAGTATTAACAGTCTCTCCGCATTTTCCTTTTTATACGCCTCCAACATCTGCTGGCAGTAAAAAGCAGAACCATGGATATCTGATGCTATCATCAGTTTCATATAATAGTCTCCTCTCTGTTCAAAGGGGTCTGTCCCTTTTGCAAAAGGGACTGTCCCCTTTGCTCTTCATTTTCAGAATTTTCAGGCATTTCCTGTGGGGAAAAATGGACGGATAGATTCGGCCACACTGGAAATTGGCATTGTCTGGAGCCATACTCTACCTGGCCCAGTCAGGACTGTGTTAAACAAACCTTCACCACCCAGCAATTTATTTTTCAGTCCGGGCACCTGCTGGATATTCATCTGGACACTGGGTTCAAACCCTGCCACATTCCCTGTATCGACAATAATCTGCTGTCCCGGCTGCAGCTGGTACTCTACTAATTCTCCATCTATTTCTACAAATGCCATCCCTGAACCTGACAGGCGCTGCATAATAAAACCTTCCCCTCCGAAAAACCCAGCTCCAAGCTTCTTGTTAAAATGGATAGACAGCTGGACACTCCCTTCTGAAGCAAGAAATGCGCTCTTTTGTACGATCATTTCATTTCCAGGCCCAATCTGGACAGGCATGATCTTCCCTGGGAAACTAGATCCAAATGCAATAAGTCCATTTCCATTTGCTGTATAAATATTCTGAAACATACTTTCACCTGAAAAGGCTTTAGAAAACATCTTTCCTATGCCGCCTCCTGATGTCTCCATCTGCATATTGGGACTCATCCAGACCATTGACCCTTTTTCTGTAATCATCTGTTCCCTGTCCGCAAGCTGACACTCCACAACAGGGAATACCCCTCCCTTGATCTCATATTTCATAAAACTCTCCATTCTGCCGCTTATTGCCGCCTCTAATATAGTGTATAAGTTCTCTTTTTATCCTACTGTACTAGGCGCATTGCTGTCAAGCAAAGTTACTGCCTTAAAACTAATTCCCGGATTTCCCCTAAATACATTACTCATATATCGCATCCTAGCGTTACATACGTATCTTCATTCCTGCTATTTAATTTCTAATAACAAAATGAGCCTATATCTCTGCTGGGTTGCAGCAGGTTATAGACTCATTCACAGCTAAACAGCCTTAATAATTCGCATGAGTTTTCCAAATGTAATATTTTATTTGATATAATCCTCTTAAAGAAGGAGGAGCACCATGAAACCTAACACCGAGGAATTAAGCCAAAAATATATCAATAATCCACCAGAAGGAATAACATCCAAGGATATTCGCCATATAAACAAGGATGAATTTTGGGATATGGACTATTTCCTAAACGAAAATGATTTATTTGCTGATGAGGCTGGTGTGGAAAGTTTTTATCTCTTCTAACCGTACCGTCTTAACGTCATTCTCACACAAGAGTTTATTTAACGAACGTTAGATAGACTCCTGTTTTTTTCAGATTTATAAAAATCGGAATTTCCTATAAAACAAAAAATCACCCCACGGCTGAAAACATTCAGTCATGGGGTGAGCCTGATATGCCTGTTATTTTAACTTGTCGTTACTGTCACACCTCGATTTCTGGCCCGTCCTTCAGGGCCTGTTCTCTTTGGAAAAAGTCGTGGGAACAGAATAAGGACAAATGCGAAAACCTTTGAATGTACGGCAAACGACTCTCAATACACGATACTACTTTAATCTTTCCTTTAATCTATCCTCAGCCTTAGTAAATTCGCAGTTTAACGCCTCATCCTCTAATCTATTTAATGACTCCAAATGATTTTCCTGCTGTTCCTTTGTCCATTCTTCCGCAAATTTTCCACCTTTTATCCTGTCATACCTATTTTTTAGGAATTTACGGATTTCTGACGTATCAACATCATGAAAACCTATTAGCTGGCCATACTGGCTAGTGTGGGAATGGAATGGCAGCTGGCGGAAGAAACCAACCTCTGCCGCTTTCTCCATCATAACAGCTGGCTCCTTTGAAAGGTACATCTCCATTAATACAGCCTCCTCGGGATGCCCCATTTCCACTTGGAGTTTAAATGCTTCCACAAATACGTTATAAATAATAGGCCAGGTTCCCTGTTCTGCCATCAGATCCAGACAAGTCTCATCATCAAAAGTCACTTCTATCGCGCCTTTCCTGGTTGCACCAATTGCCTTGCACAAAGCCTTTCCGTATTCCAGCGCTTTTCCTGATGCATCCTGATGCACAGCTACGAATGCAGGCGAGCCTTCCCCTTTTTCAAATAACTCCCGGACGCCTTTCCCTATCATACGGGGCGCCGCCATAACAACATCCAACTCTGGGGCAGGCGTGATTTTCTTGAAAGTTATATTGTATCCCGACGCAAAATTCAAAATATTGCCTGGAGCCAGGTTGGGGGCAATCTGCTTTTCATATATTTCTGGGGCCACTTCATCTGGAAGCAATAAAAATAAAATTTCTGCCTTTTTCGCTGCTTCCTCTATAGAATAAACCATAAACCCGTCTTCGTTTGCCTGATCAAATGACTCGTCATGCCTGCTGCCTACAATTACATTCTTAATACCTGAATCCCGCATGTTCAATGCCTGGCTCCTGCCCTGATTTCCATACCCGATTATTGCCACCGTCTTGTCAATGATCAATCCTAAATCTGCATCTTCATCATAATAAATATTAGCCATACTTCCACTCCTCCTATTTTTTGTTTAATCAGCAGACATCTGGTGTCTTATGTCTGTCTTAAACATAGCACTGCTAAACTATAGAGTCAACATTAATTTTATTTTTCTACTATATTGACAAAGTACAGCTCTGTTTTATGTATAAATTGTATATCTGAGAATGTCTCTTACCAAATATCTGTCTGTCCTCAATGTCATACCCAAAGGGTATCCCCTAATGCAGGCCCTTAAAGGGGCGGGTGGACTTCGTCCAGCAAGGTATACCCACAGGGCACCCCTTAGCACATGTCCTTCGGACGGGTGGTCTTCGTCCAGCAAGGTATACCCACAGGGCACCCCTTAACACATGTCCTTCGGACGGGTGGTCTTCGTCCAACAAGGTACACTTATTGAACTACTAATGTTCAATAAGATATATTTAAGGGGATACCACTCAAAAGTATGCCCTGTTAAATACTTTAGTGTCTGCCTGCTCTTAACAAGGGTAAATATTAAGGGGCGATCTTTAGAATATGAGTTCTGAAAAAATCACCTATATTTTCTTAGCGGACTAAACCTTTCATTTATCTTTTAATATATTAAGGTGTCAGAAGGCTGCTGCCCTCCTGACACCCTATTTACAATATATCATCCCTGTACACAGGGAGCCTCGTCTAACACTAGATCCTTCCAACTCTCCAGGGATGTCTGTACCGCCTCCTCCATGGCTCTCTTATCTCTTAACTCTAATGCTTCTAAAATCTTACTGTGATTTTCTACCACAACCTTTGAATAATCCCTGTTTGAAATCACCAGTGACGGCTGAAATAACTCCATGATACAGCGCCCTATACTCAAAATAAAAGGATTATGTGTGCTTTCATAAATTGCAATATGAAATTCCAGGTCATGGTCAACAGTCGTTATCCCTTTACTTAAATCATATTTTGTCCTCTCATGAATTGACCTCAATTTTCTAATATCATCCGCAGCAGCGTTGTCAACAGCCATAAGGCTAACGGAAATCTCTATCATTTTTCTAAATTCTGCCAGTTTTTCCCTGCTCTCCTCCCCACTCTGCAAGATCAACTGAAAAATCAGCGGATTAATCACAGTGGTATCTACAGCAGTCCGAATACGGCTGCCGTTTCCCTTACATATCTCTACGACTCCCAAAGCCTCCAACATTTTTATTGCTTCGCGTACACTAGATTTTCCCACGCCGAAACGCTCTGACAACTCCGTCTCCGACGGAAGAAAATCCCCTGGCCGCAGTTCTCCGCTTATTAGTCCTTCTTTAATTTTCTCAACCACCATTTTAGACAGGGACTGCTTAGGCAGCGGGGTCATCCAATTATCTTTTTTACTTTCCATGATGCTCCTCCATGAGATGGTTACAAAAGGGACAGTCCCCTTTGCAAAGGGGACTGTCCCTTTTGCTCTCCATTGTCAGAATATTTTACTTTTTTATTCTAACATACCCTCCATCTACTGTAAATCTGATTTGAGTTTACCCGTACTGCCCCTTGCCAATTTTTTTACTTCGCCGCGCCTCCAATCATTACTTTCTTTGTATTGCCTCCTCTCCCCTTTATTATTCCACTCTTTTCTGTATCTTCCGTTAACATGCCAAGAAGTACAAATATCTCATGGGCAAGTACTGGGAATGCCGCCAGGATCAATAAGACTCCCCATTCCTGTAGGGAAAGTGATGCTGTGCCAAACATTCTTGTCAGATAGGGCACTTCCGTCACCGCCGCCTGCAAAGCTAACCCAGCGGCAAATGCGGCGGCCATCACTGGATTAAATTCTCTCTTTCTGGAAAATACAGAAGTATGTACATCTTTCATCCCCCAAGCGTGGAAAAGCTGGGATATTCCAAGCACAGTAAATGCATAGGTCTGTGCTCTGGCCAATACATCCGGGGACTGTAATACTGCCGTAATATTTGCCAATGTAAATGCTTTCTGCTGTTCTGCCAGCATTTCCCATGGCAGCTTCAAAAAGGCTGTCAGGCTAATGGCTGCAATAAGGCATCCATAAAAAACTGTACAAGCTGTGCCTCCATTTGAAAACAAACCTTCCTTCGCCTTTCTCGGAGGACGTTTCATCAACGCTTCTTTATCATTCTTATCTACCCCTAAAGCCAAAGCCGGAAGGGAATCTGTAATCAAGTTTATCCATAATATGTGGCTGGCTTTCAGAGGGGAAGCAATACCCATTAATACTGCTGCAAACATAGTAATAATTTCACCAAAATTTGATGACAGCAGAAACAGTACTGTTTTTTTAATATTTTCATAAATGCTGCGCCCTTCTTCGATTGCCTTCTCAATTGTTGCAAAATTATCATCTGTTAAAATCATATCTGCCGCATTCTTTGCCACATCTGTCCCCGTAACCCCCATTGCAATACCAATATCAGCCATTTTCAGGGATGGGGCGTCATTTACACCATCCCCTGTCATGGCAGCTATATTTCCGGTATCCTTCATAGCCTTCACAATCCTTACTTTATGCTCTGGGGAAACCCTGGCAAATACATGGGTCGTACCAAGTCTTTGTTTCAACTGTGTGTCTGAAAGCTTTTCCAGCTCCTCCCCCGTCATACATTCTTCCAGCTTTTTTGCAATCCCCAGTTCCCCTGCAATCGCAAATGCCGTATCCACATGGTCTCCCGTTATCATGACTGTCCG
This sequence comes from Luxibacter massiliensis, assembly GCF_900604355.1. Taxonomy (NCBI): domain Bacteria; kingdom Bacillati; phylum Bacillota; class Clostridia; order Lachnospirales; family Lachnospiraceae; genus Luxibacter; species Luxibacter massiliensis. Next base: position 107,968 of record NZ_UWOE01000002.1, on the reverse strand, counting down.
CACAGATGCTCTCCTGAACTGCTCAACCGCCTCCTTTGCCTCCGGCCTCACAGGGTCTATCATCCCTGCCAGTCCTACAAATACCAGATCCTGTTCCCTAGCCTCCTTCTCCCCCCGCTTTACAGCTACAGCCAATACCCTCAGTGCCTGGGCGGAGAAATCATCCACTGCCTGCCTGACCTGTCTTTTGTACTGATCTGTCATTGCATGTATCCTGCCATTTATCAATATTTTACTGCACCTTGCCAGAACCACTTCCGGCGCCCCTTTTGTATATGCCACAAACCCCTCTTTTCCTCTGTGTACTGTGGTCATCATTTTACGCTTGGAGTCAAACGCCAACTCTCCAATACGCGGCAGCCTTGCCTCTAACACCTCCCTCTTTGTCCGCCCTGCCAAGGGCGTCTCCCCCTTCAGCCGGAACCCTTGTACAAATCTAAGCAGGGCCAGCTCCGTAGGGTCTCCAAGCTCTTCCTCCCCTGAAATAACTGCATCATTGCACAGGGCCATTCCTTCCAGAAACTCATCTGGTATGTCAGATAATACATCGCTGCTTTTATAAACATTTTGATTTACATAGTACCGCGTAACTGTCATTTTATTTTGTGTCAGGGTACCTGTTTTGTCAGAGCATACAACATTTACAGCACCTAATGTCTCTACAGACGGGAGCTTTCTGACAATGGTATTGACTTTCACCATTCTTGATACACTTAGAGCCAACACAATTGTGACAATCGCCGGGAGTCCCTCAGGGACGGCCGCCACTGCCAAAGAGATGGCAGTAATCAACATTTCGAGTATGTTCCTCTTCTGAAACACTGCAATGGCAAAAAGAGCAGCACAGAGCAGCACAGATACGATGCTCAGCATTTTCCCCAACCCTGCTAATTTTTTTTGAAGAGGCGTGAATTCTTTAGGTGCATCACTGATAATTGATGCTATTTTACCTATCTCGGTTCCCATCCCTGCACCGATGACAATCCCTTCGCCTCTCCCGCCTGTCACTAAAGTAGACATAAATGCTTCGTTTTTCCTATCCCCCGCCGGCAGAGGTTTTGCAGCCTGGAAGGCTGCATCCTTACTCACAGGAAGAGATTCCCCTGTGAGGGCAGATTCCTCTACCTTTAAATTCCAAGTCTTAATCAAACGCAAATCTGCTGCCACCTGTGCACCGGCCTCCAGAAGAACCAGATCGCCCTTTACCAGCTCAGATGCCGGTATTTCTCTAACCCTCCCCCCTCTTCTCACAACCGCGTGTGGACTTGTCAGCTTTTTAAGCGACTCCAGGGCCTTTTGAGCTTTCCCCTCCTGAATCACCCCCACAGTGGCATTGACTATAATAACGACGCAAATGATAATAGCATCGCTGACCTCCCTTAACAGGAATGAGACTAGGGCTGCAACAAGCAGCACGCATATCAGGGGGTCATTTAACTGCTCTAAAAATGCCTCAGCGGCCGTCTTTTTCTTACCCTCCTCTAAAATATTAGGCCCGTCCACACTGAGCCTTTGCGCCGCCTCGGCCTCCGTAAGGCCCTCCTCCCTGTCTGTATGCAGTAAATCTAAAATCTCCCGCAAAGATTTCTCTTCAAACAAAAAACCCCTCCTTTCACGCTTGTACCATACTGACTACTGTATCGTATGCGCAAAGGAAGGGGTTTAGTCCAGCTTTTTAAATATTATTATACTTAAAATAGTAAGTGCATAAAGACTGCACTGATAGGTATAGCAATAATTGTCCTCTCAAAGAAACAAATGATAAGTTCTTTTAGAGATACCGGTATTTTAGTAGACATCATAACTACAATAGTCTCAGAGAAAAAGATAATCTGAACCATGGAGACAGTGACTACCATATACCTTGCACCTTCCGCCAGCATTGCCACTTTATCTGAAATCAGCAGCACCGGAAGAAACATTTCTGCTATGCCAACTGGCAGCGACGGTGCAATCTCTGCTGCATTTGGAACTGCCAGAATAGACAGAAGAGGTTCAAACAACTTGCCAATCCAGTTAAAGACAGGCGTATATGTAGCAATTACCATGGCGATGATCCCTGCTGCCGTCAACAGTGAAATTACCTTTGGAAGTACAAAACAACTATCCTTCAAACTTGAGGTAATCTCCTTAACCAGGCTTGGCGCTGTGGCAGCCTTTTTAATCGCCCTGCTGCTCCCAGTCTTCAGAATTTTACTTGCGGGAACCTTTTCAGCCTCAATATCTTCTTTTGTCTGTACTCTGCCATCAAGAAAAACAGATTCCTTTTTGGACAAAGGCGGTATTCTTGCCATGAAAAAGCTTACAAATAGGGTAACCAACAGTGCTATAAAATAAATGGGCAGAAAATAATCTGACAGATCGGCTGTTTCTATTACCTTATAGGCAAATCCAACGCTTACTGCACTGAAACCTGTTGCTATCAAAACAGCCTCTTTCTTTGTATAAATTCCTCTCTGATATAGTTTACTGGTAATCAGGACACCTACAGATGCTGAACTGACAAAAGAGGCAATCGCATTTACCGCGCTTCTCCCTGGAATTTTAAATACTGGCCTCATCAAAGGCTCCATCAGACTCCCTATAAAATCCACAATCCCATAATTCAAGAGGAAAGGCATAAAGACTGCACTGACAGGAATAATCCATGCCACATCCATTGCGATAGAGTACACAGTCTCCCCAATATCAGGACTAATAATAAACTCCGGACCTCCGAATCCGGGAATTGTATAATGTAATAGCAGAATAGCTGAACATACCGCGCCAAACATATACAAAAGCGGGTGTATCTTAGAATCCTCTTCATAATATTTATAGATAACAGAGCCTTTATCTTTACAGATAAATTTTCCATACACACTCAGAAGGCCGTTTCCTATAATGATTAACCCTCCCAGCCAGAGTCCTGCAAGTCCTAAAATTTCTTTAATATTTTTGTAAATAATTCCAAACGTTACGTCCGTACTCCCCCGGAATGTAATCGGCACAAAAAATATAAATACTGCAATTAGTGTGAAGAAAACTGCTTTTACTGTACCCTGCTGCCACTGTCCTTTGGTTAATGTCAGGGCATCCAGTACTGCATTGTCATTCAAGTTCTCCTCAGGGTTTACTGTAATATTCTCTTGATTTTTACTCTCTTTTCCCACACTGTCTCCTCCTTAAAGTAAAATCATATTACTGATTTTCTTTTTTCTTCAGCGCCAGGATGGAGAGATATTCAAATACAATATTTGCTGCCAGGTACGCCGTAATCTCACCGTGGTCATACGCAGGCAGTACCTCTACAATATCAAAGCCTATAAAATTCAAGTCTTTAATCTTTCTTACAAGCTCAAGGGCCTCTAAAGATGTAAAGCCTCCAACTTCCGGCGTGCCTGTTCCCGGGGCATAAGCCGGGTCTACAAAGTCAATATCAAATGTCAGGAAACAAGGTTTGTCTCCGACTCTCTCCAGAACAGCCTGGATTAACGCATCAAATCCCATCTCCCTGACTTTATGTGCCGGGATCAGCTTCATTCCCAGTTCTGCAGCCATTTTATGCTCATTTGGGTCATACAGGGAACCACGCATGCCAATCTGGATAGAATGTCCTGCATCAATGAGGTTTTCCTCCAGGGCCCTTCTAAATGGTGTGCCATGATTATATTTCTGGCCAAATACCTCATCACATAAATCAGAATGTGAGTCAAAGTGTACAAGGGCCACAGGGCCATATTTCTTTGCAACTGCCCTTAATTCAGCCAGTGTGATAGAGTGATCCCCACCTAAAACAATTGGGCAGGCATTATCTTTCAGGATATTTGCAACGCCTTTCTCAATAGCTTCATATGTAGGATGGATATACCCTGGTGTTACATTAAAATCTCCAATATCCCCACCCTTTAAATTTTCCATGATATTAACCTGCATAATTACGTTGTTAGGTTTCATCATTGCAGAAATATTTCTGATTGCATTTGGGCCAAACCGGGAACCTGACCTAAAAGAGCTCGCTGTGTCAAATGGCGCCCCTGCAATCGCAAAATCCAGGCCATCTGCAGAAGTAATTTTTTCCATTCTCATAAATGTTCCCATATTACAAAATCTTGGTGATGATAACGCACTAGCAGGCTGCTTAATTTCTGACATAATAATACCTCCAAAATATAATTCTTATTTTTTAATTTTGATTTGGTTATTGTCGACAAATAAACCTTTTTCGTTGATAAAATACTATCACTTTATAAGGCGCCTGTGTTATACTAATACTTGATAAGTTATATGGAAAATCATATAATTAATCTAGACAATATATTTGGCAGGTAACGACTGATGGATATTAAATATTTTAAGTACGTGTTGGAAATTTCAGAATGTGGCTCGATCAACAAAGCTGCCCAGAATCTTCAGCTTTCTCAGCCAAATTTGAGTGTGTGCATTAAGAATATGGAATCAGAGCTTGGTTTTCCTGTTTTCAGGAGAAACAGCAGCGGAATCTACCTCACGCCAGAAGGTAAACTATTTCTAAAATCCGCCCAAAAAATCGTACTTGAAATGGAAGCCATTTCCAATATACCTTTGCTTTTTACAAATAAGGAAAATATATCTATTTCCTGTACATATTCCTTTGATTTTATGAACCATTTCATCAAATTTAAAAAAAAGAACCCTCCCAAAATGTACGAGGATTCTTTCAAAGAAACCGGTTTGATTCAGACAATCCGGGATGTCATCGAACAGCGGTACAGAATGTCTTTATTTTATTGTTTCGATTCTGTCAGTGACACATACACCCAGATTGCAAAAAAGCATAATCTAAAGTTAATACCCATAGCAAAAGACAGGCCCCTGATACTTCTTGCGTCCAAACGCCATCCCCTGTCACAAAAAAAAGAAATATTGTTTGAAGAAATCAAGAATTATAAATTTATCATGTATGAAAACTTTAAATTTGAAGAATGGCTTAAAATACTGGGATTCCAAAATGATAACCGTATTTTGTATGTTTTTGACCGCGGAGGCCTAATTGACGCAATCCGTCAGAGTATGTACGTCACTGTTATGATGAAACGTTTTACAGATACTTACAGCGAAGATTGTGTGGAAATTCCAGTCGTCAATGCCCCCAGCCAGATGAATGCCTATCTTATGTATCACTCCACCTATACTGTAAATACACGGGAAAGGCTGTTCATCCGGCAGCTAAAAGAACTGTTTGCAAAATAGCAGGATATTATTTACTAGTCTTGCTCTTCATCTTACAATATACAATTGCCACCACTGTACTTACTGCCGTGGCAACAATCCCCGCCCCGACAATTGCCGATGGGTTCACACTCCCGTACTGGCTCCTGTAGGCAATTACATTTACGGGAATTAATTGTAGTGAGGAGATATTCATAATAAGAAATGTACACATCTCATCAGAGGCTACCCCCGGTTTCTGCGCAATACCCGGCGCTCTTCCTTCCCTTCTCTCCTTTTCTAAATCTGCAAGTGCGCTCATGCCCTGCAGTCCGGCAGGCGTTGCCGCCCACCCAAGTCCCAGAAAATTTGCAATAAAATTAGTACTTATATATTCATTTGCCTTATGTCCCCGGGGGATATTCGGAAACAAGAAATGAATAAGAGGACTCATTTTTTTAGAAGCCATTTCAATAATCCCCGCACGGGTGGCGATTTCCATAATACCCACCCAGAATGACATAACGCCCATCATTGTAATACACAAGGTGACTGCCTCTCTCGAAGAATCTAAGGCTGCATTTGTAATATCCGGCATCTTTCCATTAAAAGCACCAAAGATAACGCCCACAATAATCATCCCTGCCCATAAATAATTCAGCAATTTTTTTCCTCCTTGTTCCTATACTGCAGTCTTTCTATTTCACCAAACAGGCGCCTAAATAATCTATACAAATGAATACATATATCCCTATTCGCCTATTTTCCACATATACTCTTCCACAAGGCCAAAAGGTGCGGGGCCTACTGACAATACAGCTTCATGAAACTCTTTCTGAGAATAATCCTCTCCCTTTTTCTTAACCCAGTCTTTTTTTAATTCCAAAAACTCTACATACCCTATATAATATTTCAAATAATTTCCTGGAGAGCCTATAATTAGTTGGTACATCCTCTCTAAAGCCTTGGCGTCTGTTATCCCATAATTTTTAAAAAATGCAACCATATCAAGCCTGCTCCAGCCTTCATAATGTACTCCCATATCTGCCAACGCATATAACCCCAGTATAATAGAGCTGTTTTTCTGGAGAAATGTGGCCTGCTCTTTGCTCATCGGGGTCAGGTAATAGCTGCACATCTCCGCATAGGTGGCCCACCCCTCCACATATCCCCCGAAGTTAAAAATACTTCTAAGAGGGTCAGGGTCAGTGGCCGCATAATAGATAGTCTGGTACAGATGTCCTGGATACCCTTCATGCGCAAGTGTTGTATAAAGTGTCAGGTTATTATTCATATGAGCCTTATTTACATAGATCACATTTTCCGATATATTATCAATTGCCGGAATCATATAAAATGCCGGACTTAAATGTTCCTCCATGGCTTCAGGGACATATTTTACCTGGGTTGCTGTATCAGGCGGTTCCGGGAAAGATGCTTGAATCTTTTCCTCAAGCTCATTCAGTATACTGACGGGGTTGGAACTTTCCATTGCTGCCGTTTCTTTGGCCTCATTTCCTCCAATACTGAGAGCTTCTTCCATAGCTTCCAAGTCAGATACTATCTGGCGCCTTGTCAAATCCTCAAGTTCCTCTATGCTCCGGTCTGATCCAGTCGCCTCTGCAACTACCTGCTCATAGTAAGCTTTCCCTTCTGGAAGATAACACAACCCCTCATTATTTGTGCCACTTCCTTTTAACTTCTGTATTTCTGAAACTAGTTTGCTATAAGCAGGTAAAATATAACTTTGCAGCATATACGCATTTTTTTTAATATAACTGCTCTGTTCTCCTGCAGATAACCCAAGCTGGCCAATGCGTTCCACGAATGTAGAAATCAAATAATTACTTTCTCCCATTTCCATAAAAGCCGTACACTGGCTGATGACCGTATCTGCCGCCTCATCAGACATAAACAGTCCGGCATCTGCTTTCGCCTTTTCAAATTCTATTAAAGCATTAAAATACTCTGGCGTTGTCTCCATTAACTGCAAGTATGTATCTACATCCTCCACAGAATAAAACTGGTACTCGGACAAAAGAACCGGTAACTGCGTCTGGATTCCACTTACAAGGCCGAGCGGCTCATCATATAATAAATATTTTGCGCCTTTTTCAGACATCTCCAGGTAATAATCCAAAATATCGTATGTAAGCTGATTTTCTGTAGATAATAAATCATAAGAGAACTTATTTAATGCAGCCCGCAGATTCTCTGAGGCAGCTGCAGCCTCTTCGGGATCTGTGGTAAAACTGCCAAATAAAACCGGAGCATTCTTAATTCCATACTTTTCAGGCTCCTTTAATGAATAATGAAGGCTGACTGTATTTGATGCAACCTCCTGGCAAAATATTTCATTTGTAAATGAACGGAATGCTTTATTCTGACTCTTGTCTGTACTGCATCCGGTAAAGACGAAGGTACAGCCAATACTGATTGTGAGAACTACGGCAAGAAGCCGCTTTTTTATACTGCCGGGAATAAGAAATGACATAAGAACTCCCCTGGAATCTTTGTATTATCTTATGAACATAGGATAGCCGATATGCCCAATGCCAGGATTTACTTTATCTTAAATTCATGCCTCTGTATAAATAGGCATATAAATAAAATAACTATGTTCTGATGAGTACGTCTTTGGAAATATTTATCCAATCCGTTCCAGGAGGTTCCATGCAGTTTTTTCTATATATCTCGGATTTTATTATCCCTTTTATTATTCTTGCGATCGTTTCTTATGGAGTTTTAAAAAATACCAATGTATATGACAATTTTATCAAGGGGGCAAAAAGCGGATTCCTTACTGTAATTAAACTCATGCCCACCTTAATTGGACTGATGGTTGCCGTGGGGGTGTTACGTGCATCTGGATTTCTAGAATTCCTCTCAACCCTCATAGGGCATTTCACTGCTTACATAGGCTTTCCTGGTGAACTTGTACCTCTTACCATTGTAAAAATGTTCTCCTCCTCAGCTGCAACAGGTCTGCTTCTGGACATTTTTAAGGAGTACGGTACCGATTCCAGGCTCGGCCTAATATCTTCTATCTCCATGGCTTGTACTGAAACAATATTCTATACCATGAGTGTTTATTTTATGACTGCTAAAATAAAAAATACAAGATATACCCTCACTGGGGCACTCCTGGCGACCTTCGCCGGACTTGTGGCCAGTGTAATATTGGCAAATATGATGTTGTAATATCTCGTCCTGATTTTACTCCTGTAAAGCATTAAAGATGTACTATAAAGATTGTTTTGCCATAAGGGATGTGCTAAAATTATAAGAAGAAAACAACGGAGGTGTTTCTATGGCAAGCATAACGTTTAAAAATTTAAATAAAATATATCCCAACGGTTTTGTATCTGTCAAAGATTTCTCACTTCATATCGACGACGGAGAGTTCGTTGCCTTTCATGGCCCAAGCGGCTGCGGGAAATCTACGATTCTTAGAATGATTGGGGGACTGGAAGATATTACCTCTGGCGAGATTTATCTGGGAAATGATCTCCTTAACGATATTCTCCCCAGAGACAGGAGCCTGGCAATGGCTTTCCCGAATTATGTATTATACACACATTTTAATGTCTATGACAATATGGCATTAGGGTTAAGGCTGCGCAACCTCCCCCGGGGCGTCATTGATACACGGGTCAAAGCTGCAGCAGATTTTTTTGGTATTTCAAAAGTGATTGATAAAAAAATCCGTTCCATTTCCGAGACAGACAGGCAGAGGGTCGCACTTGGACGAGCTGTTGTATGCCATCCAAAAGTCTTGCTTGTAGATGAAGATTTTGCCAGGCAAAATGAACTTCGGCGAAAAGAAATGATTGCAGATATAAAAAAAATTAACCGTGAAATGGGGATTACCATACTTTACGTGACTAATAATTACGATGAAGCAATAACAGTTGGAACTAAAGTCGTATTCATGAAAGATGGGGAAATTACGGAGATTAGACCTTGATTTAGGACGTAACCTTTTGTAAAAGGGTTACGTCCTAAATTGATTTTTAACCTGTACCAGAATGTAAACAGACCTGTACCTATCTTTTTACAAGATAATTATAAATTTCTCTCTTTTGTACTCCTCTGTCTTTGGCAACTCTTCTCATTGCATCTTTTTTTCCTATACCAGTCGAAATATAGTAGTCCATATGTTCTTCAACAGACATCTCTTCCCATTTCTCTTTTTCTTCGCGTACTGCCTCCTGTCTGCTGCGGCCGTCAATTACAAGAACACATTCTCCCTTTGGCACATTGTTCTCATAATAAGTAATTGCATTCTCTAAGGTACTAGAAAATATTGTTTCATGACGCTTTGTGAGCTCACGGCATACCGAGATCTTTCTATCCCCCAGATGTTCTAACAGGAGCTTTAGTGTTTTAACCAGTCTATGTGGAGCCTCATATAAAACAATTGTACGAAATTCATTTTTCATTTCTTCTAAAATGAGTTCTCTTTCTTTTTTATCCGCCGGCAGAAATGCCTCAAATGCAAAACGTCTTGTGGGTAACCCAGATATAGTAAGAGCCGTGATGCATGCAGCAGCCCCTGGCAGTGAAGTTACAGGAATATGCTCTTCATAACACATTTTTACCAGTTCTTCTCCGGGATCCGATATTCCAGGTGTACCCGCATCTGTAATTAAAGCAACATCCTGGCCCTCCAATAAATCTTGAATAAGCTTTTTTCCTTTAGTAAACTTATTATGCTCATGATAACTCGTCATGGGTGTCTGAATATCAAAATGATTCAATAATTTTATACTATTCCTGGTATCCTCCGCAGCAATTAAGTCAACTTCCCTCAGAATCCTTACTGCCCGGAAAGTCATGTCCTCAAGATTTCCTATAGGTGTTGCACACAGGTATAATGTTCCTGACATAAAACCTCCTTTAGGACGTAATCTTTTTTAAAAAGGCTACGTCCCTAATTTACTTCAGACCTGTACCTTTCGTACATAATCACTGGCGGCTCAACTTTCACCCGTGATTTTCCGCCCTTTATCCCTTCTATCATAACCATGGTGGGTTCTTTATCGATATATGGATGAATAAATTGGATCCGTTTTGGCTCAATTTTATAGGTATTCATCTTTATCAGTATTTCTGCAATTCTAAAGGGTTTGTGTATCATGTAAAATCTTCCCTTACTCTCCTGAAGTAATTTTCCGCTTTCTCTGAGTATGTCATCCAGGCTGCATAGAATTTCATGCCTGGCAATACTTTTTGCATCTTGCTCATTCTGCAGGCCATGATTATCAAGCATATAGGGTGGATTTGTCACAATTACGTCAAAAAAGGCCAGCTTAAATATCTCCGCCGCCTTCTTGATATCTCCAGTGATTATCTCTATCTTTTGCTGCAGGCCATTATGCCGCACACTTCTTCTTGCCATGTCTGCACTTTCTTCTTGTATCTCCAGTCCAGTAAAATGTCCTCCCTGGCTTTTTGCTGACAAAAGAATCGGAAGAATCCCTGTCCCTGTACCCATATCCAGCACAGTTTCTCCCTTTTTAATCCTTGTAAAATCAGAAAGAAGTACAGCATCCACTCCAAAACAAAATCGTGCTGGATCTTGGATAATTTCAAGACCATTCAACTGTAAATCATCCAGCCGTTCTCCCTGTTTTAAATTAGTTATCATCCAGTTTCGAGGCTCCTTCCGACTTTTCAAGCTCTGCCAGGTTACGCATTTCTTCCTTTGAGACTCTGGCCTTTTTCCGTCTGGGCCGGAATTTCAGTTCCTCCGCCCTATACTCTCTGATTTCTTTCTCATCATTTTCAAGAGTTACAACAACTTTTACCAATTTCCTCAAAACACTCAATGAGTGGACATTTCCCGTCAAACCTTCTGAGGTAGTGACTGTATCCCCTACAGACGGCAGCTGGCTGTTCAGTTCCTCATATGTTTCTTCTTCATTTGTCAGACAGCACATAAGCCTTCCGCAAACTCCTGATATCTTTGTTGGATTCAGGGATAGATTCTGTTCTTTAGCCATTTTAATGGACACTGCGGCAAACTCAGACAGATACGTGCTGCAGCAGAGAGGCCTTCCACATATGCCTATTCCGCCTCTGATCTTAGTCTCATCCCTCACCCCAATCTGCCTTAGTTCAATCCTGGTACGGAAAACAGAAGCCAGGTCTTTTACCAACTCTCTGAAATCAATCCGCCCATCTGCTGTAAAATAGAAAAGTACCTTGTTATTATCAAAAGTATACTCTGCATCGATCAGCTTCATCTCCAGGCCATGCTTACGTATTTTCTCTAAGCATATTTTAAATGCTTCCTTTTCCTTCTCCCTGTTCTTCTCCTCTGTCTGGTGATCCTGATCCGTAGCAATCCGTATAACAGATTTAAGGGGTTGTACCACTTCTTCATCCTTTACTTCTTTCGGCCCGCTGACCACGCGGCCAAACTCAATCCCCCGTGCAGTTTCTACAATCACATGCTCCCCTTTTGTAATATTAAACTTCCCAGGAGCAAAGAAATAAATCTTTCCTGCTGTGCGGAATCTTACTCCTATTACCTTTATCATTCTATTAATTCTCCTTTATTGTCAACAACAACAGTTCCATGGCTAAATCAAAATTAACATTTGCCTTCAGTCTGGATTTTACTTTTTCAAGAGCATCCAAAATAATCTCAATACCTTCGTATGAGCTTTTACTTGCACGCTCCTTAATATATTTGAGCTGATCTGAAAAGACAACCCTGTCTACATTCTTCGTAGCTTTGTAAATAAGTACATCCCTATACCAGATAGCCATAATATCCAAGTAATCATTAATCCCAAGTTTATAAGAAACGCATTTCTTTACCGCCTCAGCCAAGTCACTGACATCCATTTCATTAATATTCCTCAATAAATGGACTGCTTCTTCTTTAATTTCATTAAAATTCTCTGAGGTGGCAAGCATGATTGCCTTTCCCATGTTTCCCTGTGCAAATGCAACGCAGACATCAGCCTTATAATCAGGTATCTGCATCTGTTCCATTAAGTATTTCTTCACAAGCTGGTCTTTAATATTACGCAGCTTAAGCATGACACATCTGGAACGGATCGTAGGGAGCAAGGTTTCAGCATTCTCTGTCAAAAGCAGAATAACGGCATATTTAGGCGGCTCCTCTATAGTCTTTAGTATGGCATTCTGTGCCTGTACCGTCATCATATCTGCATCTGCAATTATATAAATTTTATACTTACTGCTGTATGGCTTTATAACGATATCATTATTTACCTGCTCCCGTATATCGTCTATACTTACTGTATTTGGTTTTTCATGTGATACCTTGATGATATCCGGCTGATTATTATTCACCGCCTGCTTGCAGGACTGGCACTTGCCGCAGGCATCGCCGTCATCTTCTCTTTCCTGGCACTGCAGGCTCATGGCAAATAAATTGGCCAAAAGTTTCTTACCAGAACCTTTTTCTCCATTTAAGATATAAGCATGGGAAACTTTGTCCATCTTTACTGCATTCTCTATATACTGAATAATGTTATTATGTCCAACTACATCTTTAAATCCGCTCATACTATCACCTGCTGCCTCTCTGCCCTTCCCTGTAAACTTCTGTTTATATTTTACTACATGTATCTTACAAGGTTGTGAACTATTCATTAAGTATATCATAATTTTCCATGAAGATATAGCCTATAAATATTGGTTTTTCCAGGCTTTTTTACTCTATCTCAGAAAATAAAATGCCCGGAGCATCTGGAATTATTTTATTATTTTCATATTCGAAAATTTGCCGGCCCTGTGAAAGATATCTCTTAACTTTATAAAAGCTGGGGTATATATTTTATCACAATGGACATGCTATAGCGAGGTGATCTTATGGCTTCTTATGTAGCTCCTGAATTACAGGACAAATTCGAGTCTTTACCAATTAATTTAAAAAACTGTATCCTGGACAAAAATGTTCAGCTCAGAAATATCCACGACCTGATCCATGTCCTGGAGGATATAGTGGCAGAAGGAGAGACAGAGTAACCCTGTCTCTCCTTCCTTTCCCATATCTGCCCGATTGGTATTACTCAAACCCCTGGATATACCTTCTAATTTTATCCAGGCATTCATCAACAGAAGTATTCTGAAACCGCTTTGTTACTCCTGCTTCCCGTAAATTTTCTTCCGAAAAGTCTTCCTCATCAGCAAGAAACCTTCTACATAATTCAGCATATTTAGGATCACTCTGAAGCCTTTCCCTGTGCAGTGCTCTTTGAAGCCTCTCTCCATCTTCCACTTCAATATATATTGGGACTAGTCTATTGTTCCCAAAATATCTGCACATGGCTTGATATGACTGCAAGGTTCCGATTACAATATAATCATAATTTTTCAGGTCTATCTGACCGTCATCAGCAGTAAAATACTTCCATATCCCGCATTTTGTATTATATGCTCTTACTTCAATAACACGTCCCTTTTTCTCAAGGTCTGCCAGTGCCAGTTCATCCACAAAATAATATTCTGTACCATTGGTCTCCCCATCCCGGATTGGCCTTGTAGTATACAATATAATAGTTTTATAATTTAACTCCTGGGTAAGTCTCTTAAAAATAGTATCTTTCCCGGAAGAGCTCTTACCCATAATATAAAAAATCTTACCCATCACATAATACCTCTGTTTTGCCTTTGTTTTTCAATCCCTCTATAGAAAATCCCGCTGCCCTGTAATTCTGTAAGAGCTGCTTTGCTTCTTTTGATATTCTCTCGCCCGGCACTATGAGAGGTATCCCAGGCGGATACACATACGCATACTCCGTACAAATCCGTCCTACACACTCCTCCCAGCAAACCTCTTCTGTTGTAATTCTAAAATCTCCTTTTAACATATCGTCAAGCTGAGCCGGTGTATATACCTGCTGGAGTTCAGGAAGTGCAAACGATACGCCACATTCCTCTATATTTTTATGCAAATGACTGTCAATTTCCTGCATAGCGCCCACAAACCGTTTCATTCCATCTGCAGTATCACATATTGATGTCATTGCGAGGACATAAGTACCTGATGCCATTTCCATCTGTAGATGATACTCTTTTAACAGCCTGTGATACAAATCCCGGCCATTAATATTTGTCCCAGCTGTGGAAATTACAATCTTAGAACGGTCATAACACCTTGTCTCAGCGATACTTAAAAATCTCAGTTGGCCAAGTTCCTCCCTGGCTTCCTTTAATATACGGATATATGGGTCAAAATATTTTTCACGATTATCATTTAACATCTGGATACATTCATCCATGGCTGCCATAAATATATAGGAGGGACTGCTTGTCTGCAGCATATGGAGATATTTCCGTATTTCCCTTCTATCTGCCAGATTTCCATTCATATGGATAAGGGCTGTCTGTGTCAGTGACGGCAGTGTTTTGTGGAGGCTGTGGATTACAACATCTGCTCCCAGTATATTAGAGTTTTTTGGAAAATATGGATGAAACCCCAGATGAGCCCCATGGGCCTCGTCCACAATCACAGGAATCCCTTTGGTATGTGCTATATAGGTAATTCCCTGAATATCAGAAATTACGCCGTCATAAGTGGGAGATGTAATTACGACAGCTTTCACATCAGGATTTTTCTCCAGAATATCCGCTATATCTTCTATTTTTATTTCTCCATTAAGTCCCTTTTCTTCATAAAAATCAGGATATATATATATAGGCTCCAAGCTATTTAACAATACAGCATGGTATACAGACTTATGGCAGTTTCTGGAGATTAATATCTTATCTCCCCTTTTTGTACACCCCATAATAGCGCTCAAAATTCCTGCCGTACTACCATTTACCAGGTAAGATGTCTCATCAGCCCCATATACGCTGGCCGCCCTTTCCTGTGCCTTCTTTAAAATTCCCTCTGCATGGTGCAGGTCATCAAAACCTTCAATTTCGGTAATATCTATATGATATGGCAGCTTAATTCCCATCATACTACCATTTCTTTTATGTCCTGGCATATGAAATCCGTAATAATCAGTCCGGCTATATTGATCTAGTATATCATACAAAGTCTCCACTATATTCCCCCATCAAATCTTACATTATATACCAAATACATCCTACCGTACATGCCCTCGGGGGAAAATACTACAGCCAACAATATATTCCCCTAAAGGACGATCCTTATAATATGCCCTTACAAGCAAACAGATCCTGTCCAATAACATATATTTGACTATTCTATTATAAAATATATTTGCCACAAAATATACATAAAAATACCGTAGGCCCAATAAGTTAATAATTAGTCCTACGATATCCTATCATATATATCCTCTACACATATTCCTTACTTAACTTTTCTGCCGGACAAAATATCCAGAGAAATATTAAAAACATTGGCAATCGCTATAGCTGTGAGTAAATTAGGGAGCCTACTGCCGTTTTCATAATTAGATAAGGCCTGCCGTGTTATAAATAATCTTTTTGCAAGCTGCTCCTGCGTCATTCCACTGTTTTTTCTTAATATACGAATGTTCTCGCTAATATTAGATGTCATAATACCATATCCTTTCTTACTTTATATATGGTATCATTTAAATAAGAGTTTGTAAACATTCTGTCGCAATTTTATTTTCTACTATATTCCTTATAAACCAAAAATATTAGAAAGTCATCTTTAGCATATATCTAATAAAACTGTTTCTAATTACATTTAAATTTTTACATTTCTGCCGACTAACTCATCCAAAGTAACTTGAAAAAAATCTGCAATTAAAATAGCCATTGCCAAGCTAGGGGTACGTCCTCCATTTTCATAACTGGACAGAGCTGAGCGCGTCACATATAATTTGTCTGCCAACTGCTGTTGTGTCATTCCTTTAGCAACTCTGAAACGGCGTATATTTTTGCCAATGTTATTTTCCATAATACCAAATCCTTTCCTGTAAAGATATTAGCACTATATGGCAAGATTTGTAAACATTCCGTCGCATCATACTATAAATTTTTTTGTATACTAAACTTTAAAATTATAAAACTTCTATATCTGTTAATATAAAAGTTCTGCCTCTCAGAATCAACCACGTAATCTTAGCTGTAAATCCAGGTTCAATCCACACAAAAAACTTTTTATAAAAAACTATTACCCCCATTAGATTTTAATTCTCTATTTTTTACCAAAAATTAAAAACGCTGAAACCCGTCTATAAATAGGGAATCAGCGTAAATTAAAAAATGCCCAGAGCCGGAATCGAACCAGCGACACGAGGATTTTCAGTCCTCTGCTCTACCAACTGAGCTATCTGGGCATATACACATCTTCTTTCATCTCCATGTGCTCCCTCAAGAACTTTGTTCTTTCAGTTATGGCATTATTGCCTATATCCACAAATAATTCTGCTTGTTTAAGCAAGCTTAAAAGCCAAATCTATCTGTTTATGCACACTCTGAATTACCACGTGTAAATTGCGGGGGCAGGATTTGAACCTACGACCTTCGGGTTATGAGCCCGACGAGCTTCCAGACTGCTCCACCCCGCGATATTAAATTAATTATCTCTTTCTGAGATAAAGCCGATGATCGGACTCGAACCGATAACCTGCTGATTACAAATCAGCTGCTCTGCCAATTGAGCCACATCGGCTAGTTATGAGCACTTAACAACTATTCTTTAATTGCTTATGTGCCATACATACCGACACCCTTAGTGAACATATTCACAAATTTAGCAGCCGGTACGTTCCGACTTCACCATCGGAATGGATGGAGAAGGATTCGAACCTTCGAAGGCGTTGCCAACAGATTTACAGTCTGCCCCCTTTGGCCACTCGGGAATCCATCCATATTTTAGTAAGTGGGACCTATAGGGCTCGAACCTATGACCCTCTGCTTGTAAGGCAGATGCTCTCCCAGCTGAGCTAAGATCCCACAAACGACCCAGAAGAGACTCGAACTCTCGACCTCCGCCGTGACAGGGCGGCGCTCTAACCAACTGAGCCACTGGGCCTTATTCATAAGGTATATACCCTAAAAACTGCATACAAAGTAACGCACACCCTTCCCTACTGCCTTCCTTGGTTATGCCCTCGACCTATTAGTAGCAGCCAGCTCCATGTGTTGCCACACTTCCACCCCTGCCCTATCTACCTCGTCGTCTTCAAGGGGTCTTACCAACTTTGCGTCATGGGACATCTTATCTTGGGGGGGGCTTCACGCTTAGATGCCTTCAGCGTTTATCCCTTCCCGGCTTGGCTGCCCTGCTATGCCCTTGGCAGGGCAACAGGTGCACCAGCGGCCAGTCCATCCCGGTCCTCTCGTACTAAGGACAGCTCCCCTCAGATATCCTACGCCCGCGCCGGATAGGGACCGAACTGTCTCACGACGTTCTGAACCCAGCTCGCGTACCGCTTTAATGGGCGAACAGCCCAACCCTTGGGACCTACTCCAGCCCCAGGATGCGATGAGCCGACATCGAGGTGCCAAACCACTCCGTCGATGTGAACTCTTGGGAGTGATAAGCCTGTTATCCCCAGGGTAGCTTTTATCCGTTGAGCGATGGCAATCCCACTTTATACCACCGGATCACTAAGTCCTACTTTCGTACCTGCCCCACCCGTCGGTGTCGCAGTCAAGCCCCCTTATGCCTTTGCACTCTGCGGATGGTTTCCAACCATCCTGAGGGGACCTTTGAGCGCCTCCGATACCCTTTCGGAGGCGACCGCCCCAGTCAAACTCCCCGCCTGGCATTGTCCCCCAGCCGGTTCACGGCTGTTGGTTAGAAACCCAATACTGCAAGGGTGGTATCCCAACAATGGCTCCCCTGCGGCTGGCGCCGCAGGCTCTTCGCCTCCCACCTATCCTGTACATGCAATACCGGATCCCAGTGCCAAGCTGGAGTAAAGCTCCATGGGGTCTTTCCGTCCTGGCGCGGGTAACCAGCATCTTCACTGGTATTTCAATTTCACCGGGTGCATTGTTGAGACAGTGCCCAAATCATTACGCCTTTCGTGCGGGTCGGAACTTACCCGACAAGGAATTTCGCTACCTTAGGACCGTTATAGTTACGGCCGCCGTTTACTGGGGCTTAAGTTCAAAGCTTCGCTTGCGCTAACCTCTCCCCTTAACCTTCCAGCACCGGGCAGGCGTCAGCCCATATACCTCACCTTGCGGTTTTGCATAGACCTGTGTTTTTGCTAAACAGTTGCTTGGGCCAATTCTCTGCGGCCTGGGCCTCCCCAGGCACCCCTTCTCCCTAAGTTACGGGGCCATTTTGCCGAGTTCCTTAACAATGCTTCTCCCGTCGGCCTTAGGATCCTCTCCTCATCCACCTGTGTCGGTTTACGGTACGGGCATGCCATGAGCCATAGCGGCTTTTCTTGGCAGCCGGCCTGCACGCTTCGCTACTCTCTCTTCGCTCCGCCTCACGCCTTTGGCTTGCGCGCCGGTTTTTCCTTGCGCGCGCCTCCTGCGCTTGCCCCGGGTTCTCCTCCCCCGGGTCGTGCCCCGCCGCCTGCGTCCCCACAGTTCTGTCATGGCATGGTACAGGAATTTCTGCCTGTTGTCCATCGGCTACGCCTCCCGGCCTCGCCTTAGGCCCCGACTTACCCAGGGCAGATCAGCTTTACCCTGGAATCCTTGGATATTCGGCCGGAAGGATTCCCACCTTCCTCTCGCTACTCATTCCGGCATTCTCCCTTCTTAACGCTCCACCAACCCTTCCGGCCTGGCTTCGCCGCCTTAAGAATGCTCCCCTACCGGCTGAATCTCTTCAGCCCCTGGGCTTCGGCAGTGTGTTTGAGCCCCGGACATTTTCGGCGCAGGGCCTCTCGGCTAGTGAGCTATTACGCACTCTTTTAATGCATGGCTGCTTCTGAGCCAACATCCTAGCTGTCTTCGAAACCCCACATCCTTTCCCACTTAACACACATTTTGGGGCCTTAGCCGCAGGTCTGGGCTCTTTCCCTCTTGACTGCCCAACTTATCTCGGGCAGTCTGACTCCCTGGCACCGTCTACGCGGCATTCGGAGTTTGATATTCTTCGGTAAGCTTTGACGCCCCCTAGGAAATTCAGTGCTCTACCTCCGCAAGACTTGCCTGGGGCTAGCCCTAAAGCTATTTCGGGGAGAACCAGCTATCTCCGGGTTCGATTGGAATTTCTCCCCTATCCACGCCTCATCCCCACCCTTTTCAACGGATGTGGGTTCGGCCCTCCACCGCCTTTTACGGCGGCTTCAGCCTGGGCATGGATAGATCACCCGGTTTCGGGTCTGCGTCGGCCGACTCTGGCGCCCTATTCAGGCTCGGTTTCCCTTCGGCTCCGCGCTCCTCGCGCTTAACCTCGCCAGCCGCCGCAACTCGCCGGACCGTTCTACAAAAAGTACGCGGTCGCGCCTCCTGTGCGCTCCCACAGCTTGTAGACATATGGTTTCAGGTTCTCTTTCACTCCCCTCCCGGGGTCCTTTTCACCTTTCCTTCACAGTACTATGCGCTATCGGTCACTAAGTAGTATTTAGCCTTACGGGGTGGTCCCCGCTCATTCCCACAGGGTTCCTCGTGTCCCGTGGTACTCTGGATCCCGCCTTGCCGGCCTGCTTTTCGCTTACGGGGCCTTCACCCTCTCTGGCTGGCTTTCCCAAAGCCATTCTGCTAAGCTCGTCGGTCATCTTTGCGGTCCGAACCCCGGAGCGCTCGCGCCCCGGTTTGGACTCTTCCCATTTCGCTCGCCGCTACTCTGGGAATCACTGTTGTTTTCTCTTCCTCCGGCTACTTAGATGTTTCAGTTCGCCGGGTTCCCTTCCCTGGCTTATGGATTGGGCCAGGGATACTGGGGGGCTCCCCCAGTGGGTTTCCCCATTCAGACACCTCCGGATCGCAGGGTATTTGCCCCTCCCCGGAGCTTTTCGCAGCTTATCGCGTCTTTCATCGGCTCTTAGTGCCTAGGCATCCGCCATATGCCCTTATCAGCATAACCACCCCCGCCGTGGGACTCCCACGGCCACTCATGCCTAGCGTGGCATGGGTTGGCATTAGGTCAATTTTTTTTACGCCTGTTTTCTTCAGGACTCCCATGCCCCTTCGGGCATGGCCTCGGATGTCTTGATATCTTCTTTGTCTATCTTCTCTTACTTTGTATGCAGTTTTCAAGGTACATTCCTGGCTGCTTTATCAGCCACCACGCCCCAGGATCTTTCCTGGGCCCTGGTCGCTGGTAAACACTGCCCCTCTTTTTTTTATTTGGCGGCCACCTGCTCTCCCACACCGTCGCCAGTGCAGTACCATCGGCCGCTTGGGCCTTAACCATCGTGTTCGGGATGGGTACGGGTGTTGCCCCCAAGCGCATCGCCGCCAAAATGCCTCGTTATTAAGCTTCCTCCTTGCCTTGCCCCCCGCTTGACCCGGCCCTGCCCCGCCAAGCGCTCTGCTTAATAACTGAACAATAGACAACGGCCCTCTACTTCTCTCGTCCTTAGAAAGGAGGTGATCCAGCCGCACCTTCCGATACGGCTACCTTGTTACGACTTCACCCCAGTTACCGGCCCCGCCTTCGGCAGCTCCCCCCTTCCGGTTGGGTCACTGACTTCGGGCGTTGCCAACTCCCATGGTGTGACGGGCGGTGTGTACAAGACCCGGGAACGTATTCACCGCGGCATTCTGATCCGCGATTACTAGCGATTCCAGCTTCATGTAGCCGGGTTGCAGGCTACAATCCGAACTGGGACGTTATTTTTGGGGTTTGCTCCGCCTCGCGGCCTCGCCTCCCTTTGTTTACGCCATTGTAGCACGTGTGTAGCCCTGCCCATAAGGGGCATGATGATTTGACGTCATCCCCACCTTCCTCCAGGTTCTCCCTGGCAGTCCCCCTAGAGTGCCCACCTTTTTTGTGCTGGCTACTAAGGGTAAGGGTTGCGCTCGTTGCGGGACTTAACCCAACATCTCACGACACGAGCTGACGACAACCATGCACCACCTGTCTCGGATGCTCCGAAGAGAAGGCGACATTGCTCGCCGGCCATCCGGATGTCAAGGG
Source organism: Luxibacter massiliensis (assembly GCF_900604355.1). Lineage (NCBI taxonomy): Bacteria > Bacillati > Bacillota > Clostridia > Lachnospirales > Lachnospiraceae > Luxibacter > Luxibacter massiliensis. The sequence goes on along the minus strand of NZ_UWOE01000002.1, from coordinate 86,811 downwards.
CAGGTAAGGTTCTTCGCGTTGCTTCGAATTAAACCACATGCTCCACCGCTTGTGCGGGTCCCCGTCAATTCCTTTGAGTTTCATTCTTGCGAACGTACTCCCCAGGTGGACTACTTATTGCGTTGGCTGCGGCACCGGGCAGCTTTGCTCCCCGACACCTAGTAGTCATCGTTTACGGCGTGGACTACCAGGGTATCTAATCCTGTTTGCTCCCCACGCTTTCGAGCCTCAACGTCAGTTACCGTCCAGTAAGCCGCCTTCGCCACTGGTGTTCCTCCTAATATCTACGCATTTCACCGCTACACTAGGAATTCCGCTTACCTCTCCGGCACTCCAGGCCCGCAGTTTCCAATGCACTCCCGGGGTTGGGCCCCGGGTTTTCACATCAGACTTGCTGGCCCGTCTACGCTCCCTTTACACCCAGTAAATCCGGATAACGCTTGCCCCCTACGTATTACCGCGGCTGCTGGCACGTAGTTAGCCGGGGCTTCTTAGTCAGGTACCGTCATTTTCTTCCCTGCTGATAGAAGTTTACGTACCGAAATACTTCATCCTTCACGCGGCGTCGCTGCATCAGGGTTCCCCCCATTGTGCAATATTCCCCACTGCTGCCTCCCGTAGGAGTTTGGGCCGTGTCTCAGTCCCAATGTGGCCGTCCGCCCTCTCAGGCCGGCTACTGATCGTCGCCTTGGTGGGCCGTTGCCCCGCCAACTAGCTAATCAGACGCGGGCCCATCCCATACCACCGGAGTTTTTGCCGCTGCGGCATGCGCCGCCGCGGCCTTATGCGGTATTAGCAGCCATTTCTGGCTGTTATCCCCCGGTATGGGGCAGGTTGCCCACGCGTTACTCACCCGTCCGCCGCTAAGACACCGCGCCCTTCCCCCGTGGGTTCCGTGCGCGGCGCTCCGCTCGACTTGCATGTGTTAAGCACGCCGCCAGCGTTCATCCTGAGCCAGGATCAAACTCTCGTTATAAGCGTCTGCATCCAGTCCAGAATTAACTCCAGCTAATTCTTTCCCGTTTACTTTTCCCACTGGGCCTCCCCAGTGGTGGGTGCATCTCTCGATGCTGTCCTTCTGAATTTCTCTCTTCTGAAATTTTCAAGGTCTGTTGTCTATTGTTCAGTTATCAAGGTCCTTTTTGTCATTTACTGTCTCTCACGAGTCAGCCTAAACATAATATCATTTATTTCCCATATTTGTCAATAGTTTTTTTACAATTTTTCAACTTTTTCCAAACTTGGTTTTTACATACTATATTTAGTAGACAAATCGATATCATCCCACAATACTCCACCTTACATGGAAAAACTACTGGTGATACCAGTAGTTCTGGAAAATATCGAAACGGAGAAAGAGGGATTTGAACCCTCGCGCCGGTTTCCCGACCTACACCCTTAGCAGGGGCGCCTCTTCAGCCTCTTGAGTATTTCTCCTGATTCTGAATACGACTGCAAATCAATCATAATCCGCAGCTTATATCTAATTATACACCAATAGTGCAAAAATTATTATACTAAACGGAATCTATAATGTCAACAATAATCTTTAATATTTTTCAACTACTTGTGTAGGATTACAATACACGTGTTACAACTGAATAATTAAAAACGAGAATTACCTCTCTTTGTGATATATTTGAATCACCACAACCCAAAAAACATAAAGGAGTATCCTCCCATGGCAAGTATGACACGAGATATGAGATATCGTCTATCACTTATTCATTATGGAGAACGTTATGGCGTATCCAACGCCGCAAGAAAAGCGGCACTCCTATCTGGATCTTATTTTACATTTTCTTCAATTGTATTTTGTATCTTTTCCTGCACCAATGCCGCAATTTCTGTTGTTTTCATGTTTTTATATTCTTCATAATATAATGGCTTTAAAAAATGCACTTGCACGCTAACTTTATTGATGGTATTCGTATCAAAAGGTTTAAAAGAATCTATCAGCGCTACGGGGACAATAGGGCATTTTGCTTTAGTAGCAGATTTAAAGCTGCCTCCTTTAAATTCTCCTATTTTATTCCCATTTTTAGATCTTGTCCCTTCTGCAAAAATTAGATAGTTTCTTCCATTTTTTACTTCATTTGATACATCCATAATTACCTGCATTGCCTGCCGTATATTTTCCCGGTCTAATAAATAGGCTTTCATACAGGCAAATACTTGTTTTAAAAATGGAATATTTCCTATATCTTTTTTTGCTACAACTGAAAATGGCTTCGGGCATGCCTCAAGAATTGCAAGTACATCATATAAGCCTTGATGATTCGGAAAAAACATAAAGCCATTCTCCTGAGGTATATTTTCAACGCCATGAGTAATAATCCGCACATTCCCACCTTTATTTGCACGAAGTACAATAAATTTAAGTAAATCATACTGCTGCTTTTCAGTATATTTCTCTGTATGGGATGCATGGTAACACAAGCGGCACCACATAAAAGGAACTAATATAATATTTCTAAAAACCATCAGTAATATACGCTTCATCACGTTTTCCTCTCAATAAAATTATTTTAAATATGCATCTGTACTAAAAGATATGCATAATGAGTCCACTGGATATAACAGTCCACACTTTTTATATTTCCCGATTATATTCTTTAATTGCAGTCTCATATAAGTTATTTCCTTGACTGTCAACTACAACAATTACAGGTAATTTTTCAACTGTAAGCCTGCGGATAGCTTCAGTCCCTAAATCATTATAAACGATAACTTCAGAACTTGTGATACATTTTGATAGTAAAGCACCTGCTCCTCCAACGGCTGCAAAATAAACAGAATCATTTCTGACAATTGCATCAATGACTTCTTTACTCCTTTTTCCTTTGCCAATCATAGCGCCAAGGCCTAAGTCTAAAAAACGTGGGGTATATTTATCCATCCGGCTGGCAGTTGTAGGTCCCGCAGAACCTATAGGACGCCCTTCACGTGCAGGGGAGGGACCCATGTAATAAATAATCTGGTCCTTTAAATTAATAGGAAGGGTTTTCCCTTCTTCCAAAATTTCATACATTCTCTTATGTGCAGCATCCCGTGCCGTATAAATAGTTCCTGTAATATAAACATAATCTCCTGAATGAAGGGATTTTGTAATTTCTTTAGTAATAGGGGTTGTAATATACTTGTCCATAACGTATCCTTTCTCAATGATTTATCAGAATATTCTGAAAATGAAAAACAAAGGGGACAGTCCCCTTTGCAAAAGGGACAGTCCCCCTTTGCTCAGATCTCTCTCTCTATATGTCTGTTCACATGGCAGCAAATGTTTACCCCCACAGGTAATCCTGCAATATGTGTGGGGTAAGTATTGATATGGACAGCTAATGCTGTTATTGTTCCGCCAAGGCCGCCTGGCCCAATTCCTAGTTTATTAATTTTCTCTAACAGTTCTTTTTCTAATTCATTTACATATGGAATGTCAGAATGAGTACCTACTTCTCTAGTCAAAGCTTCTTTTGCCATTATAGCACATTTTTCAAATGTTCCTCCGACACCTACTCCTACAACCATAGGAGGACAGGCATTCGGCCCCGCATCTCTCACAGCAGTCAGAACTGCTTGTTTTACCCCCTCTATTCCTTCTGCCGGCTTTAGCATAAATACCCGGCTCATATTTTCACTTCCGAATCCTTTCGGCGCTACTTTAATCTTTACTTTATCCCCCTCAACTATTTTTGTATGAATAACCGCTGGTGTATTATCTTTTGTATTTTCCCTATCGATAGGATCTCTGACCACAGACTTTCTTAAATATCCCTCTATATATCCACGGCGGACACCTTCATTGACTGCATCTTCTAGAGATCCTCCTTCTAAATGCACATCCTGCCCAATATCCAAAAAAATTACTGCCATTCCTGTATCCTGACAAATTGGTATTGTTTCAGATGCTGCAATCTCCAAGTTTTCCTGGAGTTGAGCTAATATTTGCTTCCCTAATAAAGCTTCTTCCTTTTTTGCAGCTTCTCCCATAGCTTTCTTCATATCTGATGACAAAAAATAATTTGCTTCTATACACATCTCTTTTATATTTTCTGTAATTTTTTCAACATTAATTGTCCGAATCATAATATATAATGTTTTTCCTTTCCATGGCTTTTAACTTTTCAATTGTTTTTGTCTTTTTATAAAATCTGACTTTCTTACTTTCCTTTTGCCATTTTTTATAGTATAACCTTATTAAACGCAGTCGCCCGTCCGAAGGGCATGTATTTAGGGGGCCCTTTAAGTATACTTATTGAACATTAGTAATTCAATAAGATATATAAAAATATACAAATATTCATCATAAAACAATTATCATAATTTATAGAAAATGCAATAAAAATCTCCAATTTTTGATAAAAGAGCATGATTCCAGAAAAAAAACACAGTTGCAACTCAAAGTTGCTAATGTGCATTTCAAGAAATATAGAATATGACAACGTGGCTTGATAGAATTTGTTTATCAAATCACAGGAGGTATTACGCAATGAGTTTAGGTAAAAAGATTTTTAAGTTAAGAAAAGAAAAAGGGTTATCACAAGAGGCTTTAGCTGAGCAAGTCGGAACTACAAGACAAGCTATTAGCAAATGGGAAAATAATCAAGGGTTTCCAGAAACGGAAAAACTTTTGCTATTATCAAATATCTTTGAAGTGTCTACTGATTTTTTATTAAAAGATGAAAAGGCTATGCAAGTTGACGAAGAACATGGATATTATGTTAGTAAAGAAATGGCAAAGGGATTTATAGCTAATCAGAAAAAACTGTGTTGTTATATTAGCGTTGGGGCTATGTTTATTGTTTTAGCCGGTATACCATATACAATGTTCCATGATAATACTGTTTGGCGTTACTTAGGAATGGCAATTTGTTTTGCAGTTGGAATTATATCTTTTGTTATAGGAATGTTTTCTGAAAAACAAGAATATAACATTTTGACACAAGAACCCTTGTTGTTTGATTATGAATATATGAAAGAACTGACAAAGGAATATAATTCAAGAAAGAAAAAATATGTAATTGTTGCTATTCCTTGTACGGTTCTATTTATTGTATGCTTACTAACTTTTGCCTTAACTAAAAGAGGTTACCTTTTATGGTCAGAATATCATGCCCTTGTATTCCTTGGTCTTGCTGTCGGAATATTAGGTTTTATGTATTCACTTGGTGTTATCGAAACATATGAATTGCTAGTGAAGAATGATGAATATTCTAAAAGGTTCTTTTTTAAGCTAAGAAGAAAAATCAGAAAGAAAGTTGAAAAGATATAGTTTTTCTATAAGATATTTCCATATCCTTACACACAGCAATTAGTCTTTATAATTAACTGCTTTTAAAAAAAGACACCATTTTGGTGTCAATGATGTCTTGATAGTGTTATTTTATAGTCATATCAAAGCTCGTTCAATGGTGGTAAATTTGTGGTAAAATGAGTGCTTCGCTATACTTCAAAATGCTTGAAAGTATAGTATTTATGCGGATATTTAAAAATTAGATATATATAATTCAATATAGTTAAAATAAATGGGGGAAAGCAAATGGAAAGTAGAAAAAAACTAAACACAGATTTTTATACTGAAATTGATATAAAAGAGCTCCAAAAAGACGCTGTTGAAATTTTTCATTCAGGATTTGCCTGTTCTGAAGCTGTCATTTACGCTATACGCAAGCATTTTCAACTAGATTTATCAGACGATGCTATTGCCATGAGCTCAGGGTTCCCATGGGGCCTGGGTGGCGGAGGCTGTATCTGCGGTGCTCTTGCCGGTGGAACAATGATCTTGGGTTACTTTTTTGGACGTACTATCCCTGGTGATCCTCAAATTAAAGAGTGCTTTAAATTAAGCCAGGAACTACATGAATATTTTACTAATTCCTTTGGCGCCTCCTGCTGCCGTATACTTACCAGGGGGAAAGAAAAAAATTCTCCCGAACGCAAAGCACAGTGCACTAAATTTGTTTCAGAAACAGTAAAGAAAACTGCAGAAATTATTTTAAGGGAATATTCTGCAAAAAAAGAATGAAACCATAGATAATAGTCCTAAAATATTCACTGCATGATTTTACTCGTTTTACCTTATTGAACATTAGCAGTTCAATCAGTATATTTAAATTGAGTAAGGTATCAAAAGCCTTTATTGAAGTTTATGTATGGCACAATACACAAGAACTGGCAATGAGAGCAGCTTTGGCACAATAGAGATGAGACTTAAATTTGGGGGACTGCAAATTTTGCAGTCCCCCAAATTTTATCTTCATGTTTAAGCCAATTGATTGCATCCTAACTCAATCCCTTCCAGGTACACGTTCAACTGACATTATAAAATACTATTTAACTGCCTTCCTCATCTTCAGAGATTTCTACCTTCTCCCCGTCAATTTCTGCCGAGGCCTTCCTCACTTTTGCGACACTTGCTACAGTTTCATTCTCAGGAAGATTTATAAGCTTAACACCTGATGTGACACGTCCTAAGACAGAAATATCTGAGCACTCCATCCTGATAATGATTCCTTCTGTATTTATAATCATAATCTCATTATCCTCATCTACGGCCTTCATGCCCACTACATTCCCGGTCTTTTCAGTTATCTTATAACATTTTACACCTTTACCGCCTCTATTCTGTCTCGTAAATTCATCTAGATCGGTCCTTTTTCCCATGCCCTTTTCTGAGACAATCAATAGTTCTGCTCCCTGGGTGTTCATCTGCATAGCAATAACCTTATCCCTGTCGCTTAAATTCATACCGCGGACTCCCATGGAGGTTCTGCCCGTGGCCCTTACATCCTGTTCATTAAACCGGATACACTGGCCATATTTCGTTACTAAAATAATATCTTTTTCATTATCAGTTATCTTAACTTCTATAAGCTTATCATCTTCACGGAGAGTAATCGCAGCAAGTCCTGTCTTTCTCACATTTGCATAGTCCCTGATTGGAGTTTTCTTCACAAGGCCTTTTTCCGTTGCCATAAACAGATATTCTCCATCTGAATACTCCTGAATTGGAATGATGGCTGTAATTTTTTCATCCGGCATTAGCTGAAGAAGGTTGATTATAGCTGTTCCTCTTGCAGTCCTGCTGGCCTCCGGGATTTCATAACCTTTCAGACGGTAAACCCGGCCCGTATTAGTAAAAAACATAATATAATGATGAGTCGTAGTTATAAAAAGTTCTTCGATATAATCATCATCGAGAGTCTGCATACCTTTGATACCTTTACCGCCTCTGTTCTGGCTTTTAAATGTATCCATTGTCATCCTCTTAATATAACCAAGCTTAGTCATCGTAATGACTACATTTTCTCTGGGAATTAAATCTTCCATAGATATATCAAATTCATCAAATCCGATAGAAGTCCTTCTTTCATCACCGTATTTTTCAGCAATAATAAGTATCTCTTCCTTGATAACACCAAGAAGCAATTTTCTGTCAGCAAGAATAGCTTTTAATTCTCCTATTTTTTTCATCAGCTCTTCATACTCATTCTCCAGTTTTTCTCTTTCCAAACCGGTAAGAGCACGTAAACGCATATCTACAATAGCCTGTGACTGTACTTCAGATAAATCAAATCTGGCCATCAATTCTTCTTTGGCTATCTGTACATTCTTTGAGCCTCGTATAATTTTAATTACTTCATCAATATGATCCAAAGCAATCAGCAGACCCTGCAAAATATGTGCGCGTTCTTCGGCCTTGTTTAACTCATACTTTGTCCTTCTTGTCACAACCTCTTCCTGATGCTTTAAATAATGCTTCAGCATCTCAAGAATATTCATAATTTTGGGCTGATTGTTGACAAGTGCAAGCATAATAACGCCAAATGTATCCTGAAGCTGTGTATGCTTATAAAGTTGGTTTAAGATAACATTTGGATTAACATCACGGCGCAGTTCAATACAGATTCTCATACCTTCGCGGTTTGACTGGTCACTTAAATCTGTAATTCCATCTATCTTCTTGTCTCTCACAAGCTCTGCCATTTTTTCTATTAGCCTGGCTTTATTTACCATATATGGAAGCTCCGTCACTATAATCCGGTTCTTCCCATTATCCATAGGCTCAATATTAGTAATTGCACGGACTCTTATTTTTCCACGCCCTGTCCTGTAGGCCTCTTCAATCCCTCTTGTACCTAATATTTCTGCCCCAGTAGGAAAATCCGGCCCTTTTATTACCCTGAGGATATCTTCAATTGTAGTCTCACCATTATCATCAATCTGGTCATCAATGATTTTTACTACAGCATGAATGATTTCTTTTAAATTATGAGGAGGGATATTCGTGGCCATACCAACGGCAATGCCTGAAGTCCCGTTTACCAAAAGATTCGGGAATCTGGCTGGAAGTACAGACGGTTCTTTTTCTGTCTCATCAAAGTTAGGGACAAAATCAACTGTATCTTTGTTAATATCAGCCGTCATTTCCATAGAGATTTTACTCAGGCGTGCCTCTGTATATCTCATGGCAGCCGCCCCGTCACCATCAACAGAACCAAAGTTTCCATGTCCATCTACAAGAGGATATCTGGTGGACCACTCCTGTGCCAAATTTACAAGCGCCCCATAAATAGAACTGTCACCGTGGGGATGATACTTACCCATTGTATCTCCTACGATACGTGCACATTTACGGTGAGGTTTATCCGGCCCATTATTTAGTTCAATCATAGAATATAAAATTCTTCTCTGAACTGGTTTTAAACCATCCCTTACGTCGGGAAGCGCCCTGGCTGCAATAACACTCATAGCATAGTCGATATAGGAGGTTTCCATAGTCTTTTTCAAATCGACTTCATGGACTTTATCAAAAATATTATCTTCCATTTTCTTTCCTTTCTTAAATAGATCCTGCTCATTCCTGGTACAAACCATTTATTTAACTGCTTTATGTCATTTTGTATACGTTTTCATTCCCCCAGGCAACACGCCGGCCAGACAGATTTACATGTCCGGTTTGCGGCTGCCGCAGGGTTCTAAGCCCCGTATGTTTTCATCGGGGTTTTTGACTTCTCCCACAGCAAAATATAAGGCTAAATATCCAGGTTTTTCACATATTTAGCATTTTCTTCGATAAATTCCCTTCTCGGCTCTACCTTATCCCCCATCAGGGTAGTGAATGTTAAATCAAGCTCAGAAGATGTTTCTTCATCCATCATTACCTTGAGCAAAATTCTGTTCTCAGGATCCATAGTAGTTTCCCACAACTGGTCAGCATCCATTTCTCCAAGGCCTTTATACCTCTGAATTTTATTATTTCCATCCCGGCCTACCTCAGACAGTATTTGGTTTAATTCCTCATCACTGTATGCATACCAGACTTTTTTATTTTTTTCTAGTTTATATAGCGGCGGCTGGGCCAGATATACATAACCTTCTTTTATTAAATCAGGCATAAATCGGTATAAGAATGTTAATAATAGAGTACTGATATGGGCTCCATCTACATCCGCATCTGTCATAATGATAATTTTATGGTATCTGAGCTTAGAAATATCAAAATCCTCATGGATGCCAGTTCCAAATGCAGTAATCATAGCTTTAATCTCTGCATTTGCATATATCTTGTCCAATCTTGCTTTCTCAACATTGAGTATCTTTCCTCTAAGGGGAAGAATCGCCTGTGTAGAACGTTCCCTTGCCGTCTTTGCTGAACCGCCGGCAGAATCCCCCTCAACGATATATATCTCACAATTTTTTGGGTCTTTATCTGAACAGTCAGCCAGTTTCCCTGGCAGGGACATCCCCTCTAAGGCTGATTTCCTTCTTGTAAGATCCCGGGCCTTCCTGGCAGCCTCTCTCGCACGCTGTGCCATAACCGATTTTTCTATTGTAAGCTTTGCCACATTTGGATTCTGCTCCAGAAATATTTCGAGCTGGCTGCTTACAATATTATCAACTGCACCTCTTGCCTCACTATTCCCCAATTTCTGTTTTGTCTGCCCTTCAAACTGGGGATCTTCAATTTTAACACTGATAATAGCAGTCAGGCCTTCTCTTATATCCTCCCCGGACAGGTTTGGCTCATTGTCTTTTAAAAGCTTATTTTTCCTCGCATAGTCGTTAAAAGTCTTTGTCAAAGCATTCCGAAACCCTACAACGTGTGTCCCTCCCTCGGGAGTAGTAATATTATTTACAAAACCATATGTGTTGTCACTATAGGAATCATTATGCTGCATAGCCACCTCAACGGCCACATTGTCTTTTACGCCTTCACAATAGATAATCTGCTCATATAAAGGCGTCTTACTCCTATTCAGATAGCTGACGAATTCATTAATTCCCCCCTCATAGTGGAAGGTCTTTTCTACAGCTTCATCCTCTCTCTCATCCCTGAGAATAATTTTCAATCCTTTTGTCAAAAATGCCATCTCACGGAAACGCTGCTTTAATGTATCATAGTCAAATATTAAATCTTCAAATATGCCGTCATCTGGGAGGAATGTAACTTTTGTACCTGTTTTATCTTTATCACATTCACCTGTTACTTTCAGTTTATATACAACATTCCCCTTTTCATAGCGCTGTTTATATACCTTACCTTCACTATAAATTTCTACCTCCAGCCAATTTGACAGGGCATTTACAACAGAAGCGCCCACACCATGGAGGCCTCCTGAAACTTTATATCCTCCGCCGCCAAATTTTCCTCCGGCATGGAGGATTGTAAAGACAACCTCTACTGCAGGAAGTCCGGCTTTGTGGTTGATTCCCACCGGAATTCCCCTTCCATTATCAATAACCGTGATGGAATTCCCTTTATTTATATTGACTAAAATTGTATCACAGTACCCAGCCAATGCTTCATCTACTGCATTGTCCACAATTTCATATACCAGATGGTGAAGTCCTCTCGAAGAAGTGCTGCCGATGTACATACCCGGTCTTTTCCTTACTGCTTCCAGTCCCTCTAATATCTGGATCTGATCAGCACCATATTCAGCATCAAATTCTGTACCTGTTGCACCCATTTAAAAACCTCCTAATTTTCTTTTGCTACCTGTCCATTCACAACATGGAAAATTTTATTAATAGAAAATCGATGATTTACAAACTCATCTAATCCAGTACATGTGATTACTGTCTGTATATCATGTATACTATCCAGTAAATAGTTTTGCCTGTGTTTGTCCAATTCAGACAATACATCATCCAATAATAATACAGGAGTATCCCGGATCAATGTCCTGACCAGTTCTATTTCAGAAAGTTTTAAAGAAAGTGCAGCCGTCCGCTGCTGTCCCTGTGATCCAAACTTTCTGATATCAAGGCTGTCCGCCATAAAACATAAATCATCCCTGTGAGGGCCTACTGAAGTACTCCTTAGCCTGATATCCCTCTCCCTGTTCTTCTTAAGAGCCTGCTCCAAATCAGTACTTCCTGAACTTGATTCATATGAAATCAAAATTCTTTCTTTCCCTCCAGTTAATTTATAATGTATATTAGAAATTATTTTATTTACATCTTTTATAAATTTCTTTCTTCTATCAATTACTTTTGTCCCATACTCAACTAATTGCATATCCCAGATATCCAATGTTTCTATAAGATTTTCCTGTTTGCAGATGTCTTTAAGTAAGGAATTTCTTTGATTAATAATACGATTGTAGTTAGAAAGATTATTTAGATATACTTTATCAAGCTGTGACAATTCCAAATCGATGAATCTTCTTCTTCCGGAGGGTCCTTCTTTAATAATATTCAAATCCTCCGGAGAAAAAAAGACAAAATGAATAATTCCAAATAATTCGCTTGCCTTTCGAATTGGAACCTTATTGATTGCAATTCCCTTTGGACTGTTTTTCTTCAGATGCATATCTATCTGAAATTCAGTTCCCTTTTTTTCAATGATTGTCTCCAGATGCGATTCATCACATCCAAACTGAATCAAATCTTTGTCCTTTGTACCTCTGTGTGATTTAGTAGTACCAGACAAATACAGGGCTTCTAAAATATTAGTTTTTCCCTGGGCATTATCTCCATACAGGATATTTGTTTTAGGGTCAAACTTCAAATCCAGCAGCTTGTAATTCCTGTAATTCTTCAATTTTAAAGATTTGATTACCATAATTTCTCCATCAGTATGTAATTATTTTACACTTTTTAAGACTATTTTTCAATTTTTATTTCCTGATTATCGAATTCAGCCGTATCTCCATTATATAATTTTCTTCCCCTTCTTGTCTCTGTCTCTCCATTTACAAGAACCTGTCCATCTTGTATTACTTCTTTTGCCTCGACACCAGAACCTACTAAGCCGGCGGCTTTAAGCGCCTGCCCCAGCTTAATATATTCCTCTGTATTTCGCAACTTTATAATTTCCATAACGCTCCTCTTCTTTCCAGACAAATGTTATATATCTGATGATATATGGCCATACCATATTATCCGCTCATTTTATTTATGAAACTGCATTAAAATTGACTGGAAGAATAAGATAAATATAACTCTGGTTTTCATCCTTGATGAAACATGGAGCCTTAGCATTCATAAAATATAAATCTACTTCCTCGTCGTCAATTACCCTGAGGGCATCGATCAAAAATTTAGGATTAAATCCAATCAGAAGATCTTTTCCCTCTTTGGTGATAAAAATTTCTTCATCCATTGAACCTATCTGTGACTTGATTTTTAATTCCATAGAATCATCTCTGATATCAATAATTATAGGCTTTTTCTCACTCTCTTTAATTAAAAGCGTAGCCCTGTCAATACAGTCTAACAATTCTTTTTTATGAATCTTAACCTTTGTCTCATAGTCACTTGAAAGCATTTGGTCAATTCTAAAATATTCGCCTTCTATCAGCCTGGACACGACTACAGTCTTATCAAATTCAAATACAATATGATTTTTCGTAAATGAAATATCCACGTCTGCATCTGAATCCCCGCCTATAATCTTACTGATTTCCAGAAGAGTTTTACCTGGCACAATCACTTTTTTAGGAGAATAAGATTCTTTTAGTTCAATCTTGCGGATAGATATCCTATGCCCATCCAGAGAGACTACCTTCAGCATATTGTCCTCTATTTCAAACAATTCCCCTGTCATCATTTTATTGGTGTCATTGTCAGCAATAGAAAAAATAGTCTGACGGATAACTTCTTTCAGGGTAAATTCCGAAACTGTAATATAATCTTCTTTTTCTACTGCCGGCAGATAAGAAAAATCTTCTCCCGACTGAGCTGCAATATTAAATTTAGCTTTTTCACAGGTAATGAGTGTCTGGTTATTTTCATCTGTCTCAATTGTCACTTCACTGTCCGGAAGCTTACGGACTATCTCAGAGAATATCTTTGCATTTAAGGCGATAATTCCTCTCTCAATAATATCCCCCTCTATACGTGTCTCAATTCCAAGTTCCATGTCATTAGCTGTTAATTTAATTTCATCAGTGGATACATCCACAAGTATACATTCCAAAATAGGCATTGTTGTTTTGGAAGGCACGGCTTTTGATACAATACTGACTCCTTTAACAAGATTGGATTTTGAACAGATAATTTTCATATTTATGTAACTCCTTTCAATGGATGTGGTGAATATCTTTTTTAGGGCGCTTTTTATAAATATATATAATATTAAGTTCCGTCTTCTTCTTAATAGGGATTGTGAATATGTTCATAAGTGGCTTCAGGCCTTGAAAATCAAAGGGTTGTCCATATTAAAAACTATGTAGAGATTTACTGGAAAGCAATTGGATAATGTGGGGAAAACTAAATTCTTAAATTCACCTTTTTATTATTAATTTAAGAATTAACATCTTTTGAACACGGTTATTCACAACTTATATAGGATTTATTTTCTTTTTTATAATATTTACTGTATTATTCAATGCTTCGTCAACGGTTATATCGTGGGTAATTTTCTTAATGCCATGGCTGACTGAGGCGTGATCCTTTCCCCCAAGTATAATACCTATAGTTTTAAGGGGAGTTTCTGTCATTAAACGGCAAAGATACATGACAATTTGACGTGGCAGTACAATCTCAGCGTTTCGCTTTTTACCTTTTAATTCAGATACAGGAATGTTAAAGTGATCAGAAACTACGTCAATAATTAATTCAGGTGTTATTTCACGGCTGTCGTCAGGTGATATCATATCCTTAAGGGCTTCCGCAGCCAGAGGTATATCTATCGGTTTTTTTTCAAGGTTTGACAAGGCAATCAATTTATTGAGGGAACCTTCGAGCTCCCGTATATTTGATTTAATATTATTGGCTATATATTGAAGGACTTCATTTGGTATATGGTAACGTTCCAGTCCGTCAAGCTCTTCTTTTTTACGCAGGATTGCCATCCTTGTCTCATAATCAGGGGAAGATATATCAGCAATCAATCCCCACTCAAAACGGGTTCTGAGCCTGGCTTCCAGAGTTTCTATATCTTTGGGCGGCTTGTCACTTGATATAATAATTTGTTTTCCTGATACATGAAGATGGTTAAAAGTGTGAAAAAACTCTTCCTGTGTACTTTCTTTTCCGATTATAAATTGAATATCATCTATTAAAAGCACATCGTTATTTCTATATTTTTCACGGAATGTTGTCATGGCAAGCTCATTCTTATTCTTGCCTATTTTTAAAGCGTCAATCAGTTCATTTGTAAAGGTTTCACTTGTTACATAGAGTACTTTCTTTGATGGGTCGTTTTCCAGTATAAAATGTGCAACTGAATGCATCAAATGCGTTTTACCAAGACCTACGCCGCCATATATGAAAAGCGGGTTGTATATTTCACCAGGTGATTCAGCTACCGCCAGTGAAGCTGCATGAGCAAAATTATTATTGCTGCCTACAACAAAAGTATCAAATGTATACTTTGAATTTAGATTTGCATTTTCAAATAGTGCATTTGACTTTTGCTTCCTTACTGTTTGCTTCTTCTTTTCTTTTATAATGACATTATCTTCTGTAACAAAAGAAATTTCATACTCTGTACCCGTAACTTCAGCAATACATACTTTGAAAGGAAGAAGGTATTTTTCTTCAATGTGCTCAAGGCTTGCTTTTAGTTTTACAAGAATATAGACAGTGTCATCGGTCACTTCATATACGGTAAGCGGTGAAATCCACGTATTGTATGAAATATTAGATGAGCAATATTCTAATTTCATTTTATTTAGGATCTGCTCCCAATTGTCTTCTACAATGTTCATCGATTGTACTCCTATAAATATAATAGAGAGATCTACACAGGCAAACTCTCTCTATTACATTTTACATCAAAACAGTTTGATAAGCAATGAGAAATGATGTGTATAACTTTACCAACAGTCTTAACAGTAATAGAATTTAGCGTATTTACATTTGAAAGTATACGGATGAAATCTATTATCCTATTTTTATTTTATAGTTTTCTACATATTATCAACATCGGAAATTATAATTATCCACATTATAAGGCCAATTATAGCCACATTATGTTTTAACCTAAATTTTTAGATGGTGATATATTTGTCTGGATGTGCTTAATGGAATTACATCAGGCAGCAGAAGCATAAGGCATATCTTTGAAATATAATAAAAATCTGCTTTTTATCAGAAAATCCCCGGAATAGCTTGACTTACGTATATTTTTTGAATATAATTAAGAGCAGTGTCTTTCCCTATATTATAATAGAAGAAATAACACTAAAAAATGAGAATAATTGTAAATACTTTATGATAAGTATCTCAATAAAAGGGAGGTGTATTTATAATGAAGATGACATTTCAGCCAAAGAGAAGGAAGAGAGCAAAAGTTCATGGTTTTAGGGCGAGAATGAGCACAAAAGGCGGAAGAAGAGTATTGGCTGCCAGAAGGGCAAAAGGAAGAAAACAGTTATCAGCTTAGGCCGCATCTATGTGGCCTTTTCTTCTATTTATAAAGAGGTATTTGATGAAATTTTCGGAATCTTTAAAGAAAAATAAAGATTTTCAGGATATCTATAAATGTGGAAAATCCTACGCAAATAAGTATCTTGTAATGTATATAAAAGAAAATAATCTGAAGAAGAACAGACTTGGAATTTCTGTAAGTAAAAAAGTTGGAAACAGCGTTGTCAGACATCGTATTACCAGATTAATAAGAGAAAGTTACAGACTTCAAGAAGAACATTTCCGGGGTGGCTTAGATATGATTGTATTAGCAAGAGTGAGTGCAAAGGATAGGACTTACCATGAAATCGAGAGTGCACTTATCCACCTGGGAAAGCTTCATGATATATATTGCCCTGTTTAATATAACAACAGGCGGGAGCCGGCGGTATATAAAATGCCCTGTGCTTTGAATATAAAAGGAGTGACGTAAATGAAGCATATTTTTATAGGATTTATCAGATTCTATCAAAAGTATTTATCTGGACTGAAAACAAGGTATCATTGTATTTATACCCCTACTTGTTCACAGTATGGTATAGAGGCTATACAAAAATATGGAGCTTTTAAAGGCGGGGCCTTGACTGTCTGGAGAATTTTGCGCTGCAATCCTTTTGCAAAAGGCGGATATGATCCGGTACCCTAAGGAGGATAAAAGATGTATGGAATTTTAGCTGCAGGATTTGAGGATTGGCCAATTATTCATCAGATTGCCTGGTTATTGGGAAAAGTGATGAATGGAATTTATAATGTAATGGATGGTATATTTGGTATACAGAATATTGGTATCTGTATTATCATTTTTACTATCATTGTATATACATTGATGATTCCTCTTACAATCAAACAGCAGAAGTGGTCTAAAATGTCTGCTGTGATGAATCCTGAAATTCAGAAAATTCAGAAAAAGTATGCAAATAAAAAAGATCAGGCATCCCTGATGAAACAGCAGGAGGAGATGCAGACTATCTATGAAAAATACGGGACTTCTCCAACAGGGGGGTGTCTTCCGTTATTGATTCAGATGCCAGTTTTATTTGCTTTGTACCCGGTTATTCAGAATATACCAAAATATGTACAGGGCGTAAAAGATGTGTATATGCCGGTCGTAAATCAGATAATGGCTGCAGATGGTTTTCAGAAGATTATGGAGAAAATCGGTGAGGCAAAGCCTGTTTTGATGAGTGCAAGTGCATATGATTATTCAAAGGCAGATACCCTCGTAAATGTGCTGTATAAATTCCAGGACTCTACATGGGATACATTGGTAGATAAGATTCCGGCGCTTGAGAGTATTGTAAATAGTACAACCCAGACAGTGGGGCACCTTAACAGTTTTCTTGGCATTAATATTGGAGAAGCACCTTTCACAATGCTGACTGCAGCAGTAAAGGATTTTTCTATTGTAGGAATTATCCTTGCAGTTATTATACCTGTAATGGCAGGACTTACACAGTTTATAAGTGTAAAACTGCAGCCACAGCCTGAGGTTGACAAAAGTAATCCAATGGCCAACTCTATGAAAACTATGACTTATACAATGCCATTGTTCTCCGTATTTATGGGATTTACGCTTCCCGCCGGCCTTGGTTTATATTGGGCGGTCAGCGCTATCGTAAGAAGCGTGCAGCAGATGGCTATTAATAAATATCTTGGTAAGAAATCAACAGATGAATTAATTAAAGAAAATCAAGAGAAAGCTAAAAAGAAACGCGAGAAAAAAGGAACTTCAGCAAAAGAAATTAATAAAATGGCGACTGCCAGTACAAAGAATGTTGAAGATAAAAGAAAATCTAAAATATCGGATGCTGATAGAGAAGAGCGGCTTAAAAAGGCAGAACAGTATACTAAGAATGCAAAGCCTGGCAGTCTTGCAGCTAAGGCTAACATGGTAAGCAGATATAATAATAGCTCTTCAGATAAGAAGGATGAAGGGAAATAATCAGTCATTCAATATGGAAAGGGAGGATTCAGGATGAATGGTAGTATCAGAGTATCGGCAAAGACAATAGATGATGCAATTACAGAAGCATTGATTCAATTGGGTGTTACCAGTGACAGATTAGAGTATGAAGTCATTGAAAAAGGAAGCGCCGGATTTCTTGGAATTGGTATGAAGCAGGCTGTAATTGAGGCCAGAAGGAAACCTGAACCTGTAGTTGATGAACAGAAGAGTTTGATTCATGAAAAAAATCAGGAAGTAAATACTGAGATTCAATCTAAGTCTGTGAAGGAAGTTAGTAAAAGTGAAGTTATAAAAAAAGAAGTTAAAAAGGAGGCGCCTCCAAAAGAGGGCCACGGGCCGAGACATGAATCTGAACTTGCCGAGGTAAAAGAAGAGACTAAGAAGGCCGTGGAATCTTTCCTGAATGATACCCTGAAAGCAATGGGGATGACAGTTGAGCTTATTTCTGACGTTGATTCTGATGGGGCACTGAGCATAGAGATGAAGGGCAGTAATATGGGGATTCTTATTGGAAAAAGAGGACAAACCTTGGATTCACTTCAATATCTTGCCAACAGAGTAGCTAATAAACATCAGGATGGATATATAAGGGTAAAGCTGGATACAGAAAATTATCGTGCAAGAAGAGAAGAGACACTTAAAAATTTAGCTAAAAATATCGCTTATAAGGTAAAAAGGTCTAAGAGGCCTGTGTCCCTGGAACCTATGAATCCATATGAAAGAAGAATCATACATGCAGCACTCCAGTCAGATTCATATGTAACAACACACAGTGAAGGTGAGGAGCCTTACAGAAAAGTTGTTGTAACTTTAAAAAGATAATTGTATTGAAGCGAAAGAGGACGTTTCCGCTTCACGGATATGTTTTCGTGAAGCAGGGAAACGTCTTTTTTCTAATTTATCAGGAGGTATAGATGAAAAAAGATACGATCGCTGCAATTTCAACTGGCATGACCAATTCGGGCATTGGCATTGTCCGTATTAGTGGTGAGGAAGCATTTAGGATAGTTGCTGAAGTTTATTCTGGGAAAAGTGGAATTGTTAATGAGAAAACCCATACTATCCATTATGGTTTTATAAAGGATGGTACAGAGATTATAGATGAAGTATTGGTTATGTTAATGAAAGCTCCCAGAACTTTTACAGGTGAAGACACAGTTGAAATTAATTGTCATGGGGGGACATATGTAGTAAAACGTATTTTGGAAACTGTTATAAAAAATGGAGCAAGGCCTGCAGATCCTGGAGAATTCACAAAACGGGCTTTTTTAAATGGAAAGTTGGACTTATCCCAGGCAGAGGCTGTAATAGATGTTATTAATTCTAAAAATGAATATGCCCTTAAAAGTTCCGTCAGCCAACTAAAAGGCAGTGTCAAGAATAAAATAGAAGATATAAGGAAGAGGATACTTTATGAGACAGCTTTTATTGAAACAGCTATTGATGATCCGGAGCATTATAAGCTTGATGAGTATCCTGACAGATTAAAAAGTACAATTGGCCGTATATCAAATGAGATTAAGGAACTTATCGATTCTGCCGACAACGGCAGGATTATAAAGGAGGGAATACAGACTGTCATTGTAGGAAAGCCAAATGCCGGAAAATCTTCACTTCTTAATATACTTGCAGGAAGAGAGAGAGCTATTGTGACTGACATAGAAGGTACAACAAGGGATATATTGGAAGAGCAGATACAATTTGGCGGACTGACATTAAATATGATTGATACAGCGGGAATACGGGATACAAGTGATTTAATTGAACAGATGGGAGTAGATAAGGCAGAAAAATATGTCAGGGATGCAGACTTGGTCATTTATGTGGCGGATGCTTCCAGGAAGTTTGACCAAAATGATGAACGTATTATGGGACTCATTTCTGACAAAAAGACTGTTGTACTGCTGAATAAATCAGATTTAAAGACAGAATTAACGAAAGAAATCCTGCAAAATAGAATGAGTATTATATTAAAAAATGAAAATAATGCAGGAATAGTTGCAAAAAATATACCTATGATAGATATTTCGGTTAAAGAAGAGCAGGGAATTCAAGAGTTTGAAAAATTACTTACAGAAATGTTTTTAAATGGAGAAGTGTCATTTAATGAAGAAATATATATAACGAATGTAAGGCATAAATCTGCTTTGTCAGATGCCTATGAAAGTTTGGATAAAGTTATTGTTAGTATTGAAAATAGATTGCCTGAAGATTTTTATTCTATTGATTTAATGGATGCATATGATTCACTTGGAAGTATAACAGGAGAAACGATAGGAGAAGATTTAATAAATGAAATATTCAGCAAATTCTGTATGGGAAAGTAGAGATCATTATGATATAGCTGTAGTGGGTGCAGGGCACGCTGGCTGTGAGGCAGCCCTGGCATCTGCCAGGATGGGATTTAGGACCATTATATTCACGGTGAGTGTGGACAGTATTGCTTTGATGCCATGTAATCCGAATATAGGGGGCAGTTCCAAAGGGCATCTTGTGAGGGAGGTTGATGCACTTGGGGGTGAAATGGGAAAGGTGATTGACAAGACCTTTATCCAGTCAAAAATGTTGAATAAATCGAAAGGGCCAGCGGTCCATTCTCTTCGCGCGCAGGCAGATAAGGCAGGATATAGCCGGACAATGAGGCGTATTTTGGAGGGACAGGAGAATTTAGATATACGTCAGACGGAGATAACAGATATACTCTCAGAAAATCAGAAAATAATTGGTGTTCGGACATACTTAGGCGCCACATACCGCTGCCGTGCGGTGATATTATGTACAGGTACCTATTTGAAGGCAAAATGTATATATGGGGATGTTAGTACTAATACGGGTCCAAATGGTTTGCAGGCTGCAAATTACCTTACAGAGAGTTTAAAGTCAATGGGAATAAAAATGTATCGTTTTAAGACAGGCACACCTGCCAGAATTGACAAAAATTCTATTGATTTTACTAAAATGGAAGAACAAAAAGGAGATGAAAAGATAGTCCCATTTTCATTTACAACCGATCCGGAGGATATTCAGATAGATCAGGTTTCCTGTTGGCTCACATATACAAATGAAAAAACACATGAAGTGATTAAAAATAATTTAGACAGATCTCCCCTGTTTTCAGGAATGATAGAAGGGACAGGCCCTAGATATTGCCCGTCTATCGAGGATAAGGTTGTAAAATTTGCAGATAAAGACAGGCACCAGGTATTTATTGAGCCGGAGGGACTGGATACAACAGAGATGTATATAGGGGGCATGTCAAGTTCACTTCCTGAGGATGTACAATATGATATGTATAGAAGTGTGCCGGGTTTAGAGAACGCAAAGATAGTCAGAAATGCGTACGCCATTGAATATGACTGTATTGATGCCAGGCAGCTGAAAAGCACCCTGGAATTTAAAAATATAGAAGGATTATTCAGCGGAGGCCAATTTAATGGCAGCTCTGGATATGAAGAGGCAGCGGCCCAAGGTTTGATAGCTGGAATTAATGCTGCGAGGAAGCTTCAGGGAAAGGAAGGGATAGTAATTGATCGCTCTGAAGGGTATATAGGTGTTTTAATCGATGATTTAGTCACAAAAGAGAGCCATGAGCCTTATAGGATGATGACTTCAAGAGCTGAATACAGACTTTTGCTGCGGCAGGATAATGCAGATTTAAGACTTACTAAATTGGGGTATGAGGTGGGCCTTATAGATGAAGAACGTTATCAGTATCTGTTGGAAAAAGAGAAATTAATAGAAGAAGAAATTAGACGGGTGGAGCATACAAATATCGGGACTTCAGAAGAGGTACAGAATTTGTTGAAAAAATATGGGAGTACATCTTTAATTTCTGGGACAACATTGGCAGAATTAATACGGCGCCCAGAGTTATCTTATGAAATATTGAAACCTATTGACCAGGGCAGAATGAGCCTTCCCTTTGATATCCAGGAGCAAGTTAATATTAATATTAAATATGAAGGGTATATTAAACGTCAGCAGAGGCAGGTAGAGCAGTTTAAAAAACTTGAGAAGAAATTGATACCAGAGGATATAAATTATCATGATATTAAGAGCTTAAGGCTTGAGGCAAAGCAGAAACTGACTGATATAAAGCCGTTATCTATAGGCCAGGCCTCACGAATATCAGGAGTATCCCCAGCGGATATTTCAGTACTGTTAGTTTATATGGAGGGAAGATAGTTAGACGTTTGAGTAGATAAAAATAAAAAAATGCAGTATATTACTATATTATATATTACTATACAGTGTAATAATATATGAGGTGAATAGGAGAAATTATATGGTAGATAAATTTATGCAGCAACTGGCAGATTTAGATATACATTTAAATGATCAGATGCAGCAAAAGTTTCATAGGTATTACGAATTGCTTGTTGAGTGGAACAGAGTCATGAATTTGACAAGTATTACAGAGTATGGGGAAGTATATGAAAAACATTTCATTGATAGCTTGGCTGTAGTAAAAGCAGTAAATATGGGAGAAATAAGAACAGTTATTGATGTGGGAACTGGTGCTGGTTTTCCTGCATTACCATTGAAGATTGTATTTCCACATTTGAAAGTTGTATTGTTAGATTCGTTGAATAAAAGAGTAAATTTTTTGAATACAGTTATGAAAGATTTAGAATTGGATGGTATTGAAGCTTTTCATGGAAGGGCAGAAGATTTTGCAAGGGAGGGCCAATATAGAGAGCATTTTGATTTGTGTGTTTCCAGGGCAGTTGCTAACCTCTCTACATTAAGTGAGTATTGTATACCTTTT
Organism: Luxibacter massiliensis; assembly: GCF_900604355.1. Classification (NCBI taxonomy): domain Bacteria; kingdom Bacillati; phylum Bacillota; class Clostridia; order Lachnospirales; family Lachnospiraceae; genus Luxibacter; species Luxibacter massiliensis. The sequence goes on along the minus strand of NZ_UWOE01000002.1, from coordinate 64,216 downwards.
ATTAAAGTAAATGGAATATTTATATCTTATAAGTCGGGTCATATAGAGGAGGAGGTGTGTCAATCTGAAAGGGCAATCTCAATTTTAGGAGGAAAAATAAAAGATGTTATAAAATTTCAGATTCCAGGCACAGAGATAGGAAGAGCTTTTGTCAAAATACAAAAAATTAATAAGACTCAGAAAAGATATCCCAGGAAAGCGGGAATGCCTTCAAAAGAACCATTATAACCAGGACCATAATGGTTGCAGGTTTTTAATATGATTATATGCTAAGAGATTCATGATATTTATTATATAAGAGTGTACTTGATAATTAATACTATTGATTTATTTTTTATACCGGTACTTAGATTTACCTGTTTAAGTATTGTAAATTATCAAGTACACTTTATTATACCCAAAGGGCATCCCATAATGCATGTCCTTTGGACGGGCGGCCTGCGTCCGGCAAGGTATACCCAAAGGGCATCCCATAATGCATGTCCTTTGGACGGGCGGCCTGCGTCCGGCAAGGTATACCCAAAGGGCATCCCATAATGCATGTCCTTTGGACGGGCGGCCTGCGTCCGGCAAGGTATACCCAAAGGGCATCCCATAATGCATGTCCTTTGGACGGGCGGACTGCGTCCAGCAAGGTATACCCAAAGGGCATCCCATAATGCATGTCCTTTGGGCGGGTGGAATGCGTCCAGTAAGGTTATACTTATTGAACTGCTAATGTTCAATAAGGTATATTTATATATCAAATAAAATTTTTACTTGTTCTGTAAATTCTTTTGGCATTTCCATGTGTGGCAGATGCTTTGTTTTACTTATTTCTACAATTTCAATAGACGGAAGTTGATTTTGATATTGATTAGCTATCAATATATTCTCGGGATTTGAGTTACCAACTATTATAAATATACTATTATTTAATTTTTTGAGACAAGATATTATGTTGGCATTCGTGTATCTTGATATTATACTTCCGTAAAGGTATTTCGAACGAGTATTATCTATGTGTGATGCTTCAAAATAACTTAAAATATCTTTTTCTTCAATTTTATTATGATCATAAAAATAATTCATATTAAAATTACTTTCAATGGTTTTTTTGTTAATAATAATATTATATAAAAATGTTCCAAGGATAGGAGTCGAAATTATAAATCTGAGAGATTTAGTTTTTTTAGTAGGTATTTTTGATAAAGAAACAAGATTACTTGGATTAACTAATATAATTTTATTAATAATAGAATCATCATTTCCACAGGCCATTAAACTAAAGGAGCTTGATTCTCCAGTCGCAATAATATCTGTTTTTTCCCCTATTTTATGTTTAATAAAATCACTGATTAACTGCACATATAAATAGTTTGTATATGTAAGGTTAGGTTTATCAGAACGTCCGCAGCCGAGTAAATCCAGTGTATAAACTGTATTGGTTTTAGATAATGTGTTTATTATTTTCTTCCATTCATATGAAGAGCTACAGACATCTAAATCGTGTATAAGAAGAATAGGAGATCCACTTCCACATTTTGTATAAAATATGCGCCCAAACCTCCAATCATAATATTCTGCGTTTTTCTCCAATAATAGATTGTCCAGGGTGGAAATATAATAAACAAATCTATTAATGACATGTACTGCACTTGCTGCGATTCCTGTTATAATAGTACATGCAGTAAATTTCTTTTTCCAACTCAAAAAATCACCTCTTTCAAATTATACCTTGTTAGACGAAGTCTACCCGTCCGAAGGACATGTATTATGGTATGCCCTGTGGGCAAGTCTTTTCAAATAGAATTTATCCATCCAAAGGAACTGATTTAGAAGACACCTTCAGAGATATCTATTATTATACTACATTGATAAACGCAAATAAAGTAAAATTGTATTAAAATGCATATGCAAATGTTTCACGTGAAACATTCATGAAACTATGTTGATTAAATATTAGGAAACAGATATATGTGCTTTATAATTTATTTCTATAAATGTCTAAAACTCATTTGTTCTTTTTGGATAAAATTTATTAAATGGTTTAATATATGTTTGTTCCAGATACAGACGTTTGAATACAATACCTCAGATATATTTCTTAATTAGTATTTGCTAATTGTTAATAATCTCTTTAATATAAGTTTTCACAAATTATCTCTGACAGTATAATATATATATTTACATTTCTTATATTTAATATGATATATTTTTATGAGCAAATATGTACTAAAATCTAAACAACAAAAATTTAATTTCTAATACCATATAGTATAAATAGTAATTTTGATCTAACATCTCAATCAAACATAGTATTAAAAGATACTTTATAAAGTATACACTTAATTCTGAATATACATTAACGTATACCCAAAGAGGCGGCAGACTCTATTCGATAAGGTATACCCAAAAGGCATCCCGTTATGCAGGCCCTTAAAGGGGCGGGTGGACTTCGTCCAATAAGTATAAACCAAGACACTTTTGGATACATCTAATATAATACATTTTATAAATTGTTTTTAAAAATGCATATTAGCTTTTGTCCAAAATAGTAAAACATAAAATAAATTAAATAAATGTTTCACGTGAAACATTTAAAAAAAATATACATATACCAAAAGCTATACCTTATTAAATATTAGTAGTTCAATAAGTATACCTTGCTGGACGAAGTCCATTTGTCCAAAGGACATGTATTAGGGGATGGCATGTGGGTATACCTTGCTGGACGAATTCGGCCCGTCCGAGTACATGTATTAAGGAATGCCCTGATTCTGTTTAAGAAGTATGCTTACTAATACGTTTATTTAAGTTTTATATAAAAAATATATGTTTCACGTGAAACATTGTGTAGATATAAAAATTAAAAGATGATATAATAATAAAGTGTTCAATGAAAGGAGTACGAAAATGGGTAGAATTATCGCAATTGCCAATCAAAAGGGCGGAGTAGGAAAAACTACTACAGCTATTAATTTATCTGCAGCATTAGCGGACCTTGGGAAAAAAGTATTATCCTTGGATATGGATCCACAGGGAAATATGACAAGTGGTCTTAGTGTGGATAAAACTGGGATAGAATATAGTGTTTATGATTTGATTATAGGTAATGCCAGCATTGAAAAATGCATATGCAAGGAAGTATATGAAAACTTGGATGTTCTCCCATCTAATATTAATTTATCAGCAGCCGAGATAGAATTGATAGGTGTTGACAATAAAGAATATATTATCAAAAATGAAATTGAAAAAGTAAAAGATGATTATGATTATATAATCATAGATTGCCCTCCTGCATTGAGCATGCTTACCATTAATGCAATGACAACAGCAGATTCAGTACTTGTTCCTATTCAATGTGAATATTATGCACTTGAGGGGTTAAGTCAGCTAATACATACTATAGAATTAGTCCAAGATAGATTGAATCCTTCTTTAAATATTGAAGGTGTTGTTTTTACAATGTATGACGCAAGAACAAATTTATCTTTACAAGTAGTGGAAAACGTTAAGGATAACCTAAACCAAAATATATATAAAACTATTATACCAAGAAATATTCGTTTGGCTGAAGCCCCGAGCTATGGAATGCCTATTAATTTATATGATCCCAAATCAGCAGGGGCGGAAAGCTATATGATGTTAGCGGAAGAAGTGATTCATAAAGGAGAAAAATAGTTATGGCAGTTAAAAGAAATGGTTTAGGAAAGGGATTAGACAGTCTTATCCCCGATAAAAATACAAAAAATAATACGACTTACCAAGTAGAAGAAAAAGCTGTGGATCATCCTGGGGAATCAAATAATTTTGGGGAAATTCTTGTTAAAATAAATAAAGTGGAGCCTAATCGTGAACAACCTCGGAAAGAGTTTGATGAGGATTCCCTTTTAGAATTAGCAGATTCTATTAAACAATTTGGCATTCTTCAGCCTTTATTAGTACAAAAAAAGAAAGATTATTATGAAATAATTGCTGGTGAGAGAAGATGGAGAGCTGCTAAAATTGCTGGAATTAAAGAAGTGCCCGTGGTTATAAAAGAGTATACAGCTCAGGAAATAGTTGAAATTTCTTTAATAGAAAATATACAGAGAGAGAATTTGAATCCTATTGAGGAAGCCATGGCTTATAAAAGACTTCTGGAAGAATTTAGTTTAAAACAGGATGAAGTGGCTGAACGAGTTTCAAAGAGCAGAACAGCAGTAACTAATTCTATGCGCTTGTTAAAATTAAGCGCTAAAGTACAGCAAATGATAGTAGATGATATGATTACTACTGGACATGCCCGTGCGCTTTTAGCAATTGATGATGAAGAACAACAATTTATAATAGCTAATAAAATCTTTGATGAAAAGTTGAGCGTAAGGGAGACTGAAAAATTAGTAAAAACTTTAAAAAACCCTAAGAAAATACAAAAAGTAGAAAAAAAAGAGAATACTTTTATATATACAAATATTGAAGAAAAAATGAAGAATATTATTGGGACAAAAGTAAATGTGAATGCCAAATCTGATGGTAAGGGGAAGATAGAGATAGAATATTATTCAGAGGACGAACTCGAACGTATATTCGATTTGATTTTGAGCATACAAAATCATTAATAAAATAAATATGTATTTCAAGTATCTATATCTAAAGAGGATTCCTTATACATGTCCTTCGGATGGATGGACTTTGCCTAATGAGGTTATACTTATTGAACTGCTAATTTTCAATAAGTATAGATATACTGTCATAGGTGTATTAAAAGTTATTTCTGGATATGATTTATAGTGAGAATAATGGAGTATAGAAAACTGGGAGTGAAACAAATAATTAAGAGGTGTAAAATAAATGGTTAGTGATTTTTTGAATAGTTATGGCATAGATCCATCCTATTTGATTATATTTTTATTTGCTGTTCAAATTATATTTTTTATATTAATGATAAGAGTTAATATGAAGTATAATAGACTGAAAGCAAGTTATTCATCGTTTATGAAAGGAAAAGATGGAAAGAATTTAGAAGAAAGTATTTTAAAACGATTTTCTGAAATAGATGAAATCATAGAAAATGTCAAGAAAAACACAGATGATATTAGTACTATTAACAAACAAATAAAAGGTCATTACCAGAAGATTGGAATTGTCAAATATGATGCTTTTCATGAAATGGGAGGAAACCTGAGTTTTGCTTTAACTATGCTTGACGAAAATAATAATGGTTGGATTATGAATGCCATGCACAGCAGAGAAGGCTGCTACACCTATATTAAAGAAGTAGTAAAAGGGGAAAGCTATATAGAGTTAGCAGAGGAAGAAGCTGAATCTCTTGAAAGGGCAATTTTCCAGGAAGCATATGCTTTAAAATAGTCTTTATTAAATATGTTAAAATGAATGTACTCGAGGGCATATCAAAATAGATGCCCTAGAGAGCAAATAGATACTAAAGCATTTAATAAGGTTTAAAGGAGAAAATAAAATGTTAGATATCAAATTTGTAAGAACAAATCCAGAGGCAGTGAGACAAAATATTAAAAATAAATTCCAGGATGAAAAATTACCTTTAGTGGATGAGGTACTGAAGTTAGATCAGAGGAACCGTGATATTAAACAAGAAGTAGAGGCTCTGAGGGCAGAAAAAAATAAGATATCAAAAGAAATAGGCGCCATGATGGCACAGGGGAAAAAAGAAGATGCAGAAAGCCTGAAAAGACAGGTGTCCGAGAATGCGGACAGAATAGAAGCCTTATCTGTTGAAGAAAAAGAAGTTGAAGAAAATCTTAAAAAAGTTATGATGGTCATTCCTAACATAATTGACCCTTCAGTGCCTATAGGTAAGGATGACAGTGAGAACGTAGAACTTGAAAGATATGGAGAGCCATTTGTACCGGACTTTGACATTCCGTACCATACAGAAATAATGGAAAGTTTTCAGGGGATTGATTTGGACAGCGCACGGAATGTTGCGGGAAGTGGTTTTTATTATTTAATGGGAGATATAGCACGTATTCATTCTGCAGTAATATCTTATGCCAGAGATTTTATGATTAACAGAGGGTTTACATATTGTATACCTCCTTTCATGATTAGAAGTAATGTAGTAACTGGCGTTATGAGTTTTGCAGAAATGGATGCAATGATGTATAAGATAGAAGGGGAAGACTTGTATCTTATTGGTACAAGTGAACACTCTATGATTGGTAAATTCATTAATACACAGATTGCAGAGGAAGAATTACCTCAAACTTTGACAAGTTATTCACCCTGTTTTAGAAAAGAAAAAGGGTCCCATGGTATTGAAGAGAGAGGTGTATATAGAATCCATCAATTTGAAAAACAGGAAATGATTGTAGTTTGTAAACCAGAAGAAAGTATGCAGTGGTACGAGAAATTATGGAAAAATACTGTTGATTTATTCCGTTCACTGGATATACCTGTCCGCACATTGGAATGTTGCTCTGGTGATTTGGCAGACTTAAAAGTAAAATCAGTAGATGTAGAAGCTTGGTCGCCCAGGCAGAAAAAATATTTTGAGGTAGGCAGTTGTTCCAATTTAGGAGATGCCCAGGCCAGAAGGTTAGGCATCAGGGTAAAAGGAAAAGAGGGTAAATACTTTGCCCATACTTTGAATAATACAGTAGTGGCACCTCCAAGAATGTTAATTGCATTTCTGGAGAATAATTTACAGGCAGATGGGTCAGTTAAAATACCTGAAGCACTTCAGCCATATATGGGCGGATGCAGCCAGATTCATGTGAAAAATAAATAAAAAGATTACATTTGACTGCCAAATTGCAGATGGACATTGATTGGTATACCCAACATGGCTTATTACTAGGCCCATAATGCTTGTCTTTCGGACGCATGGACTTCATCCGACAAGGTTATACCTATTAAACTGCGAATGTTCAGTAAGAAATAAATTGTAGTAGTCTTTTAAATTAAGTTATATAATTTGGAGAATAATATGCATCAATATTTAAAGGCCATTGGTTTCAATAATCTAAATACAAAAAAAGAATTAAAAGAGATTCTGAACCAAGTGGAAACAAATTTTACACATCAGACTATTGTTTCTTATCAGGAAGATGCAGATTACTGTGAATTCCAAAAAGAGTATGGTCAAAATATAGGAATTACAATTTGTGGCGAGTTAGATGGACATGAAAATTTTGATGCAGATTATTATTTTCCATATTTTGAAGGGAGTGGCATAACCACTTGCGTAGAAGTCCTGGTAGAAAAAAGAATTGAAAAAGAACAGTATGTAGGAATTTGTGAAGATCCTAAAGTTGGCATAAGTCTTATCTTTCATCTACAAAATGGAATTGAATATATGAAAGAACAGCAGCTCGGCTTTGATTTTAGGCCAGCAACTTCAGTAACATTTTCAGGGTTGGCATTGTCTGGTAAAATCTTGTTTCCTGTTAAAAAAAACAAGGAACAAATGAGAAATGAAAAGGAAGCATCAGATAATAGAAAAATGCTTCTAAATGCTGCACGCAGCGGGGATCAGACGGCAATTGAAACACTAACTTTAGATGACATCGATATTTATTCAAAGGTGTCAAGAAGACTTATAAACGAGGATATTTTTACGATCGTAGATACATATTTTATGCCGTATGGTGTGGAATGTGATTTATATTCTATTATGGGGGAAATACTTGCCGTAAGAAAAATAGAAAATAGCCTGACAGGTGAAGAGTTATATCAATTAAAATTAGACGTTAATGAACTACAGTTTGACATTTGCGTACCTAAAAGTGAAGTTATGGGGGAACCTGAAATTGGACGCAGATTTAAAGGAACTATTTGGTTACAAGGGTACATTAATTTTTGAGTATAAAAGAAATTGAAATTTTCACTTGTTTCTCTTAGCAGAAGATATTTTTCCACAGCTGTTTAAGAAAATCTTGAATTTTCTATGAAAATATGATATAAAATTAACGGAGCAAATAATTAAATAAATAATATATTTTATATATTTCAGACATTAAATGTCACTCTGCTATTGTCGGACAGCGGAGGGACATTTATTTTTTTGCTGATATTATTAAGGTAAAGGAGGAATTAAAGAATGAGTAATTAAAGTAAAAATCAGCAAGCCGAAAAATATATGTTCAAAATAAAAATAAGGAGGAATAGTTATGCCTAGAACAAAAATAGAATCTTTGGTATTTACCGCAATAACTGCGTGGATTATGGTTTATATTATGACATTATATAATAAAATACTTGTGACAAAACATTTTTTAAATAGTATATCCAAAGGGCATCCCCTAATACATGTCCTTCGGACGGGTGTAGGTATGCTTATGGATACAATGAAAGAAATGTGGATTGAATATATTATTATTTTTTTATGTGCATTTTTCATTTCCAGCCATATTGCCAAATATTTTGCATTTAAGATCGTGAAACCTGATGACCGTTTAATCTATATTATTTTAATCATACAAGTTTTTACAGTTATAGTACAAGTTGCTTTTGCCAGCATTTTGGGAATATATCATGGATCTGGATTTAATGAACAGTTTATACCAAACTACATAGTGACTTACTGCAAAAATTTTATGATGGCATTGCCCGTACAGCTCTTTATTGCAGGTCCAATTGCCAGAAGGATATTCGGTGTAATATTTGCTAAATCGAATCAAGGTATAGGATAAAGGTAATAATTTGAGAAACAAGTGCGTATGTAGAGTGAAATATCAGAATAAATTATATAATAAAGTTATTTTGATATTTAAAAAGCAGAAAAAATAATATTAAAGCGAAATAAATTAGTTTTTTGTATAATATTCTATAAATTATATTGAATAAATTTTATTTTAAATCTTGTGAAAATAAATATTTCGTGTTATATTATTAAAGGTACTTTTTTAATTAAAAGTGTTTTAGAATGTCTCTATAGTTTAGCAGAGAAGAGTGACTGCCCCTGAGGCACCATTATAGTATAGACTTTAAAGGCAATTGGCAAGAGTTCAGATTACAAGTACAATTTAATAGATTTTTCAGATGTCGCTATAGCTCAGCTGGATAGAGCGACCGCCTCCTAAGTGGCAGCCCGTTCAAGTCCAAAACTGAATAATTTGGTTGTAGCGGTTGCATAAAACCGTTATAATATAGATAAGTTCCTGTAGCTCAGTAGGATAGAGCGATTGCCTCCTAAGCAATAGGCCGCTGGTTCGACTCCAGTCAGGAACGTATAAACGCCATGAATCCAAGGATTTGTGGCGTTTTTTCTTTCAGAAATCCATGCGTGAATATAAATTGCATAAATATAAATTCCTGCTAATTGGACTTGAACTGGTTTACCACCTTCTGCTAATAAAATCAGTATGCTTGCTAATAATAAAATTAGCAATTTCTGTGCTAATAAGTTATTGGGCCAAAAGCTGTGCCAGTGTATTAGCCAGCTCGGGCGATTTTTTCAACTGCTCGATTAAACTGTTGATGTCTATTTCTGTTTTTTCAGGCTTTTCATTTGGAAGAGGCGGATTGTATTTGCTCAAATCCGGATTAGCGTAGAACGCTGCATCAAATTTCTGAGCATTTATTTTCCTATCCTCATCAAGAATATGAGAATAAACCTCTGTAACCATATCTGCCTGAGCATGTCCGGTATCGCCCTGAGTCGCTTTAATATCGCCATGGTTCAGCTTAAGTTTATAGGTTGTACTGGAATGTCTGAGTGAATGGAACACCACATTAGGCAGTCCGGCTTCCTTGCGAAGTTCTTCAAAGGCTTTCAGTAATACCCTTCCTTCACATGGACGACCATTCGCAAGAGCAACGACAAGATTGAAGTCCTGGTATTCATTGCCAAGAAATTCTTTCAGTTCGTCCTGTGCCTTTTTCCAATCACGCAGGATATAAGCCAGGGTTTTGGGTATCCATACTCGGCGGACACTTGTATCGTTTTTGGGCTTTTTCAGAACAACCCTGGTTGATGTATTCGGCATCAAAGGAGGAAAGATATAATAGACATCTTTCTGATCCAAAGTTTCCAGTGCCCTTTTTGAGACTCTGATCAACTCCTTCTTGATATCAATGTAAGCATTATCCTCTGCGATTGCCTCATCGGAAATATTTACAAGATCCCAGGTAAGTCCAAGAATCTCCCCTTCCCTCATAGAGCAGGCAAAAGCAAGATTTATTGCTACATACAATTTGCCGTCTTTGCAACTGTTAAGCGCTTTGCTGATACTTTCTGCTGTCCATATATCACGTTTTTTATATTTGGTTCGGGGAAGTGCGTCTGAAAGCTGGAAAGGATTTTTTCCAACAAGTTCCCATTTGACTGCCTGACTAAATGCAGTAGAAAGAAGTTTGAAAATTTTTTCTATCGTCGCAGGAGGAAGATATTCGCTTTTAGGTTTACGGTTCCTGACGATCACAGGTTTTGTCTTTGTCAGTGTTTTGTAGTAAGAATCAACAAATTTACGATTTACCTTCTGAATAGGTGTCGATCCTATAATTGGATTGATATAGTTGCTGATTAACCCTAAATTACTGTCATAAGTAGTAAGTCCCCATTTCTTTTCACCATACAGGGTAACAAAATCATAAAGGAAATCTTCTACTGTCTGTGAGGTAGGAGCAATAAATGTCCCATTCTCCTGCTGACTTTCAATTTCTACTTTTCTTTTATTTGCATCTTTGTAGGTTGTAAAGGTTTCCCACTTCTGTTTCTTCTCGCCTTGAGGCGTATCGTAATAATAAACAACAGAATAATTCTTTTTACGCTTAATGATTGTAGCCATACGTTTTTCTCCTTTATTCAGGTCTGCCGTTCAGCCAGTCCTCAAAGGATTTTTTATTTACCCGTATAATTCTGCCTATCCGTTTGGAAATAAAGAAATCCTGCTCACATAATTTATAAGCAGATTTTTTGCTGATCCCAAGAATGATGGCTATATCACTTACCGAGTAAGTATCAGATCCACCGGATGATAACGCAGATGTTGTTGAGTAGTTGGTTTCTGCTGTCATTTATCCTCCTTTCAAACACAGCAGGAAAAACGTATAACTAAGACATCCTCGTGCCATTATTATACGTTTTTTCCGCCAGGTTGTAAATTTTAGTATTAAAGATAGTTCAAATAAAAAGAAAACAATCCTCCCCATAAGCCAGTTCCTGCGCCTTCTCAAGCCGCGTCTTCGGCGTCGCTATGCAATCTTAAAGCCCGCAGGCACGCAAAATGCTGCACTATCTGCGGACACCTGTATCCCTCTTACAAGGAGTTTATGCAGTTTTCAAGGTTCCTCATGGTTTTTGCCATTTGTAAAGAAAATAGTGGGGAATTTGAAGAAAGTGGAAAAAAATTAGAAAAAGAAGAAAGCTGCCTTTTTAGTCGGGCAGCTTTTGGAAAACTATTTGTGTCTGGCGGCGAGCCTGTTCAGGATGCTGATGACCGCAAGGATATCTTCGTCATCAATCTGTTTCAGCAGGTCTGTTGCTTTTTCAAATAGGGGAATATTGTGAAGGTCTGTATCAAAGAACTGTGCAGGCGTTACTTCCAGGTATTCACAGATATCAAGGAAGTTCTGCATGGTCGGCAGGGAGCGTCCGGCGGAAATGGACTGGATATAACTTTTATTCTTGCCGAGATCCAGGCTCATCTGATATTCAGAGATATTCTTTTTGATCCGCAGTTCGGTTATCCGGTCACCGATGAATTTTTTGTCCATTCCTATCACCTCACTTCACACCTTTTCTTACGATTGTAAACTATTTATTTACAGTAAATTACGGATTAAAAAAGATATATTATTCTGTAAACCGGATATATTACGGAATATAACCGTAATTTCCTGTTATAATACAGTTGGAGAAAAAATTGTGATAGAACCGTCGTTTTGGGGTATGATGATAGAGAGGTGTTTGGGCATGAAAATCATAGGTACACAGAAGGAGCTGGACTGGATACGGGAGGCGCTGGCAAATAATTGCGACGGCTGCGTTTTCGGGGAAAAGTGCAGCGAGAATGCCTGCAGGGAACAGGAACAGCATGGAAAGATCCTGACGAGCTGTCGGGAGTTTCTGGACAGGCAGATCCGGTTTGTCCTGGCAGACAGCGGATCGGCTGAAAACCAGGAGCATCAGAAAAAAGACAGCACAAGATAAGGGAACCTGGATGACTGAAATAACTATATATAGTGTAAAACAAATTGACAGCACCTATATCCTGTGCTAGTATACTGATATAGTTCTTTTTTATGCGTTCCCCTGTGGGGAGAAATGTTTTGGGATTTTGTGAAATCCCGGACATGGAGAGGAAAGGCAGGCGCTTTTCCCAGCATAAGTTGTTTATGTTTGTAGTGTAGTGTCACCGTATGCCGGTAATGGCTGTGTGGCACTTTTTTTGTTTTATAGGTGGAAAACCAGATTTTAAAAGGATGGATGGAGAAAACAGGACGTTTCTCTGTGCATCCTTTTTTATTGCTGTTTATCCGGAAAGGCAAGGCTTTTTCCGGATGTTGTATAAGTGTGTGGCCTGCCACAATCAGCTTCGGCTGTTTATGGATAAATATTTTAAAGAAAGGTGGAAGAAAAACATGAATGAAACAATGGTGTATGCAGACGGTTTTGAAAAGACCTTTGCGACGGCGGAGGAGATGCTTGCATTTCTGGGCCGGAGGCTTCAGTCCTCACAGTGGATCCGCAAGCCGACCCGGTCTCTTCGGCTGGTGCCGCTGGAGAAAGAGGCGGACAACCTGGAGAATGGGGACGCAGAGATGGAGGAGATCCTGAAGGATACGGAAAAGCACACCCGCCTTGTACTGAAGGTACGGGGGGAGGCGTATCCGGTCCGGAACTGTGCCATCCAGACCATTTTAGGTCGTGCCGGTATCAGCGGAGAGGGCCTTCGCAAGCTGGATGTAAGGACCTATGCGAAGGTAGTGAACTGTTGCCTGAAAGTGGCGAAAGGAGAAAGCCTCATCAAGATTGCGGATGGGAAGGTTTCCGCTGTACACGGCGGGGACGCCCATGATTACAGCGTGCTGGATATGAAGGCGATCTTTGAGACGACAAGCGAGTATCTGCACAAGAATTTTAAGGGGAGCACCTATCTGGAAGGCTCCGGGACCTATGACCACTCTGTGATGAGCGCCATGTGGACGCTTGCCGGGAACCAGGAGCTTCTGGATACATACAGGGATGCGCTGGACCGGTACGGGATCAACAAGGAATTTCTTACTCCGGCGCTGCGCCTGACCACTTCTGATGTGGCGGCCAGCGGGGTGAACCTGTATCCGATGTTGCTGACAGACGGCAACAGCCATACGCTCAGCCTGGGAAGTCCGATCACTCTGGCACACCGGAACCACAGTACGATCCTGGATTACCGGGAAAATCTGAAGGAAGTGTATGCGAGATATCAGGACGCCACAGAACGTCTGACAGCGCTTCTGGACATTGAGATCCGCAACCCTGCCAACTGCCTGCATCTGCTGATGAAAAAGCTGAAGATCAAAGCGTCGATCCGTAATGAGGTAGTGGAAATGTATGTGGCCCAGAACGGGGAAGGTCCCTGCAGCGCCCATGACCTTTACTATGCCATGAATGAGGCGCCTTTCTTCGCAGCCTGCGAAGGATTTTCCGGGTGCCGTATCCTGCGTATGGAAGAGGACATCACAAAGGCACTGGCGATGGACTGGAAGGACTATGACGTATGCGCAGCCGTGAACTGTTAGGAGGAAAGAACATATGTTGGATTTGAATTATACACCGGAACAGGTTGTCGATATCAGTGATCTTACCCAGGAGGAGTGGCTCTCTTACCGCCGACTGGGAATCGGAGGCAGCGACGTGGCTGCGATCATGGGGATCTCCCCCTTTGCCACCAGCCGAGACCTGTACAATGATAAGATCGGCGTAGAGCCTGTGATCGAAGAAGAAAGCAACTGGGTCGCCCTGGAAGTCGGGCACCGGCTGGAGGACCTGGTGGCGGAGATCTTTTCAAAGAAAACCGGCCTGGAGGTATTCCCGGTGCGGATCATGTTCCGGCATCCCCTGTATCCGTTTATGCTGGCGGATGTGGATTTTTTCGTGCGTATGCCGGACGGAAGTTTCGCTATCCTGGAGTGCAAAACCTGCAATTATAATGCAAAGGACAAGTGGGCGGATGGAAATATACCGGACCACTATATTTACCAGGTCCGCCACTATATGGCAGTCATGAATATCCATCATGCGTTCATTGCCTGCCTGTGGGGGAACAGCGAAAAGGATTTTGTGTATTATCCGCTGGACCGGGATCTTCTGGAAGAAGAGAACATCATCGAGCAGGAAGAATATTTCTGGACGGAGTATGTGGAGAAAAAGGTGGAGCCGCCGCTGAGTGGGAAGCCGGATCTGGTGCTTGCCAGCATCCGCCGTTACAGCGGGTATGCGGATAAGTCCATCCCGGAGATCAGCATTTCCGGACTGGAAGCCCGCAGCCTGGAGCGATACCTTTCTCTTTCCGAGGAAAAATCCCAGCTTGAAAAGCGGAAAAAAGAGATTGACTCTGAACAGAAGGCGATCATTATTCCATTTGTAGAACAGATGGGCCAGGGGTGCAAGGCGCTGCTGGAGGACGGCACAAACCGTTACAGGATTACCTTCAGCCCCACACGCCGGACAATGATCGGAAAAGAGAATCTGGAAAAGCTGAAAGTGCAGCACCCGGATATTTTCGAGGAATATACAACGGAAACCGAGAACAGGGTCTTCCGGTTGAAGAAGGAGGTGGCCTGATGTTAGAAGGAAAACGGGCGTATATCTGTTCACCGCTGTCTGCGAAAACCAGGGAAGAGCGATTGGAGAACATGATGATTGCAAAAATATGGCTGGATACGATCAGCCGGGCATTTCATTGCCGCACCTTTGCCTCTCATGCTTATCTGCCTCTGATGCTGGACGACACAATCCCGGAGGAACGGGAACTGGCGCTCTCCATTGGGAAACAGCTTTTAGATTTTTGCGATGTGCTGATTATCTGTGGCGAGCGGATTTCTTCCGGGATGAAAGGAGAAATCCTCCATGCCTGGGATACAGGAAAGGGGGTGTACTGGTTTGATGACCGGCGGATACCATTTGGACTGAAACTGATTAAGAATTGGGAGGAATTAAAGGATGCGGTGCAGATTCCAGAAAAAAATATTTCTGAATGAGGGGAGCGGTTATACTGTTGCCCTTTTTACAACACAGGATACTTCTGTACCGCTGGCAGCCAGGGATAAATACCTTCAGACAAGGAAAATGATCGGTTTTACCGCAGTGGGCTTTGACCTTCCCTTGACCGACCAGATCGAAGTGGAGATGGAAGGAAAGTGGGAAAACACTAGCTATGGGATGCAGCTTCAGGTGGAAAATTTCATGGAAGTTGTGCCGAGGACACGGGAGGGGATCATTGGATACCTCTCCTGTGGTGTGGTCAAAGGCGTTGGCCCTAAAGTGGCGGAAGCCATCTACCGTGAGTTTGGGCTTCAGACACTGGAGGTCATGGAAAACCATCCGGAGGAACTGTTAAAGATCCGGGGGATTTCCAGGAAGAAGCTGGAGACGATTGTGGAATCCTTTGGGAAGAACAAGGTGTTCAGGGAACTGATGACATTCCTGGCGCCCTATAAGGTGACGCCCCACAAGGTAAACCTGATCCTGCAGAAATTCCATGATGAATCTGTTGAGGTTATACGGAAGCGCCCCTATATGCTCTGTGCCGTCAAAGGGTTCGGCTTTTTGACGGTAGATGAGATTGGAAGGCAGCTCTGCCAGCGGCTCAATGATCCCATGCGGATTTCCGGCTGCCTAGCGTATATTATGGAGTCCGCCATGAAGGAGGAAGGCCATCTCTTCCTGTACAGGGAAGAACTGGTCCGGCGTTCCCTGGAACTTCTGAACGATAATGTTTACGGCCAGCAGGTAACAGAAACAGAGGTCCAGCAGATCCTTTACCGGCTGGTCATGCAGGGAAGCATTGTGCTGGATGAGGATCGAGTCTATGTGGCCAGGCTGTATGAGGAAGAAACCCAGACTGCATCCATGATCGCAAGGCGTCTTTTGGACCCGGTACAGGAACTGGATATTGAGGAGAAACTCAAAGAAGCGCAAAGGGTACTCTCCCTTACGCTGTCCAGACAGCAGGAACAGGCAGTGCGCATGGTGTTCCAACACAGGATCAGCATAATTACCGGCGGCCCGGGGACAGGAAAAACAACGGTCTTAAAGGTCATCCTGTATATACACGACCAGATCTGCCGTACCAAAGTACAGCTTATGGCCCCCACCGGGCGGGCTGCACGCCGGATGGCGGAAAGTACGGGATACGAGGAGGCTTCTACGATCCATATGGCTCTGGGGCTTTTAGGGGAATCATCGGATTTTCAGCCGGACTGGGACTATCTTTCCGCCGACTTCCTGAATCTGGATGAGGTATCCATGGTGGATATGCACCTTGGATATGAGTTCTTCCGCCGGGTAAAGCCAGAGGCCAGGATCCTTTTAGTCGGGGATGTGGACCAGCTTCCTTCAGTGGGAGCCGGTGATGTTTTCCGCCAGTTGATTTCCTGCGGATTGATCCCGGTGACCCGGCTGGAGGCAGTCTTCCGGCAGGGAGCGTCCAGCAGCATTTATCTCAATGCGAAAAAGATGCAGGAGAACCGGACGGATTTCCAGTTCGGGGAGGACTTCTATTTTATTTCCTGTGCGACTGTAGAAGAGACCGCAGAGACAGTCCGGCATCTTTATCAGAGAGAGATCGGACGATACGGGCTGGATGGCGTGCAGATCCTGACGCCCTACAAGAATAAAACTGTTAATGGTTCCAAGGCACTGAACCAATCCGTTGAGGATCTGGTGAACCCGCCGGATGCGGGAAAAAAGGAAGTGACGGCCGGGAGCCAGACATTCCGGGAAGGGGATAAGGTCATGCAGAATAAGAATACCCTGATGGCCAGCAACGGCGATTTGGGGACGATACAGGCTTTTTATACCAACCCGGAGGGAACGGTGATCACAGTGGTTGCATTTCCCGACGGGCGCACGGTGGAATATGAGCCGGAGCAGATGGAAATGATCGAACATGCCAATGCCATTACCATCCATAAAGCCCAGGGCTCAGAATGTGAGGTTGTCATCATCCCCTGGCTGTTTGCGTTCCGGGTGATGCTGAAGAGGAACATCCTGTACACCGGTATCACCAGGGCCAAGAAAACAGTCTATCTTGTTGGAGACTGGCGGGCTGTCTGCCAGGCGGTACATAACGATGACTCCGGGCGGCGCAATACCATCTTGGGGGAGCGAATCGTCCGTTTTTACCAGCAATATCTCAGGGAACAGGAACCGGAGCAGTTGAAACTTGCGGTGTAAAAATAAATTTTTTTCAATCAGAGGAAAAAGCAGGCTATTCCTTTTATGTAAGGATGGTCTGCTTTCCTGAGAAAGGAGCAGAACATGAACGAATTACTGTACAAAAAATCAAAGGCAGTGGGAAACCTGAACAGAGTTGAGGGATTTGAACCGCTGGAACTTGCCAGGACGATCTCTCAGGAGGGGCAGCCGGATCAGCTTTATCTGGATGTGAAATACCGGAAACTCTGGTTCCGCCTGGTTTATCCGACGGGACGGATCGAAAGCCATATCGTCCACTTTAATGAAAATATGGCGCTGGCAGAGGCGAAGATCTATCTGAGTTATACGGATGCGCCGGAGAATTACGTGGCGAATGCTTTTTCCATGAAGTTCCGGACAGACGATCCGAAGTTTGGGGATAAATTCCTTGAGATGGCGGAAACGGCTGCCGTAGGAAGGGCGCTGTCTGACGCCGGATTTGGCGTCCAGTTTGCCGATGTGGGAGAAAGCAATGACCCGAACCAGGTGGATGCGGGGATCCCCGTACCGCTGCAGTATCCAAGCCCGGATGCGCAGTGGAACGATCCGCAGGCAGCCGGGAACAGCGAACCGGTTTATCCGGGCAGCCAGGGCGCAGCTCCTTATCGGGGCATGGAAACACTCGCCTATGCGGGCCAGAACATGATGGATCAGTATTACCATCAGGCAAAAAGCCAGGGAAACGTCATGGGAATGCCGCCTCAGAATCCAGCGGCGCCCGGACGCAGGGCAGCCCAGGAAAGCCCCTTAGATGGTTCTCTCCCGGTGGAAGAACTGGTAAAGCAGATGTCGTATGAACAGGCAAGAGCCGTCATCATCGGCGGCAAAGGGAAATACGGCGGTATGAGTATGGGGCAGGTGGCAGTGGAAAGCCCTTCCAGCCTGGATTACTTTGCGGCCAACTACCGGGGGCATAACAACCTGATCCCGGCGGCAGCCAGAGTGTTATTAAATCAGGCGCTCCCGCTTGCCGGCTGATCCGGCGGCAGGGAAAGGAGGAAAGCGGTAAATGTATGATGGACCGGACTTTGACTATGACATTCTGGATGTGGTTCATCTCCTGCGGCTTCACAAGCGGCGGGGAAATTATTATGACTGCCCCTTCTGCGGCGATACCAAAGGAAGGCTGAACATCCATCCCGCAAAAAATGTCTTTCGCTGCAACCGCTGCGACAGATCCGGCGGGATGCTCCAGCTTTATGCGGATCTGCACAACCTGACTTACCGGGAAGCGAACCAGGAAATCCGAGAGGCTCTGAACAAAGGGGAATACCGGGAGGCACAGCAGGCGAAAAAGAAAGCGCAGGCTGAGCCGGAACAATCAAAACTGGCGCCTCTTGAAGTACGGCACCGCACGTATAAGGAAATGCTGGATTTACTCCCTTTGTATGAGATCCATAAGGAAAATTTACTGGAACGGGGCCTTACCATGGAGCAGATCAAAGAGCGCAGATACAAGAGCGTTCCGCTCTACGGCCTGCATAAGCTTGCAGAAAGCCTGCTGGAAAGAGACTGTGAACTGGAAGGCGTCCCCGGTTTCTATCAGGATGATACGGGACGATGGACCATGAACTTTAAAGCGAAAAATTCCGGGTTCCTGGTTCCGGTGGAATCGGTGGACGGAAACATCCAGGCATGTCAGATCCGGCTGGACCAGCCAAGGGATAACAATAAATATCTGTGGTTTTCCAGTGCGGGATATCCAGGCGGTACTTCCTCCGGGAGTCCGGTCCATGTGATCGGCGACCCGGATGCGGAGACCGTGTATCTGACAGAGGGCGGCTTAAAAGGCTCCATCGCCCATTATCTGTCCGGGAACACCTTTATCTGCGCGGCCGGCGTCAATATGTATCGGAGCGTCCGGCCTGTGCTGGAAGAACTGCAGCACAGGAAGATGAAACGGCTGGTGGAAACCTACGATATGGATAAAAAGCTGAAGACAGACTGTGACAGGCAGTATCATAAATGCTCCCAGTGCCAGGCGCATGGGGAACAGGAAACATGCCCGTACAAGGTGGAAAAGCGGCGGATTATCCAGAACGCCTGTGGGAAAGTCTACGGGATCTGCCGGGAGTTATCCCTGCCGGTCACCCGGATGGTCTGGGACCAGGACTCAGATGGTAACTGGGCCGGAAAGATCAAAGGGATCGATGACTATTATTACGCAAAGAGGGCTGAAAAATCAGCCCCTTTGCCAGAGGAGAAAGGAGTTGGAACAAAAAGATGAAAAAGGGAGAACGGCTGCTGTTGCTGGCAGGGATCCTTCTTTCCATAGGTGTGCTGATCTTTTCAGTGTGGAAGCTGCGGGGCATCTACGGGGAATACCAGGAGGGCGAAGATACCTATGAGGAACTCTCCGCTTTTGTGGAGGAACCGGAAGATACGCCGGAAGATGAGACAGATGAACCGGAAGCAGAGCCGTCCGGATACCTTCAGATTGATTTCGCAGGGCTTCAGGCGGTAAACCCGGATGTGATCGCCTGGATTGATATTCCCGGCCTTTCGGTCAGCTATCCGGTGGTGCAGCGGAATGATAATGCGTATTATCTGCATCATCTGATCACCGGGGAGTACAACAGCAGCGGCAGCATTTTCGCAGACTGCCATAACCAGCCGGATTTCACGGACCAGAACACGATCATCTACGGCCACAATATGAAAAACGGAAGTATGTTTGGAACCCTATCCCATTACCAGGATCAGGCTTTGTGGGAGGAGAACCCTTATTTTTACCTGTATGTGCCGGGGAAAGTGCTGGAATATCAGATCTTCTCCTGTTATGCCGGGTATGTGGGCAGCGAGGCTTACACCTATGCGTTTCCGGAAGCGGATGATTTCCAGAATTTCCTGGGGAAGATCCGTTCCTATGCAGGGTATGATACCGGCGTGGAAGTCGCAGAAACAGACCGGGTGGTGACACTTTCCACCTGTGTCAGTTCCAGGAGAGACTATCGTTATATTGTCCATGGAAAACTGAAGAAAGTGATGGATAACGAAAGAAACATACGTTGATTTCAGCAGGGAAAATGGATATATTAGGATTATAGAAGGAACGGAGGGATTCGATGTCTCAGGATTTGATGAACATTCTTCAGCAATATGTAAAAGAGTTGCAGAAACTATATGGATCTGGGTTAAGCGCGGTCATTTTATATGGCTCTTATGCCAGAGGAGATTTTCGTGCGGACTCGGATATTGACATTATGATACTGGTTGATATGACAGATGAAGAAATTTCGCAAAGAGGACATGTCCTTTCTGATCTTACATTTGAGTATAATTTTGATTATGAATTGATGATTATGCCAATCGTAAAGAACAAGGACCATTTTGAAAAATGGCTTCGGGCGTATCCATTCTACAATAATATCAAAAAGGAAGGGGTAGAACTTTATGCAGCCTGATTTAGATGATATCGGCGGAGCTAAGGAACTTGCCTTTGCAATCATTATAATATATGGATCACAAAATATTGCGCCGGTATGGGAAAGAAAAATTTCCCTGCCGGTCTTTTTTTATTTTAGGAGAGAACAGTTATGTTGGAATTTGAATATGCCAAAGCACTGGCGGAAATTATATGGAAAGAAAACGATACGCTTGCGGAAGAACGGATACAAACACTCCAATCAATCTTCCGGCGGGCCTGGTATTATCAGGAGCGGGGGATGTTGGAGGAGATTATCTTAGGGTTTGTACAGAAGAAGATCAAAATGATCCAGCAGGCTGAGACAAAAGGGAAACTGCAGGAGATCGGCAGACCGCCAAAGCCCGTTTACAACGGCAACGGTTTTATTCCTGGAAAATACGATACCGAGGAAGAGGAAATGCTGGTCTGGAGCCTTACATCTCTGAAGGCGCCGCTTAACGATCCGGCATATAAACGGTACGAGGAGTTGTTCTGCCTCCTGTTACCGGAAAAGGCGAAGGATGTATTCCCGGAAATGTATGAAAAAAATCAGGAAAAAGCTGCCTGAAGAATGGAGGATGGAGATGACGATCAGAGAAGCAGGAAAAGGAATCGTGACAAACAGAAAACGGATCTGTAGTTACCGGATCGGCTTTATCAATAGTGATGGCAGGGAGGATGAAACAGAACTGGATGTGTGTAATCTTGCTGAGTTGGAAGAAGTGTATCAGGATTTTTGTAAAGAGAACGGCTTCAGGCAGAATACCGTTATCTATGTGAAGCGGTAAATGACCAGTACAGGCACCGGGGGAACCGGTGCCTGCGCTATGATAAATGGGAATAGTTCTTTTGAAAAAAGAGATTTAAAGA
Source organism: Luxibacter massiliensis (assembly GCF_900604355.1). Classification (NCBI taxonomy): domain Bacteria; kingdom Bacillati; phylum Bacillota; class Clostridia; order Lachnospirales; family Lachnospiraceae; genus Luxibacter; species Luxibacter massiliensis. The sequence continues at coordinate 42,593 of NZ_UWOE01000002.1, read as the reverse complement.
ATGATTTTAGGTATTACATTTTGGAACTTATCCCTTATAATGAGAACTATACGGAGCATCTGGAAATTTAACGTATATTTGAAAAACAGAGTGATGTTTATGGATTTTTTGATGAACTTATATGGAGGAAATGGTTATGGCAACAAAAATTTTAGTTCACGGATCAGGACACAAAGCAACAAGTTGGGATAAAATAATTTCATACATGGGAGACAATGAAGATATAGTATGTCCAAATCTATCCTCCATCCTCGAAGGGAAAGAGGCGAGTTATGAAAACCTGTATTCTGTATTTGTAAAATATTGCAACGAAATTGATGGACATATTCATTTATGCGGTCTTTCATTAGGTGGTATTTTGACATTAAACTATACTCTTGATTTTCCGCAGAAAGTAAAAACATTGGTTTTAATTGGAACACCATATAAAGTCCCGAAGCTGGCTTTTAGTTTTCAAAATATAATCTTCAGATTTTTGCCAAAATCTATTTTTGAAACGATGGCCTTTGATAAAAAGAATACATTTGCTTTAGGGAATACTATGAAGAACTTAGATTTCAGCAATAGAGTTAAAAGTATTGAATGTCCCACTTTAGTCCTTTGTGGAAAGAAAGATAGTGCAAACATAAAATCAGCGCATTTTTTGGCGCAAAATATTAAAAATGCAGAATTGGAAATTATTGAGGATACAGGTCATGTGGTAAATGAGGAAAATCCAGAAGTTTTAGCTCAAATTTTAACTGAGTTTTATTCAAAAAATGATTTTTGAGAATACTTCATCAATGTTGCATGAAACGATGCTTTATAGAGGTGAAGTAAATGATAGCACAGGCACCGGGGAACCGGCGCCTGCTTTAATAAAGAACACAGATAATTTATTTCATTGAATCCACAATAGATTTCATCTCATCCAATGAGGTTCTCCCTTTCAAAGTATAGCGTATTCCGTCTGCCACGAAGATCGCTACTTTTTCTGACACATAGTCTTTCAAATTTTCTTCTTCAACCGTATCTTCGATAATATTTACTGCGTATCCTTGTTCTGAAGTATAACTTTCAGCAAATTCATATAGTCCGAGATAATCGGTATCCCAACCGTTATTCAGTTGATTTTCACTCAAAATGATATCTACAGATAATGAAACGGGTGAAGAATATTTTTCCCCACTGTCATAGGAATATCTGTTTTCCTCATCAATAAAATGATAGTTACTTGTGTCTCCTAAAATGTAATTGTCAATGGTAACAATTAAAAAATCTTTTTCATCGGTACTTACATTCCCCAGCATATAAGAGTTATTCTGTGATAAGTCAGTATCTAATAAATCAACACCCAAATCCTGCTTTATTGCATCATAATCATTATAATTTGCATCAACCATTCCGTTTTCATCGGCGATAGCATCCATTTCATTCACCTGGACAACCTGCATAGCATCTAATTCCGGCAAGACAGTTTCATTCACCTGAACTTTGTTTAATATATAGTGCCCGGCAAAAACAGTAGTTCCGGTTAGGACAATAACAGCAATGGAAGCTGCAATACTTTTTATTATTGGATAGGATTTTCGATGAACCACGCCTTTTCTTATATTCTTTTTTACGCTATCACTTAATTTAATTTCTTCAAGTTCACGGTCGATTACATTTTTCAAACTAAAATCATTCATACCCTACCTCCACTAAATTTCCCTTTAGCCTTATTCTCGCTCTGTTGAGACGCTGTATCGTAGCGTTTTCAGATTTACCGATTATTTTGGCAATTTCTCTGACAGACAGATTTTGATAATAGTACAATAGGATGATTTGTCTGTCGTTCGCATTCAGTCGCATGATAGCCTCTGAAACACTGGTTTTTTCCAACATCTCTTCTATTGGATTATCGCCGATTTTCTCTATATGATCTTCCAGATTATTTTGAATTATTTGAAACCACCGGTTTCTCATGATATTTTTGCAGGTATTTATCGCAATTCGTATTAGCCATGTTTTTTCACTCGATTTATGCGCAAACGAATCATATGATTTCATTGCTTTAATGAAAGTTTCCTGAACAGCGTCTTCGGCAAGGTGGTAATCTTTTAGATATAAATAGCACATACGGAAAATGCTGTCTCCATATTCCTGCATCAGTCTTTCTAAATATTGATCTGTCGGCATTATATCTTTTCGCACCCCCTTTCATCTATTAGACACAGAAAAGCAGTTCAATATTACTCATGAAATGATAATCATTGCAGATGGGTGGCAGAGAGAACGGGTAAAGGAAACACCGTCAGTGTAAGTGCTGGCGGTGTTATGCATACTGTGCGTGGGATTTCTTCTAAAATATGACTCCGGAGACAGGGTTATCTTTTTTTATATGTGAATATGATCCCGATGATGGAACCAATAAAGACGAAAGGCGCCAATCTTACAAACAGAAATTCAACGCCATGCAGTATGGTCCCTGCAACTGCATATTCCGGATTGCTGTAATCCCAGTCCAGATATTCTCCGTGCATCGCTGCAAAAGCAATAAAGCCTACCGCTATAAGCACACACAATGCAAGGAGCAGATAGCGGATCAGCCGGATCCGCATCCTGCTTCTTTTGGCAAACTGGAGGTTAATGCTTTCCAGTTTTTCAGAAATGCTTTTTAGGTCTGTTTCCTTTAGGTCGTGTTCCGGTACGGTTTCTCCAAGCAGTATGCTTACAGAAGTATCCAGTTCGTTTGCTAAGGAGATCAGCATACTGGAGTCAGGAACCGATAAGCCGGTATCACATAGTTAAAAATATTGGTGTCATTTAATCAATTTTGCCGATAAAGCGGTAGAAGATTTCTACCTCCTGTTCCCGGCTTCCGTCCTCACCTTTGACCGCTTCATGGACAACGATTTTTTCAATCAGCGTATTCAAAAGTTCGGCGGTCAGTTCTGTTGGATTGACGCACTCTTTCATCAAGGCAATCCATTTTTCTGCGTCTGCGGCGTTCTGGCTTTCAGTGGCGATAGCGGATTGAAGCTGTTCAATCTTTGTGTCCAGTTCAGCCTGTTCGCTCTGGTACTTCCCGGACAGCATAGAGAAGTTGTATTCTGTGATACGCCCCGCCGCCCAGTCCTCATACATCCGGGCAAACAGGGTATCGACTTCGGCTTTCCGCTTCTCCGCTTTGTTCAACTCTGCGGCTTGCTTCTTTCTTGCGGCGGCCTGTCCCTTGTCATTGGCGTTTAACAGCCGCTTCAAAAGCCGTTCTTCATCATGCTGTACCAGCCCCGACCAGTATTGCAGACGGGAGAGGACATAGGCGTAAAGCACATCATAGCGGATATAATGCATGGAGCATTGGCGTGTGCCCTGTCCGTACTTGCTACAATGATAATGGCCGTAAGGCTTGCTGTTCTGCCTGTTCTCCCCATAGGACAACGACCAGCCGCAATCCGAACATTTTACCAATCCGGAAAAAATCTGTGTTGTACCGTCCTTGCATTTTCTGCGGCGGTTTGCTATCTGCTCCTGTACCTGCCGGAAAACCTGTTCGCTGATAATCGGCTCCTGCGTGTTCTCCACCCGCACCCATTCACTTTGGGGCTTGCGTATCCTCCGCTTGTTCTTAAAGGAAATGTTTGTTTCCCGGTAGTGGATGGTATGGCCGATATAGGTTTCGTCTTTCATAATGCTCTTGACCTGCGCTATCGTCCATGCGTAGCTTTTTTCCTCTGGCGCACCCGCATAGATGTTTGCGAAAGTCCCGTCACGCTGGAAGTTGATAAATCCCGGCGTGGGAACCTTTTCCGCAATCAGTATTCTTGTGATACTGGCCGCCCCTCTGCCATGAATGGCGAGGTCAAAAATCTTCTCCACTATCCAGCGGGTTTCCTCGTCGATTATCAGCTTGTTTTTGATTTCCGGGTGTTTCCTGTACCCGATGGGAGCATAAGCGCCGATACGCTGTCCTGTGGCAAACTTTGCTTTGAAAGCGGCCTTTACCTTGCGGCTTGTATCTTTCGCAAACCATTCATTGAACAGGTTTTTGAACGGGACAAAATCGGAAAGCCCTTTCTCTGTGTCCTCATTCTCCGCAACGGCGATGTAGCGCACCCGTTTTTCCGGGAACAGAAATTCCAGATAGTAGTCCATCATCACATGTTCCCGCCCGAAACGGGAAAGGTCTTTCGTGACAATGCAGTTTACTTTTCCGGCTTCCACATCGTCCATCATGCGCTGAAAATCCGGGCGTTCAAATAATGAGGTGTGATAGCGATAGCGGCAAAAAGCTAATAAAATCAATGGTTTTGCGGACAGCGGATAGACAGGGAATGTGTTAAAAACTGAATACGCACACAAACGGCGTTACCTTAACCCCTTTGGGGGAGAAAGTAACGCCGTTTTTTTATGCCCGCAGGAAAGGAGGTGCAGCCGGAATGTATTTCACAAAGGGCAAGCAGCGGGCGTTTGAATTGCTCATGCAGCAGAAGCCGGGATTTGACCGCTATCAATCCGGTTGTGCCGGAGATGATGAAGATTGCGGCACTTGCCGTTTCTACCGCCCCGGGTGGAAATATGAGTTTTGCGTTTTCAAAGAGTGTCCCTATTGCCCCGGCAAAAGGACGCGGAAAACGCACGCCAGCATGGACAAATAGACGGGCAAAAGCCCTTGTGCCATGCGGCTTTGCAGACGCGAAAACGGCAAAGGGCATATTGCAATACCAAAACAGCCGAAAACGGCTTTCTAATTGTCCACGCATACCAAGAGAGGAAGTGAGGAAATATGGCAGTTTTCAGAGTGGAGCGAAATACGGGATATACCGTTATGAGCAACCACCACTTGCGAAACAAGGAATTGTCCTTAAAGGCAAAGGGCTTGTTGTCGCAAATGCTTTCGCTGCCCGAAGATTGGGATTATACCCTTGCGGGCTTATCCCATATCAACCGGGAGAAGATCGACGCAATCCGCGAAGCGGTAAAGGAACTCGAAAAAGCCGGATATATCGTGCGCAGCCGGGAGCGCGACGAAAAGGGACGCTTGCGGGGCGCAGATTACGTCATATACGAGCAGCCGCAGCCGCGAGAGCCGGAAGCAGCTACCAGCGGCGGACAGCCGCCTATATTGGATTTACCTACATTGGAAAATCCAACATTGGATAATCCAACGTTGGAAAAACCTACGCAGGAAAAACCTACGTTGGAAAATCCAACGCAATTAAATAAAGATATATTAAGTAAAGAACAATCAATTACTGATTTATCAAGTACCGATTCCATTCCTTTCCATTCCCTAAACCCCTTGCCCTTTGCGCATGGCGAAGCGGCTACGCCGCCGGAAAGGAAAAGAACGGAAGCGAAAAGCAATAGCGCAGTAGAGATTTACAGGGAGATTATCAAGGACAATATCGAATACGACCATCTCATTCAAAACTGCAAAATTGACAAAGACCGTTTGGACGAGATTGTTGACCTTATGCTGGAAACCGTCTGCACAGCCCGAAAGACAATCCGTATTGCCGGGGACGACTACCCCGCCGAATTGGTGAAATCCAAGTTTTTGAAGCTGAACAGCAGCCATATTGAGTTTGTTTTGGATTGCATGAGGGAGAACACAACCAAAGTGCGCAACATCAAGCAGTATCTAAAAGCGGTGCTGTTCAACGCGCCGAGTACCATTGACAGCTACTATACCGCCCTTGTCAATCACGACTTATACGGCGGCGAATGAGCATAGCCGCACTTTACCGGGAAAGGAGTTGATACCTTGCAGGAGGAAGTAACCCAAAAAACGATTGCCCTATACGTCAAAGTGGGAAAAGGCGCGGCGCGGCTTACCGAACAGGCGTTACAGAAAGCAATCCAAAAGTTTTTGGAGCAGAAAAGCAAACCCGCGCATGGGAAACAGACCATGCGGCAGCTTATGAAGCAGAACGCGGGTGTTTCCAACATCGAGATCACCGACAGCAATATTAAAGCCTTTGAGAGTACGGCGAAGAAATACAACATAGATTTTTCGCTAAAAAAGGTTAAGGGCGAGCAGACCCGTTACCTTGTGTTTTTCAAAGGCCGGGACGCGGACGTTATGACCGCAGCGTTTCAAGAGTTTTCCGCAAAGAAGCTGAACCGGGAGAAAAAGCCCTCTATCCGCAAAGCCCTTGCCGCTGCAAAGGACAAGGCGAAGCAGCTTAACGCCGCCCGCGACAAGGTAAAGAAAATGGACAGGGGGCGCGAGATATGAAGCAGATCAACTACAAAAAGCTGATACTTCCGAATATCCCCTATGTGTTCTTTGTCTATCTCTTTGATAAAGTCGGACAGGCGGTGCGGCTTGCCCCCGGCGCGGATATTTCTGCAAAGATACTGAATATCACACAAGGATTTTCCGCAGCCTTTGAAAACGCCTTGCCGAGCGTTTACCCGTTGGATTTGCTTGTCGGCATTGTCGGTGCGGTGATTATCCGCTTGATAGTCTATGTCAAAGGGAAAAACGCGAAGAAATACCGCAAGGGCGCGGAGTACGGCTCTGCCCGATGGAGTGCATAATCTTAAGTGTAAAGGAACTCTACATGGACGCACAGGAGGATATGCACATGAATGATTACAACAAAATCACAGCCCTTTACTCCCGTCTTTCCGTAGGGGACGAGGACAGGGACGGCGGCGAGAGCAACAGCATACAGAACCAGAAAATCTTTTTGGAGAACTACGCCAGAGGGCAGCGGCTGACGAATATCCGGCACTACATCGACGACGATGAAAGCGGCAGATTTTTTGACCGTTCTGCCTACTCCCGCATGATGGAGGACGTTGAAAACGGGAAAATCGGCGTTTGCATTATGAAAGACCTTACCCGCTGGGGGCGCGACTATCTCCAAGTCGGCAACGCTATGGAGATATTCAGACGGAACAACGTGCGTTTTATCGCGGTCAACAACGGCATTGACAGCGAGAAGCCCGACACATTGGAGTTTGCGCCCTTTATCAACATCATGTCGGAGTGGTACGCAAAGGACATCAGCAAGAAAGTGAAAACGGGCATTAAGACCAAAGGCATGAGCGGAAAGCCGATTGCCACCGAAGCCCCCTACGGCTATGTCAAAGACCCGGACAACAAGGATTTTTGGATAATCGACGAGGAAGCCGCCGAGGTTGTGCGCCTTATTTTCCGTTTGTTTATCGGCGGGAAGAACCGCAACCAAATCGCCGTATATCTGAAAAACGAGCAAATCCCTACCCCCACTTTCTACATGAAAGACCGGGGACGGGGAACGTGTAAAAACAAGGCGCTCAATGAGGATAACCGCTACAAGTGGAACAAAGCCACCTTGACCCATATCCTTACGCGGCAGGAGTATTGCGGCGATGTAGTCAACTTCAAGACTACAAAGCATTTCCGGGACAAGCGGAACCACTATGTAGACCGGAGCCAATGGCAGATAACCGAAAATGTGCATGAGCCGATTATTGACCGCGCCGACTTTGAAACCGCACAGCGGATTTTGGAAAACGCGCCCGTCAGACGCCCCAACGGGGACGGGGAAATCCACCCTTTGTCGGGCTTGCTTTTCTGTAAGGATTGCGGCGCAAAAATGCACATCCGCATAGATTACAGAAACGGCGGCAAGCGGCACGTTGCCTATTGCAGCGAGTACCACAAGGGGAAAGCCAAAAACCCCAAGTGCCATTCCCCACACATCATTGACGCTGACTTGCTTATGCAGACCGTCGCGGAAGTGCTGAAGAAAATCGAGGACTACTCTATCAGCAACCGGGCGGAGTTTGAAGCCTTAGTGAAAAAGAGCCTTGCCATGCAGCAGACCGACCAGACCAAGAAACAGCAGAAACGTATCCCGCAAATCACGACACGCCTTGAACAGATTGACAAGGTGCTGAATAAGCTCTATGAGGACAACGCCCTCGGCACTATCCCGCAAGACCGCTATGAGCAAATGTCGCAGAAGTATTCGGAAGAATACTACACACTGAAAACGGAGCTTGCGGGACTCCAAGAGCAGCTATCCGCTTATGAGAACGCGGGAGGGCGGGCGCAGAAGTTTTTGAAGCTGACGGAACGCCATGCCGCCTTTACCGACCTCACCCCCGCCATTCTCAACGAGTTTATCAGCAGGATTGAAGTGCATGAGCGCGACCAGAAAAGGGCGAGATACGCAATCCAGCACATCAGCATATATTTCAACTATATCGGCAGGTTTGAGAACGAAGTGACACAGCTTACAGAGCCAACGGAGCAGGAAATCCGGCAAATGCGGGAGAAAATCGAGGAAGCCCAAAAGGAAAAGAGCCGCGCCTACCACCGGCAGTATTCAAGGGAGTACCGGGCGCGTAACCTTGAAAAGCGACGGGAGTATGACCGCATGAAAGCACGGGAATACCGGGCAAAGAAAAAGGCACAGGAAGCCGCCGCAGCACCCGCACAGTAAAACCGAATACTGACAACCAAGAGGGATTTTCCGGGCTACGGGAAATCCCTCTTTTGCACCCAGAGAAAGGAGCCGCCTATGGCAGAACAGAACGGGACACCTCAATCCCCCGACAGTGTTATCACGACACAGAGGGACGGACAGACCATCGTTGCGGAGTTGTTTTTCAACCACAGCGGCACAGAAACATTCCGCGACAAGCTGCTCAAAGTGATACTTGCCGACAGCTTGCAGGACGGTCAAGAGCCGGAAAAAACGAAAATCACGCGATAGGAACCGCCCGGACGAAGAATGGTTCGCCGGGGCGGTTTCTATTTGAAAATCCCCATTTTCCCCAAGTCAAGAGCCGGGAAAATTCCCTCAAAAATGCCCCTCTCTCCAAACGAGGGCGCAGAAAGGAGAGTTTATGCGAACAGGGCTTCCCAAGCAAAAAAAGGTCACAGACATCTGGTTTGATGAGAAAGACCCGTTGATCCATATCCGTACCCACAACACCGACTTGAAGAAGCGGCTTGCCGCCTATGCCGAGCAGCACCCCGATGTGTGCCGCCAGACCGACGCAGACCCGGAAACGGGCTGCATGGAGTTTGACATTGAGAAAGGCCGCTTCTCTTTCCGTCTGACCGCCCCATACAGCGAGGAACGGCGGGAAGCGGCGCGGCGGTATGCCAGAGAGAGCAACGTCGCCGACAGGCTGAAATAGAGTTGAAATGTTCATAGTTTTGTGCTATACTTTTTCTAAAAGCAGAGTAATACTGCGGAATTGATTGGAGGACAACACAATGGTTACATTTATGAGATTAAGATAAAACCGCGAGTTATGTTGCGGTTATCCGTATTGCATAACTCGCTTATTGAAGCAGAGATGTAATTACGGAGGAAAAACAAATGAATAATAATTTATCACGCTTTGCAGACAGCAAGGTTTATTTTCAATGCCCAATTTGCACAAAATCAATGGATATACAAGGCAATAGCCTAATTTGTAGACATGGACATTGCTTTGATATTTCAAGATATGGGTATGTAAATTTGTTGTTAAAATCATCGCCCAAAACCAACTACAGCAAGCGGTCTTTTGACAACCGGCACCAAATTTTGGAGTATGGCATGTATGATGTTGTGTTGGAGAAAATCATACAGTTTATTTCTGATACGCCATCTATAAGAAACATTTTAGATGTTGGTTGCGGCGAGGGTTTCTATGCAAGGCAGATACAGCAAAGAACAGAACGAAACATCTTTGCCTTTGACTTGTCAAGGGAGGCAATACAGATTGCATCAAAAAAAGACAAGCGCAAAGCAGTGAAGTGGTTTGTTACTGACTTATCAAAAATCCCTTTGAAAGACGGAAGTATGGATTGTATTTTAGACATATTTTCGCCTGCACACTACAAAGAATTTCAGCGATTGCTATCTCCTAACGGATATGTTGTGAAAGTAATTCCTACGAAAAATCATTTGAGGGAAATCAGGACTAAAGTGCAAGCACACTTGAAAAATCCAGATTATTCAAATGAGTCTGTCGTTGAATATTTTGAGAAATATCTTAAAACCATTTCAAGAGAAACGGTTTCAGCCACCGTACAGTTGTCATCAGAACAAAGAATGTCGTTTATTGAAATGACGCCGCTTCTCTTTTGCGTTGAAAAAGATTGCGTTGATTGGCGTACTCTCACACATTTGACAATCGAAGCTGATGTTTTAATAGGAATGTATTAAAGGGCGTATTGATATTTAATATTCCCATTTATTGAGCAGAACGGAGTAAACCAAACACCCTAATCAAAAGGACAGCCGAGGAAATCGACTGTCCTTTTTCTGTGCCGACAGGTAGAAAGGAGTGACCACCCATGACGAAACCGAGAGAAAAAAACGCGAGGAATTGCAAGCCGAGATTGAGGACGGGAAGAAGAAAATCCGGCAGCTTGAAAATCGGGAAAAGGTGTTGCGGCAAAAGTTATCCCAAGAGGAACGCAGGACGCGCAGCCATCGGCTGATCGTCCGGGGTGCGGTCTTTGAGAGCATTGTGCCAGAAGCAAAGACCATGACCGACGAAGAAGCCGCCGCCTTTCTCCGGCTTGCCCTGACGAGCGAGGAAGCGCGGGGCTATCTGAAAAAACGCACCGAGGGCGGGAAAAGCGAATAATCCCTTTGGTACAAAGGGCGCACTTATACACCCTTACGGGTGCGTGCGCTCTGCCGAGGGCTTGTCGGCACAGAGAGAAAGCCGCTTGCTTCCCTCTCTGACCGACATTGGCGGCTTTGCCGCAACAAGGGGCTGCACCCCTTGCGCCGCTTACGCGGCTATCCCTGCACACCCACAAAAACAGTATACCCGCCTTTGGCGTCTGTACCATTTTTGCGGGTTTTCATTTTATCCGGGAGGTGATACCCATAGCCATCTATCATTGTAATATCAGCATTGTCAGCCGGGGCAAGGGCAAATCAGCCGTTGCCGCAGCCGCCTACCGAAGCGGCGAAAAGCTGACAAATGAGTGGGACGGAATGACACACGACTACACCCGCAAAGGCGGTGTTGTCCATACGGAAATTATGCTGCCACCCCACGCCCCGCCCTCTTTCTCTGACCGTTCAACCTTGTGGAACAGCGTGGAGCTTTACGAGAAAGCCGGGAACGCCCAGCTTGCCAGAGAGATTGACGCGGCGCTCCCCATAGAGTTATCCAGAGAGGAACAGATCCGGCTTGTCCGGGAATACTGTTCCTCTCAATTTGTTTCCAGAGGAATGTGCGTTGATTATGCCATTCACGACACCGGCAAGGGCAATCCCCATTGTCACATCATGCTTACCATGCGCCCCCTTGACGAGCGCGGCGCATGGGCGGCAAAGTCCCAAAAGGAATATGACCTTGATGAAAACGGCGAGCGTATCCGCTTGCCAAGCGGCAGATACAAGACGCACAAAGTTGACCTGACCGGCTGGAACGACAAGGGCAACGCCCTCTTGTGGCGTAAGGCATGGGCGGATATTTCAAACGCCTACCTTGAACGAGCCGGAAGCCCGGAGCGTATCGACCACCGCAGCAACGCCGAGCGCGGCATTGGCGAGATACCCACCGTCCACATGGGCGTGGCGGCTTGCCAGATGGAGAAGAAAGGTATTGCCACCGAGAAAGGCGAACTGAACCGGAATATCCAAAAGGCAAACCGCCTTATACGGGAAATCCGAGCGCAGATTGGAAAGCTCAAAGAATGGATTGCCGACCTGTTCAAAGCGTGGGAAACCGCCCCGGAACAGCCGCAACAATCCCCCGGTCTTGCAAATCTGCTGATGAAGTATTTGAGCGTTCAGAGAGAAAAGAGCCGGAAGTATTCGCAGCGTTGGCAACAACAGCACACAGCCGATGAACTGAAAACCATAGCGGCAGCGGTCAACTATCTGACCGAGCATGGTATCTCTACCCTTGATGAGCTGGACGCAGCCCTTTCCTCTGTCAGCGAACAGGCCGACACTATCCGGGCGGGCATGAAAACCGCCGAGAAGCGCATGAAAGAATTACAAAAGCTGATTGAATACGGGAAGAACTACACCGAGTACAAGCCCATTCACGACGAGCTGAAAAAGCTGAAAAATGGCTGGACGAGCAAGCGCGACAAGTACGAGGAAGCCCACCGCGCCGAGCTTACGCTATGGAACGCAGCGAGCCGCTATCTCCATGCAAATCTGCCGAAAGGGACAAAGAGCTTGCCTATCGCTGAATGGGAAAAAGAGTACGCCACCCTCAGCGGGGAGAGAACAGCGGAATATACCAAGCTGAAAGAAACCCGCGCCGAGGTTGCCGAGCTGCACAATATCCGCAAGTGCGTTGATATTGCGCTGAAAGCCGACCAGCCGGAGCAGACCCGCACCAAGCAGCACGACTTAGAACGATGAAAGGAGTTGAGATTTTTGTACTACACCCAAGAACAGATAAACCGGGCGAACCAAGCCGACCTTGTTTCTTTCCTGCAATCACAGGGCGAGCAGCTTACCCGCGCCGGGAATGAATACCGCTGGAAACGGCACGACAGCTTGACCGTCCGGGGAAACAAATGGTACAGGCACAGCCAGAGCAAGGGCGGCGGCCCCGTTGATTTTGTCATGGAGTTTTTCGGCAAGAGCTTCACCGAAGCCGTGGAACTTCTCACAGGAGAAAAGGGAGCCGCACCGCCGCCGGACAGACCTTGCCACGCGTCCCTTTCCGACTTCCGGCTACCGCCCCCAAACAACGACAACAGAATAGCGAGGAACTACCTCACAGCAGCCCGCCGCATTGATGATGATGTGACGGGCTTTTTCTTTGCCCGCGGCGATATTTACGAGGACGCAGCCCACCACAACGCCGTATTTGTGGGGCGGGACGAGGACGGAATACCGCGCTACGCCCACAGCAAGGGAACGGCGGGAAACTTCCGGTTTGATGTGAAAGGCAGCGACAAAGCCTTTAATTTCTGCTACCGAGGCGAGGGTGACAGGCTTTTTGTCTTTGAAGCCCCCGTTGACCTGCTCTCTTTCCTCTGCCTGTTCAAAAAGGCGTGGCAGAAGCAGAGCTATTTGTCATTGGGCGGCGTGGGAGAAAAAGCCCTGTTGCGTTTCCTCTCTGACCGCCCGAACATCAAGACCGTTTACCTCTGCCTTGACAGCGACCAAGCCGGAAACGACGCTTGCAGCCGCCTTGCGGAGCTTGTGCCGGAGGGCTTGACCGTCCACCGCCTTGTGCCGCTTTACAAGGACTGGAACGAGGTATTGCAGCACCGGGCAGAAATCACAGACGGGAAGTATATCCGGGAAGCGGTTTACGGATTGAAAGAACCGCCGCAGGAAGAAACCGTCGAGATTATCCGCATGAGCGAGGTTGACACACAGACCGTTGAATGGCTATGGGAGCCGTATATCCCTTTTGGGAAAGTAACCATTGTGCAAGGCAACCCCGGCGAGGGCAAGACCACCTTTGCCCTACGCCTTGCCGCCGCCTGCACCACCGGGGGAACGCTGCCGGGAATGAAGCCCTTGCCGCCATTCCAAGTGATTTACCAGACCGCCGAGGACGGGCTGGGCGATACCGTCAAGCCCCGCTTGATAGAAGCCGAAGCCGACCTTGACCGCGTGCTTGTGATTGATGAAGCCAAACGGGAGCTTACCCTCTCCGACGAGCGCATAGAAAAGGCAATCACGCAGAACGGGGCGCGGTTGATTATCCTTGACCCCATACAGGCGTACATGGGCGAAAAGACCGACATGAACAGGGCAAACGAAGTGCGCCCCATGTTCCGCCGCCTTGCCGATGTTGCCGAGCGTACCGGGTGCGCCGTTATCCTTATCGGACACTTGAACAAAGCCGCCGGAGGACAGAGCGCATACCGGGGCTTAGGTTCTATTGACTTCCGCGCCGCAGCAAGGAGCGTCCTGCTGATCGGGCGCGTGAAGCGGGAGCCGAATGTGCGCGTTATCGTCCATGACAAATCTTCCCTTGCGCCGGAGGGCAAGCCCGTTGCCTTTTGCCTTGACCCGGAAACAGGCTTTTCATGGATAGGCGAATATGACATAACCGCCGACGAGCTGCTATCCGGCGCGGGCGGGAACACCGCCACCAAGACCGAGCAAGCCGAGAAGCTGATACTTGACCTGCTTGCAGACGGGAAAGAACTTGCCAGCGAGGACATTGTAAAGGCCGCAGCCGAAGCCGGAATATCCGAGAGGACGGTACAGAACGCCAAGCGCAACATGGGCGGTATTTTAGGCGCAAGGCGTGTCGGCGGTCAATGGTATAACTTCATCAAGAAGAAGCAGCCACCCGAACCCGCAAGCTGAAAGTGCAAAACGCAGACCCTTTGCACTTTGCACTTTCGCACTTTCACAAGAATTTGCGTCAATAACTCAAAAAAGCACTTGACAAAACGCTTCATGGGGAAACGCCGAAGATATAAAGCCCTACATAGACCCGGATTTCCAAAACAACATCATTTTGACGCAGACGGAACGGCTTACCATGAACAGCCGCCCGAAGCAGCCGAAGTACGCGAGAAATAAGAACGTCGTCGTGATCGGCGGCAGCGGCAGCGGAAAAACAAGATTTTTTGTCAAACCTAATCTAATGCAGCTTCATTCCTCTTACGTCTTAACCGACCCGAAAGGTACGGTTTTGATTGAGTGCGGGAAGCTGCTGCAACGGGCGGGCTACCGCATTAAGGTACTGAATACGATTAACTTCAAAAAATCTATGCACTACAACCCCTTTGTGTATATCCGCAGCGAGAAAGATATTTTGAAGCTGGTAAATACGTTGATAGCGAATACCAAAGGTGAGGGAGAAAAAAGCGCGGAGGATTTTTGGGTAAAGGCAGAACGGCTTTTGTATTGCGCGTTGGTGGGCTACATCTGGTACGAAGCCCCCGCCGAGGAAATGAACTTTATTACCCTGTTGGAACTTATCAACGCCAGCGAAGCCCGCGAGGACGACGAGGAATATCAAAGCCCCGTCGATTTGCTGTTTGCCGACTTGGAAGAACGCGACCCCGACCATTTCGCGGTGAAGCAGTACCGAAAATATAAATTGGCGGCGGGCAAAACCGCAAAATCAATCCTCATTTCTTGCGGTGCGAGGCTCGCTCCTTTTGATATAAAGGAATTGCGCGATCTTATGTCCTACGACGAATTAGAACTTGACACGTTAGGCGACAGAAAAACAGCTTTGTTTTTGATTATGAGCGATACGGACAGCACGTTTAATTTTGTTATCGCTATGCTGCAATCGCAGTTATTTAATCTCTTGTGCGACAAGGCCGACGACGAATACGGCGGCAAGCTGCCGGTTCATGTTCGCTGCCTGTTAGACGAGTTTGCAAACATTGGACAAATCCCGCAGTTTGAAAAATTGATTGCCACAATCCGCAGCCGGGAAATCTCGGCTTCTATCATTCTGCAATCGCAGAGCCAGCTAAAAGCCATTTACAAGGACGCGGCAGAAATCATACT
The DNA here is from genome assembly GCF_900604355.1 of Luxibacter massiliensis. Lineage (NCBI taxonomy): Bacteria > Bacillati > Bacillota > Clostridia > Lachnospirales > Lachnospiraceae > Luxibacter > Luxibacter massiliensis. The sequence continues at coordinate 27,207 of NZ_UWOE01000002.1, read as the reverse complement.
TGACAATGCCGACAGCACCTTGTTTTTGGGAGGGCGCGGGAAAAATGCAAAGGATATTTCGGAGAACTTGGGACGTGAAACAATCGACAGTTTCAACACTTCCGAAAATCGCGGCACGCAGGTTTCTCATGGCCTCAATTATCAGAAATTGGGAAAGGATATGCCATACTTGTTCGTGAAGAGTTCAGTTGCCTTGAATTTATCATGAACAGGGACACGATCAACTGGATTCTGAAAAAACTGAATACAGGAGGTCGAACATGGAGCATTTACCAAAGAAAATCCATCAAAACGGCATCAGCTACACGCTGGTGGGAGACTACTACATCCCCGATTTGAAGCTGCCGGAGGAAAGCCGCCCCATTGGACGGTGGGGCCGGATGCACAAGGCGTTTCTGCAAGAACACCGGCCCGGCCAGTACAATGCACTGCTTCTGTCGGGAAAACTCTGGACATATCTTGCTGACCTGAACGAACAGGCCGCTGACCGACTGGCGTGTATCGTCTCGCAGATGCAGGAGGCAGAGAGTGTCACCGAGGAACTGAAAGCCCGTGACCAGCTTGCGTGGGTCGGAACCATGAACAGCATTCGCAGCCGGGCAGAGGAAATCATCCTGTCTGAGATGATTTTTGTCTGAGGGAGGTGGACGCATGATTCTGGAAGAAATGTATAACGGCAGATTTTATCCATGTGAAACGGTGGTCGCTGATTCACCGAGGTTCAAGCAGGCAGTCAAAGCCAGCGCCGCCCTGATGGACGCCTTATCGGAGCGTCTGAGCAAAGAGGACTATGCACTGGTTGAAGAACTGCGGGAGCAGGTGGCAATCGCTCAGTGTGAGGAAAACGAAAGCCACTTCAAATACGGCTTTTCGGCGGGGCTGCTTGTCCAGCAGGAAGCCCATGCGCAGGTGTCGCAGAAAGACAAAGAATAGCATCTTCAATAATGGCTGTTCCCAAACTGGGAACAACCACCACAACAGAATACAGCTTCACAAAAGCCATTTGCCAATCAACCGGCGGATGGCTTTTTTGCCGCTCAATTTCACTTCCGCTTACGTCTGGCCTTGCGGTTGGGCGGGATGGGGCTGGCCTTTCCTCTCATATTGTTGGGGCTTTTGAGCTGCTTGGACAGGCTCAGTATCCGCAGGAACGCCGAGAAGTCCTCCGAGGAAATCTTCTCAAAGGGTATCTGCAACTTATCGCAGAACTCGTGGATCAGCATTTCTGTATCGCTGCCCTGTCCTATGGCCTGCTCAAATTTTTTCTTCACATCATCCAGCGTGGGCTGCGGGTCGGCGGTGGTCTTGTCCTTGCGGTGTGCTTCCCGGATGTCCCGGACGATGCTGTCCAGATCATCGTGCATAACGTGGCTGTAAAAATCGCTTTCCTGCACCTGCCCCAGTTCCAGCGTCCGCATATAGAGGTCATCTTCTCCGGGCGCATACTTGCTCATGACGGTCTGCCGGGTGGCCTCCAACACCAGATTCATCTGCTCCACCCGCATATTGGCGATCTGGTCGATGCAGATTTCCATGTCTATCATCAGCCGCCGGAAATTCGGGTGGGTAGCCAGTTCGCAGAGAAGCCGGTTGTTGATTTTGCCGCTGCTCAAAAGTTCCACCATATCATCACTCAGATGCAGAGATTGAAGTTCTGTGTTTGGGTGATTTTTATTTTCCGTCAGCCCCATCAGATAGTCGGTGGACACGCCGTAAAAGTCCGCCAGCGTTGCAATCGCAAACGGGCTGATGTCCTTGTAGTCATCGGTTTCGTATTTTCCCAGCGCGGATTTAGACAGGCCGGTCTGCTCCGCCAGTTGTTCCAGCGTCAGGTGCTTGTCCACCACCCGCAGGTCTTTGAGCCGCTCCGGGATTGTCAGCTTTGCGTACATCCAAAGCCCCCTCTCTCGTTATCGTTTTTCAGTGATTACACCCATTATAGCACGATTCCATAAGCGTGGAAATATGCGGATTTCAAGCGTTTTTCCGACGTTTTGGATATACGGGAAAGAGCCTCTTTTTTCGGTAAACTGGTTCTTGCAGACAGGCACAGAACCTTGAAAATCGAATGACCGGCTGCAAGGGGTATGGCCTCCGGGGAAGTGACGCCAGGACAGAAATCGAGCGCACCAAAGAGGCCGATACGCCGGGAAAAATTCCGGGCAGGAGCGGCTTGCAGGCAGACCGGCAGACAGAAACAAGTTTATCAATCATGCGGGGCGCATGGCTCCGCAGCAAAGAAACGGAGGAAATCATTATGACACTGAGTATGAAAGAAAAGAAGATTCTCTACGCTTACGGCTGTCCCAGCCATCACAATACGGTGACACGGCTGAAATGGCTGACGGCACTGACAGTTGACCCGGAGGCCAAACGCCGGATGCTGGGGCTGGCCCGGAAGGTGGAGACGGAGGTGGGCGAAAGCTGGTACGAGGATTTTTACCACCATCTGCGCATGGAGATGGACGAGTACCGCCGTCTCAAGCGCAGCCTGCGTGTGCTGAAATCTTACACTGATTATGAGGAGGATCTGTATGAGGAAGCTGTCTAAGTATGAGAAAGAAACCATCATCAACTGGAACGAGGCGGAGAACCTTGCCAGCATCTACACCTTCAACGCCAGCTTGAAGCGCAGGCTGGCTGATTTCAGCCGGAAGTACCCGCTGCTGTGCCGATTGGAGCGCAGCACGCCGGAGGGCAGCGTGACCTATGTGCTGGACAAGTCCCGGCTGTCGATCCGGCTGGTGCCGCCGTACAGCGAGGAACGGAAAGCCGCTGCCAGCGCCTACGCAAAAGAGCATGGCTTTCAGGTGGTAGGGGCGGAAGAAAAAATCGCCTGAAACCGGGGCGTTTACGGAAAAAATGACGGGTCTGCACCCGCTGTTTTGACCGGCAATCCCCGCAGGCGTATTCCGTATCCATTCCCCGTCTATGGGTGCAAATGTGCGGATACGGAGCCGGTGAAACTGGCAAACACCGCTTCTGCGGTGGAAGCCAGCTTCGCCGGTGCGGGAGTACAGAGGGCAGCCAGCCCTTTGTGCCGGGGTGCAGGGGCGGCAGCGCACTGCTGGGGTCAAGGGGCAACGCCCATTGGCAGGTTAAGGGCGGCAGCCATTATCGGGTCAAGGACGAAGTGCCTTGGCGGGTTGAGGGCAGCCGCCCCATCGGGTCAAGGGTGAAACGCCTTGCCCAGGGAGAGTTGATGCCTGCGTCAACTCGTACTGGGTATTACCTGACGCAGACTTTCGCAGGATTTGCGGCTTCGCCGCCTTTCCCCGTCCCCGGAACATCTTCGCAGGAAGGAGGAAATCTGTTTGAAACTGACACGACACAACGGGCGCTCCGGCAAGCATGGCACCTATAATCCCCGCCACAATGACCGCCGGTTCGATGTGGAGAACAGCGAACACATTGACACAGAGCGGGCCAGACAAAATATTTACTGGGACTGCTACCGGGGCTTCACGACACACGAGTTCCGGGAGAACCCGGAGCAGCCGGATTTCAGCTTTGAGGAAATCGAGCGGATGTACTACTACGAGCATTATTCTGACCATGTGGAGGCGCAGAACGCCCGGAATGAGAAAACCCGGCACACCGAGCGCAACCGCACTGTGGTGGACTTGCTGAAAAACAACAAGACCTGCCCGGAGGAAAGCATCTACCAGATCGGTACGCTGGAAGAATCCGTTCCGCCGGAAACGCTCTTTCGTATCGTCAACGAGTTCTATGAGGAATTTGAGCGCCGCTTCGGTTCCCATATCCACATCTTAGATTGGGCGCTCCATCTGGACGAGGGGACGCCCCACATCCATGAGCGCCATGTGTTTGACTGCCAGAACCGCTACGGGGAATTGTGTCCCCAGCAGGAAAAGGCGCTGGAGGAACTGGGCATCCCTCTCCCGAACCCGGACAAGCCAAAAGGCAGGCACAACAACCGGAAACAGACCTTCGATGCAGTCTGTCGGACGATCCTGCTTGACATCACGAAGCGGCATGGGCTGCATCTGGATCAGGAGCCGTCCTACGGCGGGCGGGAGTATCTGGAAAAGCAGGACTATATCCTGATGAAGCAGAAGGAACAGTTGGCGGCGCAGGAGCAGAAACTGGAAGAACTGACGCTCAAAATCGAGGACGTGGAGACGCTGCTGGATGATGTTGCCGATGTGGCCTATGACAAGGCGGTGGAGGTGGTGACCGATACTGTCCGTCAGGAGACACACAAAGAAGATATTCGTTTGGTGGAGGAAACGAAAAAATGGGTGCTTTCACCGGAGCGGAAGGCCTCGAAGAAAGAGCGTGACTACGCCGCCGCCCGTCTGGATGGAGTGATTACCAAAATCAAGCGGGTCATGCAGAACGCTTTGGCAAAAATCCAGAAAACGCTTATGCAGCCGGAGGTCAAGAAGGCCGGTAAGGAGAAGATTAAGGAGAAGGCCAGAGAATCCATCTTGGAGAAGCTGTCGAAAGGCAAGGTGGACGCTGACCGGGATAACCGGGAACGCTGGGAACGGGAGGGGCGGATCGCTCCGAAAAAGAAACACGATATGGAGTTATGAGGCATCTGATTTCAAGATTCAGGTGCTTTTTTCTCTGTCTGGAGGTGAGAAAATCGAATGTATTTGAAGCGGTGAAGCAGTCTGTCACCACAAGGCAGGCTGCGGAAATTTATGGGATTCAGGTAGGAAGAAACGGGATGGCCTGCTGTCCCTTCCATGATGACAAACATCCCAGCATGAAGGTTGACCGCCGGTTCCACTGCTTCGGCTGTCAGGCGGACGGTGACGTGATTGATTTTACCGCCCGTCTGTTTGGCCTGAGCGGTAAGGAGGCGGCGTTGAAGCTGGCGGAAGATTTTTCTGTCCGCTATGACGCCAAAGGCCATGACCCGCCCCGCAAAAGGCCGGTCAAACGGAAAATCAGCGAGGAACTGCGCTACCGGCAGGCGGAGCAGAAATGTTTCCGGGTACTGTGCGATTACTTGCATCTGCTGGAACGCTGGGAGAAGGAATATGCCCCGCAGACGCCGGAGAAAGCGTGGAATCCGCTGTTCGTGGAGGCCCTGCAAAAGAAACCGTACACGGAGTATCTGCTGGATATTCTCCTGTTTGGCAGCATGGAGGAACGTGCTTCCGTAGTCGCTGAGTATGGAAAAGAGGTGAGGAAGATTGAGCAGCGAATATCAGAGTTTACCGCCAGCCACCCGGAAGGCCGCAATGAGCGCAGCCGAAGTCTTAGCGCCGGAGCAGAGCGTTGACGAGGTACGGGAAAGCCTGTCCGTCACGGAGAAGGGCCTGCCTGCCAACACCATCGGCAACTGCCGGACGGTATTCTGCCATGACCCGTTGCTGCGGGACGCCATCCGGCTGAACCTTTTGACTGACCGGGTGGACATTGTGCGGGATTTGGGCTGGCGCAGAAATACCAGCGCCCTGACGGATACAGACGTGAAGTATCTGCTTCTCTATTTTGAACAGACCTACGGCCTGACCAGCGAGAAAAAGATGACGGCGGCCCTCTCCATCGTGGCGAATGAGAACTGCTACCATCCTATCCAGGACGTGCTAAACGGCCTTGTCTGGGACGGGACGCCCCGCATCCGCTCCTGTCTCCATCACTTCTTAGGTGCGGACGAGAGTGACTATGTGGAGGAAATGCTGAAGCACTTCCTTCTGGGGGCGATCCGGCGGGTATTCCGCCCCGGCTCCAAATATGAGGAAATGCTCTGTCTGGTGGGCGGTCAGGGGGCTGGCAAGTCCAGCTTCTTCCGCCTGTTGGCGATCCGGGACGAGTGGTTCAGTGATGACCTGAAAAAGCTGGACGATGACCGGGTGTATTTGAAGCTGCAAGGCCACTGGATCATCGAAATGTCAGAGATGCTGGCGACCAGCAGCGCCAAAAGCATTGAGGAAATCCGCTCCTTTATCAGCCGCCAAAAGGAAACCTACCGGACACCCTACGAGGCCCAGCCCAAAGACCGGCTGCGGCAGTGCGTGTTCGGCGGTTCGTCCAACACGCTGGACTTCCTGCCCCTTGACCGGGCCGGGAACCGGCGCTTCCTGCCGATCATGATTTACCCGGAGAATGCGGAGGTTCACATTTTGGAGGACGAGGACGCCTCCAGAGCTTATCTTTTGCAGGTCTGGGCGGAGGCCATGACCATCTACCGCAGCGGCCACTACTCTATGAAGTTCAGCAAGTCCATTCAGCGCCAGCTGGTGGAGGTGCAGAAGGATTTCATGCCGGAGGACACGGAGGCCGGGCAGATACAGGGCTTTCTGGAACACTACACCGGCAGCATGATCTGTTCCAAACAGCTGTTCAAGGAGGCCCTGGGCCACACCTATGACGAGCCGAAGCGGTGGCAGCTGCACAATATCAACGAGATCATGAACACGGTGGTGACAGGCTGGAAACCATTCTCCAATCCCCGGATGTTCGCCGGATATGGCAGACAGCGGGGCTGGGAACGGGACGTTTCCGGCAACGAACTGCCCGGCAACGAAGATGGATTTGTGGAGCTGACCGAGGAAGAATGCCGCCAGTTGGAACTTCCGAAGGAGTGGAGCGCCTGAAAATGGCGGTCTGTTGCCGGGACGGTTGTCAGTTGGTTGCCGGGTTTGTTGCCGGGGATTTTCCGGTCTGGATGCGGAAAAAGCCTATAAATCAGGCATTTTCTAATATCTATCTCTATCTCCGGCAACGAAAGCAACGAGATTTTTCAAGAAAATTTAGAAAGTAAGATTTGCAGGCCAGACGGTAGTTTACAGGTTTTTGGAGGTTCGTTGCCGGACTTCGTTGCCGGTGTGCTGCCCGCTGGCCTGTCACTCTATGGAGGTAGCCTATGGAAAAAAGCAAGCAGCAGAAAAATAAAGTCCGTTTTGTGGTGGTGCGGGAGTTCTCCGGGGAGAAGTCCATGCGGGAAGCCTTTGAGCAGCTCATTGAGCGCCAGACCTGCGAACACTTCGAGGAATGGCTGGAACAGCATGAGATGGCGGAGAACGCTGCCTAAAAACGGTTGATTCAGGGGCAGGGGCATGGTATTATAATGGTATCGTGTCCCTGTTCATAGAAGGAGAACGCTATGAGCAGGAAAAAACAAGTCTATGAGAAAATCACCGCTCTCTACTGCCGTATCTCTCTGGATGACGGCGGCGACAATGAGAGCATGAGCATCAGCAACCAGAAAATCATGCTTCGGGACTTTGCTGAAAAGCATGGAATGTTCCAGTATGAGTATTATGTGGATGACGGCTATACGGGCCGCAATTTCAACCGCCCTGCCTTCCAGCGCATGATCGCTGACATTGAGGCGGGGAAGATCGGCTGCGTCATCACCAAAGACCTATCCAGACTTGGTAGAAATTATATTGAAGCTGGCAGCTATATCGAAATCTTTTTCCCCAAACACAATGTACGCTATATCGCCATCACAGACGGCGTGGACAGCCTGACCCGTCAGGAGATGGATATTACGCCCTTTAAGAATATCCTGAACGACATGTACAGCCGGGATATTTCCAAAAAGGTGCTGGCGGGACGTATGACCCGTTCCCGGCAGGGAAAGTTTTGCGGCGGGCAGCCGCCGCTTGGCCTGATGCGTGACCCGGAGGACAAAGGGCATCTTATCCTTGACCCGGAGACAGCGCCGGTTATCCGAAACATCTATGATATGGCACTGGACGGCTGGGGCTGTATGCGGATCGCAAAGCAGCTCATGGATGATAAAATCCCCATTACCAGAGTAAAAAGCAATACAGAATGTGATTTGAACTACTATTCATGGGGGAGCGCAAGGATCAGCCATATCCTGAGAAATCCATTCTATAAGGGCGCACATCTTGTCTGCCGGACACACCAGAAAGGCATCCGCTCCAACACCTATGATATTATTCCCCGTGACCAGTGGGAAGTGATTGAGGGCTGCCATGAGGCGATTGTGACGCCGGAGGAATGGGAACAGGTGCAGGAAATCATTGACCGCAGGCCAACCATTATGAAAGGCAACGCCTGCCCCTTCTATAACCTGTTCCACGGGCTTGTCTACTGCGCCACCTGTGGGAAATCTATGCAGGTACGGTATGAAAAGGTCGGCAGAACCGGCAAGAACCGCTTCACCGGGGAGATGCGGGAACCGATTGACAAGGCGTACTATATCTGCCAGACTTATAACCGCATGGGATGCAAGGTCTGCTCCAGCCACAAGATCGAGGCCAGAGATTTATACAATCTGGTGCTGAAAGACATTCAGGAACTGGCGGCGCAGGCCATGAAGGACGCCGATGCGTTCTACCAGCGGCTCAGCAGCCGGATGGAGCGCCGGTATCTGGTGGACGCTTCCCAGACCGAGAAGGAACGCCAGCGGCTGGAAGCCCGGAATCAGGAAATTGACGGGATGTTCCTGAGCCTGTACACCGACAAGACAAAGGGCATCCTGACTGAACAGCGGTTTGTGAAGCTGACGGCGGCGCTGGAACAGGAGCAGGAATCGAACCAGAAACGCCTGCATGACCTGGCAATGATGCAGAGTCGGGCGGATGCTCAGGAGAGCGAAGTCCGTACCTTTATCAAAGAAATCCGGCGCTATTCCGCCATTGAGGAACTGGACGAGGCAGTGCTGAACCGGCTCATCAGCCGGATTCTGATCGGCGAGGTCAAGAAGGTGGATGGCCAGAAGGTGCAGGAAGTCAGGATTGTTTATAACTTTGTCGGGGAAATCCCGGAGATTGCAGCGTAAATAGTTTGCCCCATCTCTCTATTTTGAGGGATGGGGCTTTTGTGTTGTGGATGAAGCAACTTGTCTGAACGATAGTATTATCCCATATAATCAGTTCGCAGTGCTTCTACCAGATCGCATTTCAGAATTTTCTTGCCGCCCAGGTAATAGGCCAGTGCGACAAAGCCAAAAAGTGCCACGATAAAAAGTAGGATGGGAACGATGGGAGCCACTGTCAAAAATTCCATTGGATTCAGGTAGCTTGCCGTTATCATCAACCACACAAACACAGCCGTAATCGGCAGCGTGATCAGTACGGGGCGGCCCGCTATAACGAGGGCTTCGATCCAAAACATTTTTCGCATACCTTCTGGCGTCATGCCAATGGACATATATCTCGCAAATTCTCTTTTCCTTTGCCGGATAAATCCCAGCGTGTTGGAAAATACGTTAGCAATCCCTATGAAAGCCAACAGCACACACAGCGCCCCAATTATCAGTTTGTATCCGTTCAGCATAGCATCGTTGTCTATCTTTTCCTGAATCCGGTTTTCTACCTCAAAAGAAATGTCATGCCCCAGCACGTTCGTCAACTCGGTTTCAATCATACTCAGTTCTGTCAGGGTTCTCTCTTTTTCTGAAAGAATGCGGATATAGGTGTCTGGCTCAGCATTTCCAATCGTCCCTCCGATTTGTTTCCAGGTGGAAAGGGACACAAATTGGACTAAAGCATAGCTATCATATTCTTCTCTCAAAACCGGTGGTTCCTGTGTAAAGCCCAAAACCGGGATCTCCACAGACGCAGCCGCATCTTCCAGGTTTTGCAAAGTCATCGTATCCTGGTTCTCGGATAAAAACGGAACGTATTCCTTGTATCTGAAATTGCTGTTTATGTTGTCCCAAATACGATTCAAAACAATGCTCCCGTTTTCCGCTGAAGAAACGCCAATCTGCTCACAGTACATGGCAAAGCTGTTATCATCCATGATTACAATAGGAGCCTGAATGGTATAAATCCCATCCACCATACTGACATTACTTCCGGCGATTGTTTCAAGGCCTCCCAGACTTTTTACTTCTTCGCTGACAGCGTCCGTTGGAACAGAACAAACGGCGGTTGCCTTTTGATAAATCACACTGTCTGTATCAGTTAAAGCATGGATTTCTTCCGTATGAGAAAAGTCCTCGATCTTTGTGTCCTCAAGCGTTGCCATCACATCCCAGGCATCCTGGTAGCGTTCAAAATAGGTATGGTTTGTACTGATTCCAGAGAGAGTAAAAAAACTCAGCATGAGAGCAAAGCCCAGAAAAGAAAGGGTTAATGACAGCGTAGCGGTTCTCAGAGATTTCTTCTGTGCTTTCAGCGCATTCCCGGCAAGTTCCCCTTCGGTTCCAAATAAAAGCGCAAGAATACGGGATTTTTTTCTCCGTTTTAGCTGCAATTCCCCAGTGTTTTTTATGGCTTCCAGTGGGGTTATCTTGCTCAATTTTCTGGCTGGCAGCCAGGCAGAAATCAGCACCGTCAAAAACGAGGTCAGAATCGTGACTGCAAACACGAGCGGATGATAGGTAAAGGCAGCTTCATGCCTGCCGACAATACCATCGGCGAGGATATTGACTGCTTGGATGGCCCCGAAAGTCAAAGCGATTCCGACAAAACTTCCGAGCAATATAGGAAGTACACAAAGCATCGCCGCTTCCTGTAAAAGACAGGTACGAATTTGCCCCGGTGTCGCCCCAATGCTGGAAAAGATGCCAAACTGATGTACACGGGCATTCATCGAAACAGCAAACGAGTTATGAATGATTAAAATCAAAGACACCGATACAAGTAGGAGTACAAAGAGATAAAAAGCCATCAATAAGGGCGGATTGCTGTTCTGTGGATCGTTGATAAAATAACTTGACAACAGCGATTCATGATACGATACGGAAGTTTCAGGAACGCCTAACTGCTGGGCGATAAGAGGCATATCCTGATACACAGCCCTCATGTCATCAAAGCAAATATCGACTACAAGAGTTTGTTCGTCTGATAAATCCTCATTGATTGCCACCGTTTTTACATTGGCGAAATTTTCAATTTCGGACAATTCATCTTCTTCGAGCGCCCCGCTGATGCGTCCCTGCCAGTTTCCTTCTTCTAAAACAACGGATTCTATTTCATAGTTCCAGAAATTATAAAACAAACCGCACAATAAAGAGAGAAACAGAGCAGAAATAAACGCCGCCACCAGAACGGATACGCTGGAAGCCCGATTCTTTTTGATGAATCCTATCGAATAGTCTTTCCACATATCCTTACCTCCGTTTCTGATCGCTGATGATCTTCCCATCCTCTATGGTGATAATACGATCCGCCTCCAGTGCAATCTTTTCATCATGGGTAATCAAAAGAATCGTCTGTTCTAGGTTACGGTTAGATAATTTCAGCAAGTCAATGATTTCATCTCCGTTTTTCCGATCCAGGTTGCCGGTCGGTTCATCAGCAAGCAAGAGCGCCGGACGATAAATCAAAGAACGAGCGATGGCAACACGCTGCTGCTGCCCGCCGGATAGTTGGCTGGGCAGTGCTTCCAGTTTATCTTCGATTCCCAGCGAATGTACAATCTGCTCAAAGTATTCTTTATTGGGTTTGCGCTTGTCTAACAGGAGCGGCATGAGAATATTTTTTCGGACGGTAAGGGTGGGGATAAGATTATAAAACTGATAAACCAGCCCGACCTTTCTACGCCGGAAAATGGCTGCCTGTGTTCGGTTCATGGCAGATAATTCTGTTCCCTCGATAAGGACTTTCCCTTCTGTTGGCTTATCCACACTTCCCAAAATGTGCAACAAGGTGGATTTTCCTGAACCGGATGCCCCTACGATTGCTACAAATTCCCCTTTTTGTACGGACAGGTCAATGTGATCCAATGCCACAACTTGATTGTTTCCAGAGCCATATACCTTTCGGACATTTTCACATTTTAGTATTTCCATGTCACTTTCTCCTCTCTACTGAATGGTTTTACGTACAGTATAACAAAGTAAAGTGACATCTCAGTGACTGTATATCCTTATTTCAAAACAAGCACCGCCATTTTGCAAATTACAGGCGGTTATGGTTCCGTTCTGCAATTCAAAAATGGAACGGGTAAGAGCCAGGCCAATTCCAATTCCATCTCCAACCGCACACCGGCCCCGGTAAAAACGATCAAAAAGATACGGTAAGTCCTCTGTGTCAAAGCCCGCCCCGTCATCCCATACCCGAATTTCTACATAGAGAGGATTGCCTGAGTAGTCACAATGGACTACGCCGTCCGGTTTGGAATGTTCCATACAATTCTTTATGAGATTGATGAGTGCTTCCATTGTCCACTCTAAATCTCCCCAAAATTCAATACAGCCATTTTCTGGAATGTCAACAGTAATACAATTTTTCCGCAATAGATCGTTCAGATTATCTGCTGCCAGATTTAATACCGTATAAAGATCGACCTTTTCCCGCTTTAGCGGCAGCGTTCCAGCATCAATTTTGGAAAGCATAAGCAAGGATTCTTCCAGACGATTTAATCGCTTCAACTGCTGTTTGACCTGTTCTGTGTGAGCCCCCGGAATCTCTTTTTCCATAAGCTGCAACGACAAAAAGGCCGCTGTGATCGGCGTTTTCAGTTGGTGTGCGATATTAGCCAGGTTCTCTGCAAAATTTTTCTTTGCGGCAACTGCCGTTTCTCTTGTTTGATAAAGCATCGTGACAGTTTTGTATATCTCGTCCTGCAAATGGGAATATTCATCTTCCTTCGTTTGTATCAATGTCCCGCCAGCACCGATATTGATCTGCTCCAAATACTCGGTCAAATCATCAATCCTCTTTCGATTTTTTCTGCGGGACAGAAAGATTCCGGCCCCAAAAGCACAAGCGGTCACAAGGAAAAATATAATCGAAAAAAGCACTGTATCCAGCGGGAAATCATAGCAAAAATCATCGGCCCGGTATCCGTATTTCTCCAGATAATCGTTGTCTCTGAGTTCTTGTTCGGTCAATGAATAATAGTCTTTCAGAGCCGCTAATAGCTGCGGCTCGGCTTCAGGAGAATTTTCCAATATGGTTTCGCATAATGCCGAAGTGTGTTCAAATGCAATCTGCCGGTACGTGTGCAGGAAGAAAGCGGCGGTAAGTATCATGCCTGCCGCAAGAACAGCAAACGGAAAAATCAGAAGTGTTTTTTGTTTCCATTTTTCGCTCATTGTGTGTCCTCCATACGGTAGCCAAAACTTCGGATCGTTTTTAAGCAGGCTGGATGATTCAGCTTTTCCCGTAGCCTTTTCATTGTGACCGTCAGCGTATTATCATTTACATAGTTCCCGCTGCGATCCCAAACTTGCTCTAATAACTGGTTTCTGGTGATCGTTTTTCCCTTGTTTTCCATCAGAATCAGGAGAATTCGGTACTCCGGCTGGCTTACAACGATTTCTTTCTGCCCATTATAGACAGCCGTTTTCTCCTTATCCAAAATCAAGTCATCGCAGAATAGTTTTGTGTGGGTTACGCCCTCGGTTCTCCGTAACAGCGCCAGAATACGAGAATACAGAACAACAAGGTCAAAGGGTTTTACCACATAATCATCCGCCCCATTTTGGAAGCCAGTAACAATGTCATGGGAATCACCGCGAACTGTCAAATAGATAATAGGCAGGGTTTTCCATCTTTCCCGAATCCAAAGGCACAATTCATTGCCTTGTCCGTCCGGCATATTCCAGTCCAGCAAGACGATTGTAGGCAAATGACCGATCAACGCTTTCTTGGCATCGGCAATCCTATCAAAAACACTCACTTTGCAATTCTGCTGTTCCAAATATTCTTTTACAGATTTGCCAATCATTTCATCATCTTCTGCATAATAAACTTCAATCATGATGTTCTCCTCCTGATTGCCTGGCAGATTTTCTCCGTCCGTCTAATGGTTTTGTTGCATTCTTAGGGATAAGCCAGATCGTCCCCATTTTTTCTGCACCTGGAATGCGCCCTGCGGAACAGTAGTAATTTATCCAACGAGGTGTTACTCCCCAAATTTTGCTTGCTTCTTTCAAAGTCATGTAATCCATACTGCACCTCCGTACTGCCATATTATAATTCGTACTCTCGAATAATACAAGTTAAGCAGTACGAGACAGGCTGAAAAGTTATCAGAATGGTAGCCACAAAGAGAAATTCTTTGATAGTGGCTACCTTTTTTAATTCGTCACTTGACATTGTGGCAAAGAGTTGATGACACAGGACGAAATCGCAGTTATGGACGGAGGAAAATGTATTTTGCAGTTGCGCGGCGTGCGCCCCTTTTTCAGCGATAAGTACGATATAACGCAGCACCCGAACTACAAATACCTTTCCGACTTCGACAAGAAAAACGCTTTTGACGTTGAACGGTATATGTCCACCCGTCCGGCAATCGTAAAGCCCGACGAACCCTTTGACATATACGAAATAGATTTGTCCGACGAGGACGCAGCCGCCGAATAAAAACGGCGGCATTTTTATTTCCAACAACATTTTTTGAGCCGTTTTAGCGGCAGAAAGCGAGGTTTATATGGATTTTTTCAACAGCGCAGTTGACGTATTGCAGACTTTGGTAATCGCGCTTGGCGCAGGACTTGGCATTTGGGGCGGCATTAACCTCATGGAGGGGTACGGCAACGATAACCCCGGCGCGAATGCTCATGTACGGTAAAGTATCACAAGAAAATTATGTCGAATTGACAGCCGCCTCCGCTATACCGAATAAGGAAATAAAGAGTCCTCAAATTTTGCGCTACTAAATGAAGACGAGCGGAAGTAATCTCCCGCTCGTCAGTAAACTTAACTATGCCATATCAATCCCGCTTCTTTCCCGCCACCGGCACTAAGAACAGCGCGGGCAACAGCAGGAAAGCGGTACAGACCAGCCCCCAGGGTATGGACACCTGCTGGGCTACCAGCCCCACAATAGGCCCGCCGATGATCTGCCCGAAAGAGTCCAGCTGTCCGCTGGTGGAAAAGACTGTGGCGCGCATTTTCTCATCCACATGGTCGTTCATCCAGGCGGCCAGCACAGGCTCCTTGATGGTGCGCATAAGCCCCGCCAGCAGGAACACCAACAACATGAACCAAAAGCTCCGCCCCACCGCGAAGAGAACCAGGCACAGGATATACCCGGCGCTGGTGGACATGACCACACTGGTTCGGCTGACAGTCCCTTTTTTCTCCATGCGGGCGATGAGCAACTGAGAAGCCAGAATACCTAAGCCGTTGCCGATAAGACTGATAACACCGAACCAAGTGACGCTGTTCAGCGGCCCGATAACGGGTATTACCGTGTCATCCAGAAAATGAGCGGTGGAGAGCCGGTCAAAGCCTTCACTGGCAAGTCCCCCGCATAGTGTGATTGCTAAGAGCGCCAGCAACACAGGTGCGCCTTTCACAAAGCCCAGGTTGAGCTTGAACAGGCAGACAAAGTCTTTAAGCAAGCCCTGCCGTTCCTCAATAGCAGGGGAGAAGTTGGTTTCTGGCATGATGCGAACCATCACCAGCCCCAACAACAAGCACAAACTGCCCCCCAAGATGACAGGCATTTGCAGGTTTATGTTTCCCAGCAGTGTGCCCAGCACCACGCCCAGAACGCCGCCGATTTGCCCCATTTGACTGCCCCGCAGGAACACCTTGTCTATGGGTTTGTCCTCTTCCTCCGAGGCAATCCACGCCTCCAGAGCGCCGGTGATGAAGGTATCACCGCAACCCCAGACAACCTGGGCCAGCAGAACCGGCGCGAACCACGGTAGCGCACCCTCCATCAGAAAGCCCAGGCCGTAGAGGAACATTCCAATCAGCACCGAGCGCCGACGGCTATACAAATCCGCCACCACACCGGTGGGTATCTCGAACAGAAAGCAGGAGGTCTCCAGAACCGTCCCTACCAGGACAAGCTGGAAAGCATCCAGCTGCACCACCTCCAGGTGGTACACGATGGAAAGCACTGTGGACATAGAAACCGCCAGGGAACAGACAAATCGGAACAGCAGGTAGACAGAATATGCCTTTGAATTTTTAGCAAACATGAAGTTACATCCTCCTAGTATAATAATGGTGTAGTCAAGAACGACTACTGGTTAATAGTTACAAAGTCCAATCTAATAAATCTATATAGATATAACGGAAGGAGGAGTTCCCCCTCCATCAGAAGTTATAGGACATATTTACCGTGTCTGAGGTTTCCTTAATGCACCAGACAAAATATAGAGGTATAATCACTGAAGGCAGGATCATTGACGTTTCCTCCTTGGGAGCCGGCCTTCTGGCTGGCGATACCTCTTAGAAAGTCTGTCAATCCTTTCGGTGGTGATTTATGTTTTGGCTGGTTGGGAAGCCTCAGGCTATACCTGTATAAGCCGCTAGGTTGTGTATCCACCCTTTGGAATTGGATGCCTGCCGGAAAGGATATTACTATGCACTATCAAAAAGTACTCAAGATGCCTGAAAGCATCCCCTATCTCTCTGTCGGGTTTGATGTCGGCGCAGACTTCACCTGGATGTCTATCATGCTCCCCAATGGCATCCTCATCGGTAAGCCTTTTAAGATCATTCATTCTGATCCGCAGTCCCGTGAGCTTGCCATCTCAAAAATAAAGGAAGCCCAGGAGATGTATTCTCTTGAAAGCCGCTGCTTCCTTGAATCCACCGGGATCTACCACATCCCACTCCTGTGCTTCCTTCGTGATAAGGGTTTTGACTGCGCCGTCATTAATCCTATCATTACTAAGAATAGCACAAATATGAACGTCAGGAAACTGCATAATGATAAATTTGATTCAAAAAAAGCTGCTAAAGTCGGCCTGGATGCCTCCCTTAAGGCTTCCATTGTCCCGGATGACGCAATCATTGACCTGCGCAATCTCGTGCGTGACTACTATTATTTCAAGGACCTGCAATCCGCCATCGTATTGAAGCTTCATGCGGAACTCAACTTGAATTTATTTTAAGCTATCACGTTTTACCTTCTTAAGCCTTACTATCATTACCATAGGAATTTCTTTGTTGGTTTTAAAACATTCTTCATAAAATCCATCAATGACAAATCCAGCTCTAAAACAAAGGTTAAAAATATCTTGTATGGAACGATGATAATAAATCTGCTCTTTCGGTTGCCCTTCAATCGCTATATCATAGTAACTGTGCGGTGTCATATATTTTTCAGTCAACGTGACAAAACAAGGGTGTTGCGTTGCAAAGACAAAAATTCCGCTTTCCTGCAACAGTTCATAAACAGCCATAAGAAGTGGTTCAATATCCGTAATATCCATAATTGCCATATTAGAAACTGCTTTCGTAAAGGCTCGATTTCTTTTTAATTCTAATATACTTTTTCTATCGGTCGCATCCGCCACACAAAATTCAATTTGTTTTGCATATTGTGATTGCCGTCTTTTAGCCAATTCTATCATTTTTTTGCTGTAATCAAAAGCGACAACCGAAGCGCCTCTTTGTGCAAGATACGAAGAATAATTTCCATTGCCACACGCAATATCCAAAATGTAATCCGCAGGATTAGGAGATAGAAGTTCCGTTACTTTGGGACGCACTACCTCTCTGTGAAATTCATTAGATTCGTCACCCATTGCATTATCCCAAAATTGTGCGTTCTCCTCCCAGATTTTTTTACTTTCCTCTGTTCCCATGTTCTCTCCCACTCCCCAAATTTGCTTTTTTGCTTCCATTAAATCTTCCTTACTATATTCCATTGTTACCCTCCATAACTTCTGATTGTTGCCGTCTTGACGATTATGTATCTTTACATTACCTTCTGAAACATATGGCGCACCTTGTCCAGGCGGCTGTTTGGACGGCGGGGCTGGATGACCGGCTGACCGACAGCGGCCTGATATCCTTTCAGCTCTGTAAGGCATACGCTCCGCCCGTTGGTGTAAAAGGCCAGATCAGTACGGTATGCCTGTATACAGCGGGCGGGAATCTCGCCAGTAAAGACAACTTCATCCTTTTTTACCTGGGCCGTTTCGATGGTGGCACAGTATTTCGGTGCATCATGATAAGCCCTGGAAAGGTATTCCTGGGGCGCATAGAGGATGAAGGAGAGATAAGGTTCCAGCAGCTGCGTCCCCGATTCCTTCAATGCCTGTTCCAATACAATCGGGGCCAATGAGCGGAAGTCCGCCGGCGTGCTGACCGGACTGTAATAAAGCCCGTATTCAAAGCAAATCTTACAGTCCGTTACGTTCCAGCCGAACAAGCCCTGCTCCAGCCCGTAACGGATACCATCCCTGACAGCGTTTTGAAAACTCTGGTTCAAGTATCCCAGCGAAACCCGGCTCTCGTATTGTACACCGGAGCCAAGCGAGAGTGGTGTAACAGACAGTCCTATGGATGCCCAAAACGGGTTGGGCGGCACCTCGATATGGATGGTGTGGCTGGCTGCTTTGAGCGGCCGCTCCATATAAATGACGGAGGGTTCCTTTACCACTGTTTCAAGCTTGTATTTTTCCGACAGCAAAGCGGAAACAACCTCCAACTGCACCCGGCCCAAAAAAGAAAGAATGATCTCATGGGTGATGGAATCCACTTCGCAACGCAAAAGCGGGTCAGTATCCGCAAGTTGCGTAAGAGCGTCCAGCAGCCGTTCTCTTTGCGCTGCCGTTTTCGGCGCAATCGTCGTCCGCAGCATGGGGAGGGGGTCCTCGCGCCACCTTTTACGAGGGAGCCGGGTTTGGTCCCCTAATACATCGTTTAACCTCACGCTGTCGCTGGGAAGGATAACAATTTCACCCTGATAAGCGGTGTCTGTCCGAACAATTTCCCCTTTGGATGGAATACGCATCTCTGTGATTTTCAGCTTTTCTCTCCCGGCCAGGGCCACCGTATCCCGCAGGCGCAGCGTTCCGCTGTATAACCGTAGATAGACACGCCGCTGGCCGCAATCGGTGTACTCAACCTTGAAAACGCTGCCGCATAGGGCGGCGCCCCCCTGTTCCCCAATCGGTTGGAACAGCCCTGTCACCGCATCCATCAACGGTTGAATGCCAAGGCCATTTTTGGCGCTGCCATGATAGACTGGGAACAGGGAGGCGTCTTGAACCCGCTGCTGTTCCTCCCGCGCAAGTTTTTCCCGGCTGATTGGTTCTCCTGCGATATACTTTTCCAATAATTCATCGTTATTTTCGATGACCGCATCCCATGCTTCTATGTCGGTATTTTCCTCCAGGACTATTTCCGGGGACAGCGACACCGTCTGCTTGATGATAATATCGGCGGAGAGCTTATCCCGAACAGACTGAACCACGCTCTGCAAATCAACGCCAGCCTGGTCGATCTTGTTGATAAAGATAACGGTGGGAATGTTCATTTTCCGCAGGGCATGGAACAGAATACGGGTCTGGGCCTGCACGCCATCTTTAGCGGAGATCACCAAGATGGCCCCATCTAAAACAGCCAAAGAGCGGTACACCTCCGCCAAAAAATCCATGTGGCCGGGCGTATCCACAATGTTAACTTTACATCTGTGCCACTGGAAGGAAGTGACTGCCGCTTGAATGGTAATCCCACGCTGCCGCTCCAAAAACATGGTGTCCGTCCTCGTTGTCCCTTTTTCGACGCTCCCCGGTTCTGAAATGGCTCCGCTGGCATATAGCAGGCTCTCCGTCAAGGTCGTCTTTCCAGCGTCTACATGGGCAAGAATTCCAATATTGATTATTTTCATGTGATTGTCCTCCCTTTACAGCCCCAAAGGGCATAAAAATCCCCAGCAGTAAAATACTTTTACCACTGGGGATTATAAGTTGCGGACATACACATATACAGCATACACCTGTTTGTGATTGCTGTTTTTGGGGATATGTCAAAATTGATAAGGCAAAAGTATTCTTAAATTGGGTACAAAAAACTAAGCCCCTACAAAAGGAGCTATCATAATCCTTTGTTCCCACTATTTGATTATAGTTTTATTTAAGAATACCTTGCCGCATATTTTTTACTCCTTTTCTGGATTAAATCATTGTATCACATCAGTTTTAATCATTGTATCACATCAGTTTTAGGAAAGCAAGTACCTAAAAGAAATTTTTCTTCCCCTTATATGTAACAATCATACCGGCTTCCTAGCGTTCAGAATGTTTTCTGCTGTCTGCTGTGGTGTTTGGTTGGAATTGTCCAACCAAAAGCCGATCCGTGGTGTTGTCTGCATTTTACTAAATACAAATTCAATGTATACAGAAAGATATAAGGAGTGGGAGGGATTCCGCCGTAGTTGGCATTGTAGGAAAATCCAAAAGTTTAGATTTTCCCACAATGCTTATCTTTTGGTCTTTGGTTCGGAATAGTGTAGTGCTGGCGGTCTATCTCTTGTTTTCGGTTGCTTGCTTCCTTACCGTACATGAGCATTCTCTTGCGGCTGCTCTTGCCCGATTGCCGGAACAGACGCAGGAAGAAATCTTTTTGTACTACTTTCAGCACTTGACGCAGAAAGAAATCGGAGAACAAAGCGGCTGGACACGCAGCACAATCGGGCGGCATATACGGCTTGCCTTGAAGCGGCTGAAAGAGGAAATGGAGGTGCTGTCCCATGAGTAACCGACTTCTCCCCTATGACACTATCATAAAGGCACATGAGGGCGACCCCATAGCGATACAAGCCGTCCTTGACCGATACGCTGGATATATCCGCTACTTCTCTAAGATGAACGGCTATTACAACTCTGATATGGAGGACTACATCAGAACAAAGCTGATTGAAAGCCTGTTCAAGTTCCGGCTTGACCGATAACATAGAAACTGAATATCCCGCCGCCCCGCAGCGGCACATGAAGCAGTAAATCCGAAAAAGATTTGCTGCTTTTTTTGCGCTCATTTTTGGCAAATTTCCAAAAGTTCCGTATTAGATAGTGAAACCAAAAAAGGCTGCCGTTTTTTTTAGACAGCGGGCAAAACGCAGCTTCCGAAACGCCTTATTGTCGGGAAAGACCGAGCCGCCGGAAAAGTTCTTGCCGGAAAGTCCGTCATTTTTGCTTTTTGCGGTGTTGTAGGGAGTAAGAGGAAGAACGCCAGCCCGCAGCCTTTTATGAAAAAGCTGGTTATAGATTTTCTGAAAAAGTGGCAGTAGGAAGTGAACGGCAGTCCGGCAGTTTCTTAGAGCAAGATTCTACCGCAGTACCAAAATTCGCTTATCGCTCATTTTGCCCCTGCGGGAATCTTGTTGGGGAGTGCCTTCCCCAAACCCTGCCATGCGGCTTACGCCGCTTAAAAATCCCTCAAAATATTTTTTCGGATTTTTCAAAAACAGTTCCGCTTCACACCCTGTTTTTCTCCTATTAGTGAGAGGACACCATACACAGAAAGGAGGTCTGTCGACCATGAAACGATACAACACACCGCACCGCAGCCGGGTAGTCAAAACACGCATGACCGAGGAAGAATACGCCGAGTTTGCAGAAAGGCTTTCTGCCTACAACATGAGCCAAGCCGAGTTTATCCGGCAAGCCATAACCGGGGCAGCCATACGCCCCATCATAACCGTTTCTCCCGTCAATGATGAGCTGCTTGCCGCTGTTGGGAAGCTGACCGCCGAATACGGCAGGATCGGCGGCAACTTAAACCAGATAGCCCGGACGCTGAACGAGTGGCACAGCCCCTACCCGCAGCTTGCCGGGGAGGTACGGGCGGCGGTTTCCGACCTTGCTGCCCTAAAGTTTGAAATCTTGCAGAAAGTGGGTGACGCTGTTGGCAACATTCAAACATATCAGCTCTAAAAATGCCGACTATGGCGCAGCGGAAGCCTACCTCACATTTGAGCATGACGAGTTTACCATGAAGCCCACCCTTGATGGAAACGGGCGGCTGATACCGAGGGAGGATTACCGCATTTCTTCCCTCAACTGCGGGGGCGAGGATTTCGCTGTTGCCTGTATGCGGGCGAATCTCCGCTATGAGAAAAATCAAAAACGGGAAGATGTGAAAAGCCACCACTATATCATCAGCTTTGACCCACGGGACGGGACAGACAACGGCTTGACCGTAGACCAGGCGCAGGAGCTGGGCGAGAAGTTCTGTAAAGAGCATTTCCCCGGACACCAAGCCCTTGTATGCACCCACCCGGACGGGCATAACCACAGCGGCAATATCCATGTGCATATCGTCATCAACTCCCTGCGAATTTATGAAGTCCCGCTTCTGCCCTACATGGACAGACCAGCCGACACAAGGGCGGGCTGCAAGCACCGCTGCACCAATGCCGCTATGGAATATTTCAAGAGTGAAGTCATGGAGATGTGCCACCGGGAGGGGCTTTACCAAATCGACCTCTTGAACGGTAGCAAGGAACGGATAACAGAACGAGAGTACTGGGCGGCAAAGAAAGGGCAGCTTGCCCTTGATAAAGAGAACGCCACCAGAGAAGCCGCCGGACAGCCGACCAAGCCCACCAAGTTTGAAACGGACAAGGCGAAGCTGCGCCGGACGATACGGCAGGCACTTTCCCAAGCTACCAGCTTTGACGAGTTTTCTTCCCTTTTGCTGCGGGAGGGCGTGACCGTCAAGGAGAGCCGAGGGCGGCTTTCCTACCTCACGCCGGACAGGACAAAGCCTATCACAGCCCGGAAGCTTGGGGACGATTTTGACAAGGCTGCTGTCCTTGCCCTGCTTACACAGAACGCCCACAGAGCCGCCAAACAGACCAAAGCCATACCCGAATACCCTGTCGCAGTTAAAAAGCCGTCACAAGGGGAAAAACCCACAAAAACCACCCCGGCAGACAACACCTTGCAGCGCATGGTTGACCGGGAAGCCAAGCGAGCCGAGGGCAAGGGCGTGGGCTATGACCGCTGGGCGGCAAAGTACAATCTAAAGCAAATGGCGGCTACCGTTACCGCCTACCAGCAGTACGGCTTTTCTTCCCCGGAGGAACTGGACGAAGCCTGCTCTGCTGCCTATGCCGCCATGCAGGAAAGCCTTACAGAGCTGAAGCAGGTGGAAAAGACGCTGGACGGGAAAAAGGAGCTGCAACGGCAGGTGCTTGCCTATTCCAAGACCCGCCCTGTCCGGGACGGGCTGAAACAGCAGAAAAACGCCAAAGCAAAAGCAGCCTACCGACAGAAGCACGAAAGCGACTTTATCATAGCAGACGCAGCCGCCCGCTATTTCAAAGAAAACGGCATTTCCAAGCTGCCGGGCTATAAAGCCCTGCAAGCCGAGATTGAAAGCCTTATCCAAGAGAAAAACAGCGGCTACAACGATTACCGGGCAAAACGGGAGGAATACCGCCGCTTACAGACTGTCAAGGGCAATATCGACCAGATTTTACGCAGGGAACGCAAGCCTGTGAAAAAGCAGGAACAGGAGCGATAAAAACCGCCCCCAAATGTACCCGAACCCATACAGAACAAGGGGGCTGCCCCGTACCCTATCCGCAATACCAAAGGATTTTTTAACGGGCTTACAGGGCAGAAAAACCCCGAAAATGATACCGAGATGATACAGAATTACCGCCGATACCGTCACACCAGCGGAAACGGCAGAAAGGAGCGCACCCATGCCAAGAATGAGCAAGAAACGGCGGCTGGAATGGTCTTTTTTCCTGCGGCAAGTGAAAGTCGGGAATACCACCTGCGACCGTATCACATACAACGACCTCTGCCGGGGCTGTACCCATAGCTGCAAGCAGAGCTTCCGGGCGGTTATCATACTCTGCCCCCGCTACTACTCCAAACGCCGGAAAAAGGAGGACAGGGACAATGGCAGATAACCGCAAGTATTACTACCTCAAGCTGAAAGAGAACTTTTTTGACAGCGACTCCATTGTGCTGCTGGAAGATATGAAAGACGGGATTTTATATTCCAATATCCTCTTGAAGCTGTACTTAAAATCGCTGAAAAACGGCGGGAAGTTGCAGCTTGACGAGCATATCCCCTACACAGCGCAGATGATAGCGACACTGACCCGCCACCAGATAGGGACGGTTGAAAGGGCTTTAGAGATTTTCCGGCAGTTGGGGCTTGTGGAGCAGCTTGACAGCGGGGCTTTTTATATGACCGATATTGAGCTGATGATAGGACAGTCCTCTACCGAAGCCGAGCGAAAACGGGCTGCAAGGCTGGAAAACAAGGCACTTTTACCGTCTCGGACAAAAGGCGGACATTTGTCCGACATTCGTCCACCAGAGATAGAGATAGAGTTAGAGAAAGAGATAGAGATAGAAAAAGAGAGAGAGGGAGAAACGGGACACCCCGCCCCCGCCGCTTATGGCAGATACAACAATGTGATACTGACCGATACAGAGCTTTCCGGGCTGAAAACAGAGCTGCCCGACAAGTGGGAGTATTATATTGACCGGCTTTCCTGCCATATCGCTTCCACCGGGAAGCAGTACCACAGCCATGCAGCCACCATTTACAAGTGGGCGCAGGAGGACGCTGCCAAAGGCAAGGCTGCCCCGAAACAGGGCATACCCGATTATTCATGCAAGGAGGGTGAGAGCTTATGAGAAACGAGATTGAAGCTATGATTACGGACATTACAGCCACTACCGCCGAAGCGGAGGACTACACAGGCGAGGACGGGCTTTTATACTGCGGCAAGTGCCATACGCCCAAAGAAGCCTACTTTTCAAAAGAAACCGCCCAATGGTTAGGGCATGACCGACACCCGGCAGAGTGCGACTGCCAGCGGGCAGCCCGTGAAAAACGGGAAGCCGCTGAAAGCAGACAGAAGCACCTTGAAAAAGTGGAGGACTTGAAACGCCGGGGCTTTACCGACCCTGCTATGCGGAACTGGACATTTGAGCATGACAACGGCAGAAACCCGCAGACCGAAACCGCCCGCTTTTATGTGGAGAGCTGGGAAACCATGCAGGCTGAAAATATCGGCTACCTGTTTTGGGGCGGCGTGGGGAAAGGAAAAAGCTACCTTGCCGCCTGTATCGCCAACGCCCTTATGGAGAAAGAGGTTGCCGTCTGTATGACAAACTTTGCAACAATACTCAATGACCTTGCTGCCAGCTTTGAGGGCAGGAACGAATATATTTCCCGCCTTTGCAGCTATCCCCTGCTGATACTTGATGATTTCGGTATGGAGCGAGGGACAGAATACGGGCTGGAACAGGTTTACAGCGTGATTGACAGTCGTTACCGAAGCAGCAAGCCGCTGATCGCCACGACCAACCTCACGCTGGAGGAATTGCAGCACCCGCAGGACACGCCCCACGCCCGTATCTATGACAGGCTGACTTCCATGTGCGCCCCCGTCCGCTTCACGGGCAGCAATTTCCGAAAGGAAACCGCACAGGAAAAGCTGGAACGATTAAAGCAACTGACGAAGCAGCGAAAGGAGAGCCTATGACAGAAACCAAACAGACAAGCACCACCAAAACAGACCGCCGCCCGGACTGTGTAACGGAAATCCGCATGGGCAACTCCGTCCTTACCGTTTCCGGATTCTTCAAGCAGGGCGCAACCGACACCGCAGCCGACAAGATGATGAAAGTGCTGGAAGCGGAAGCTGCTACACAAAAAACGGCGATTTGACCGACCATAAAGAAGCAGATTTGACGCTTTTGCCGCTATACAGACAGCCGCCCCATGTGGTACAATCAAGGTACGGAATAGTGGGGCTGGCTGTCGGAAACGGAGGATTTTATGTTAAGACAGACCAACCAACAACCAATTACCGCCCTTTACCCAAGACTTTCCCATGAGGACGAGCTGCAAGGCGAGAGCAATTCCATTTCCAATCAGAAGCGTATCCTTGAAACCTATGCAAAGCAGAACGGCTTTTCCAATCTGCGCTGGTACACGGACGACGGTTATTCTGGTGCAAACTTTCAAAGACCCGGTTTTCAAGCCATGCTTGCGGACATTGAAGCCGGAAAAGTCGGGACAGTTATCGTAAAGGATATGTCGAGGTTAGGGCGAAACTACCTGCAAGTGGGAATGTACACGGAAATGGTTTTCCCACAGAAAGGCGTCCGCTTCATCGCTATCAATGACGGAGTGGACAGCGCACAGGGCGACAATGACTTTGCCCCGCTGCGGAATATCTTTAACGAATGGCTGGTGAGAGATACGAGCAAGAAAATCAAAGCAGTAAAACGCTCAAAAGGTATGAGTGGCAAGCCCATCACAAGCAAACCTGTGTATGGCTACCTCATGGACGAGGACGAAAATTTCATTATTGACGAGGAAGCTGCACCCGTAGTTAAGCAGATATACAACCTCTGCCTTGCCGGGAACGGTCCGACCAAGATAGCCCGTATGCTCACAGAGCAGCAAATCCCCACGCCGGGGACGCTGGAATACCGCAGGACGGGCAGCACCCGCCGCTACCACCCCGGCTATGAGTGCAAGTGGGCGACCAATACCGTTGTGCATATCCTTGAAAACCGGGAATACACGGGCTGCCTGGTAAACTTCAAGACGGAAAAACTCTCTTACAAAGTCAAGCACAGCGTAGAAAACCCGGAGGAAAAGCAAGCGATATTCGAGAACCACCACGAGCCTATCATAGACACCCAAACATGGGAACGGGTGCAGGAGCTTCGCAAGCAGCGCAAACGCCCCAACCGCTATGATGAAGTGGGCTTGTTCTCCGGCATACTGTTCTGTGCAGACTGCGGCAGTGTGATGTATCAGCAGCGATACCAGACGGACAAGCGCAAGCAGGACTGTTATATCTGCGGCAACTACAAGAAACGCACCCATGACTGTACGGCGCACTTTATCCGCACCGACCTCTTGACCGCTGGTGTACTCTCCAATCTGCGGAAAGTGACCAGCTATGCGGCAAAGCATGAAGCCCGGTTTATGAAGCTCCTGATTGAGCAGAACGAGGACGGGGGCAAGCGCAGGAACGCCGCCAAGAAAAAGGAGCTGGAAGCCACCGAGAAACGCATAGCCGAGTTATCCGCTATCTTCAAGCGGCTGTATGAGGACAGTGTGACCGGGCGCATATCAGACGAGCGTTTCACAGAGCTGTCGGCAGACTATGAAGCAGAACAACGGGAGCTGAAAGAAAGAGCCGCCGCTATCCAAGCGGAGCTTTCCAAAGCACAGGAAGCCACCGTGAACGCAGAAAAGTTTATGAATGTTGTCCGGCGGCATACCAGCTTTGAAGAACTTACCCCTACTCTGCTGCGGGAGTTTGTAGAGAAAATCGTTGTGCATGAGTGCAGCTATGACGAGAACAAGACCCGCAGACAGGACATTGAGATTTATTATTCTTTTGTTGGCAAGGTGGACTTGCCCGAATAACCGCCCGACCTATCCGACACAAGAGCTAAGTGCCGGATAGGAACGGCAAAATTTTTTACACTTCTATTACTTCTTTATCGCACATCAATAAAGTCGCAGGGCATGAAACAGCTTATGGCTAAGTAGATGTAATCAAGAAAAGAAAGGAAAAGCACAATCCAGACGGAACCGGCGGTTGTGTCAAGAAATGTTTGTGGAATGGCAAGAACTTTGATATAATGGGAACAGGAAC